>JBFXBK010000114.1:0-24039 GCA_050183255.1 Polyangiaceae bacterium | reverse complement strand
TGGGCAAGACATCATCGTGCACCTGTCGCTCTCCCCGGTGCCGAACACTCAGTACACCGCGCTGCGCTTTGCCGAGGTGTCGCTCGATGTTACCGCACGGAGAAAGCTCGAACGCGAACTCGAGCACGCGGAGCGCCTGGCGACCGTGGGTCGCATGGCAGCCAGCATGGCGCACGAAATCAACAATCCTCTAGCGGTGATCCGCGCCAGCACCGGCTACGTGGCTCAGATCGCGGAACAAATCTCCGATCCGGATCTGGCAGAAGCCGCGGATGACATGGAAGTCGCGGCGGAGCGCATCGGGAGCTTCGTGCAGCACCTGTGCGGCTTCGCTCGCCGGGAGCGCGCGAATCTCGAGCAAGCTCCCATAGCAAAGACCATCTCGCTGGCCCTTCGCATGGTGACGACTCGGGCGAAGGAGCGAGGGGTCAGGCTCGAGGTCGCTGAGCTACCCGCGTTCTCCTTGGCGCATGATCCGCCCCGTCTTGCGCAGGCGGTCGTCAACGTGGTCGCGAACGCCATAGACGCCGCGGCCCTCAGCGGAGGCAAAGTGCAGCTCTCGGTGCGCGCGGCGGAACACCACGTGGAAATTTTGGTGGACGATGACGGACCAGGTCTCGCAGAAGAGGTCCGCGATCGCGTCTTCGAGCCGTTCATCACGACCAAGCCACACGGCCTAGGTACTGGCCTCGGGCTAGCGATTACCGCGCAGATCGTGCGTGACCACGGTGGGGAGGTACGCCTCGAACCCCGAGAATCGGGGGGCACCCGGGCGGTGATCGAGCTCAACGCGCCTATCTCGGATGCAAGCCGTGTGCTGGTGCTCGACGACGATCCGAGCATGCGGCGGGTGCTGGCGTCAGCCTTGCGCGCCGCGCACTTCGAGGTGAGTACCGCAGATAACCTCGCGGAAGCAGAAACCGTCCTTAGAGCTGGTGCAATCAACGTGCTGGTCGCACGCGCCCCGATGGACGAGCCGACGCTCGGGCCGCTACGCAAGCTGTCCCCCCGTATGGGCGTGCTGCTCGTCAGCGAGCACGCGGATGACCTCGGTGACGCCAGTGGCGTCGAGTCGCTCTGCGGCCCGCTGAACCACCAGGCCCTCACCGAGACCGTGCGCCGCCTTGCCCGCGCGTGACTGCCCAAGCGCGGCAGGAGCGGCATCTGGCGTGATAAAGCTCAAAACAGCAGCGGATTTCCCCATGCGGCCCCGTGTGCTGGTGCCGAACCGCGCACAACCCGGCGGGCGAATTGCCACTCGGCGGCGATCGGTTATAGCGTCCGGCGAGCATGAGCGCGGAGCCAGCCATCGTGATCCTCGGTTGCCGGGTCGAGCCCGGGGGCGACGTTCGCGGCGCGCTGAAGCGTCGGTTGGCGCGGGGTGCGCGCGTGTATCACGAGTTCGGAGCGCGCTGGGTGGTCGTGTCTGGTGGCAAGCGCTGGCACGGCGTCAGCGAGGCTTGCGCGATGCGCCGCGAGCTCGAACACCTCGGCGTGCCAACCGCGCTGATCCTGGAGGAGGATCGTTCGCACTCCACTCGCGAGAATGCGTACTTCAGCCAGGCCCTGCTCGCGCAATTTGCAACCGAGCGTGTGCGTCTGGTCACCTGCGACTTTCACATGCGGCGTGCCGCCCGACTTTTTCGCGATCACGGCTTGCTGGTCCACGAGCACCCCGCGCGCTCACCCATCTCTATCTCGATGCGTGCGCGGCGCGCGCTCTCTGAGCTGATCAAGACCGCGCTCGATCGCTATGTGCCCAGAGGGATGGGAGCGAGGCACCCAATTTGACACGCGCACGGCTCACTCTATCCCTTGTTGCATGCGCACCTCTACTGTCCGTGAGTTGCCACAGGGAAAAAGAAACCGGGAGCGCTGCGAGCGCCTCAGCGTCGGTGTCTACGTCTTCAGCCGCAGCGACCAGCTCAGCAGCACCTGCAGACGACGATGAAGCACCCAGCGAGGCGGTAGCCGATCGCCTGAACGCCTTGCTCCTCGCGGAGCAACGGCGAGACTCAAGCAGCGTCAAGCCGGCTGACCTGCGGCACGCGAGCCCGCTTGTGCGGCGGGCGGCGGCGCGGGCGCTGGCCCGCATCGCGGACCAAGCAGCGTTCAAGCAACTCATCGAGCGCCTGCGAGACGAAGATCCAGAGGTCGTCGCCTGGGCTGCGTACGGCGTCGGCTTCGGCTGCGAGGGCCAGCAGTTTGCAGCCGTGCGTGCCCTCGTCACCCGTGCTGCGAGCCTCAGCGTCACACTAGACGCGGTTGCCCCGAATGGAGAAGGCATCGAGCCCTTTAGCGCGTTAGCCGACGGTTTGGCTCGCTGTGGTGGCGTAGAAGCGGAAGCCACATTGAATGCCTGGCTGCGCTCTCCGATCAAAGGCTTGAAGGAACAGGCGGCGCTCGCGCTCACACGCCTGGCAGCGCGCGCTCATAAGCTCCACGGGGAAACAGTCGTGAGCTTGCTTGACCTCGCCAGCGAGCAAAGCTTCGCGCTCGCGCTGGCACCGCTCGGGCACTTCGACCCGGAGAGCGCGAGCGTCGCCAAGCGCACCCGGGACGTGGCGGACGCACTGCTCGAGAAGCTCGATCCAAAGAACGGCGACGTCGTGTACGTGGCGCGTGCGCTGATCCGCAGCGGCCCCGAGGCAGCGCCGCAACTGCACCGGATCGTCACCGATACGAAGCAACCGCTCACCGCACGCATCGAAGCCGCGCGCGGCCTGAGCAAGCTAGACACCGCCGGCCAGAACGCCTTGCGAGACGCCCTCGCCCAACTCGCCAAGGATCAAACTCAGGTCACCGCCAGCTTGAGCAAGCCCGAGTTCGCGCTGGTCTTCGAGCTAGTGAGCGGTCTGAAGCCACCGCTCCGCGCCGCGCAAGGCGCTCTCGAGGCTTTGTCAGAGCTGCCGTTGCCAGACAAGAAGCCTGAGCGGCGCCGTGCGATCTTGCTCCGCTGCAGCGCTGCAGCACGAGTCGCGGGTACGCGCAGCCTATATCCGAAGCTCGTCGAGTGCGATCCCGATGACTCTTACGTCAAGGCGAAGTACGTCCTCGAAGTGCTAGACCGGGGAGAGCTGACGCGGGCGCGCTACATCCGCTGGCACGAACTGACCAAGCACAGCGACCGTCGAGTGCGAGAGGGAGCGCTGAACCTCCTTGCAAGCCACCCTGAGGCTGCAGAGCAATACCGTATCCTCGCGGATGCGATCAAGGCGAAGGAGCCGGGCGTAGCAGCTGTCGCCGCAGAAATCCTGGCCGCGCATCCCGACCGCGGGAGCAAGGTGGAAGACGAGGGCGCGCAGTTTGCGTCGGAACCCGAGGTTGTGGACGCACTGTTCGCGGCCCTCGCGCAGAAGCGCGATCCGAGTCAGGTCGAGATCATCGGCGTCCTCCTGGATGCGCTCGCCGCGGTCTCGCTGAAAGACGCCAAGCAGGTCGCAGCGCGCGAGAAGCTGGTTCAGGGGTACTGCAAATCGACCAACGCCACCTTGCGCGCTCACGCCGAGAAGGCGCTGCGTACGGCTGGTAACAAGCGAGCGAGCTGCAGCGAGTTCAGCGCGCCGAAGTCGATCGCCGCGCTCGAGCTGCCACGTCCGGATCACAAGCTCGTGGTGCACCTAGAACTCGACGTCGGGAAGCTCGGGCTCGAGTTGGATCCCAGTCTCGCGCCAGTATCCGTCGCGCGCATTCAGGAGCTGGTCGGAAAAGGCTTCTACAATGGACTCACGATGCACCGTGTGGTGCCTGCCTTCGTGGTCCAGTTCGGCGACCCCAACGCGGACAGCTACGGCGGCGCTGAAGGTGAGCCGCTGCGCTGCGAAACGTCGCCGGTTCCGTTTGGGCATTTGGGGATCGGTCTCGCGCTGAGCGGTAGAGACACCGCCTCGAGTCAGCTGTTCGTCACGCTCGGGAAGTTTCCCCGACTGGATGGCAGCTACCCCTTGTTGGGCAAAGCCACCGGCGACTGGGACCGCGTCGTCGAGGGAGACGTGATCCGCAAGGCAACCATCGCGGGTCAGTGACCACGCTGACAGTGAGGAACGCATGCTGCTAGCAGTAGACATCGGCAACACGAACATCGCCTTCGGCCTGTACGACGACGAAGACCTGGTCCAGACATTCCGCTCGGAAACGGTTCGGGCGCGTACTGCGGATGAGTACGGCGTGCTGCTACGGCAAATGTTGGCCCTCCGCGGCATTGACCCGAGTGTGGTCTCCGCCGCGATCATCGCCAGCGTGGTGCCGCCGCTGACCGACGTGATGATGGACGCCGTGCGCCACGCGTTCGCGCGGGAAGCGCTGGTCGTCGGCCCAGGTCTGAAGACGGGCATCAGTATCCTGTACGAAAACCCGCGGGACGTCGGAGCGGATCGCGTGGTGAACGCCGTCGCCGCCTTTGAGCGTATCCGCGCGGGAGTAATCGTCGTCGACTTCGGCACGGCGACCACCTTCGACTGCATCTCCCCCAAGGCGGAGTACCTCGGAGGAGTCATCGTGCCTGGCATTCAGGTCAGCTTGGACGGCCTGCTCGGGCGCGCCGCCAAGCTGTCGCGTATCGAGATCGCCGTGCCGCCGCGGGTGGTCGGTCGCAACACCACACACTCGCTGCAATCCGGTATCGTTCACGGTTACGCGAGTCTGGTGGATGGCCTGGTGGAGAAGCTGATCGAAGAGCTCGGCTTCGAGTGTCGTGTGATCGCTACGGGCGGGCTCGCGACGTTGATTGCTCAGCACACGAAGAGCCTAGAAACGGTCGACGACACGCTCACGCTGTACGGCCTGCGCATCCTCCACGAGCGCAATACGTCGCGGCGGCGCTAGCGGTCACTCCTCAGCGTCACCACCCGGAGGCGGTCGGGGAGGTCCAGGATGCGCCGCACATAGCACCTCTCCGCCCGAGCCGGACCCGCAACGCCGGCGACGGAGCATTAAATCCACACGGAACCGATCGGTGCGGACCCCGCATCTCGCAGTAACCCTACGAACCCGTGGGCGCCGGAAGCGGCGCGTCGGCGCTGGGTGGCGCGGGCGGCGATGTGTCGCCGCTTGGCGGTGGAGGCGCACCACGGGGGCCGCCAGGTCCACCAGGCGCCATCCACGGCTCGCCCGGCGGACGCGGACCGTGGTGCTTGCGACGCTTCTTCAGCTCTTCAAAGCGCTGCTTCTGGGCATCGGTGAGGATCTCCTTCACCTCGCGCTCCGTCTGTTCGTTGATCGCTTGCACCTTGGGAAAGGTCTCTCGCACGGCGGCTTCGATCTCTGGACGATGCCGGTCGAAGATGGCCTTCACCTTTGCTTGCTGCTCCTGCGTGAGGTCGAGCTCTTCCAGCGGCAAGGGTCCGAACTTCGGCGGCTGGGGATGACCGCGATGGCTCGGATTTAACCATACGGTAATCCCCACGCCCGTCAGCGTGCCGGTGGCGAACGTGACTACGAGCAAGATCGCCGTCACGAGCCGCACGCTGCGTGGCTCGGCGGTGGGCCTAACGTGGCTCTCGGTTTCACTCATGATCGTCTCCGGACCGCGCGGGCAGCTCCTGCATCACCTGGAGCATCCTGGAGGTGGAAGTCGGCACCTCTCCCTCGGCCGCCCATGCGCTGAGCGTGGCGTGAGGGTCTTCGACCGTCGTCGTCTCGGAGTTCCCGCTCAAGAGCGCACCCGTCCAGACGATCGCAGCGATCCCTGCGGCAATGCCGAGCAGCGGCTTCGTCCAGAGGTAGATCTGGCCACCAACGGTGATGCGGCGATCACGAGCACGAATCGCCATGTACACGGTTTCATCGAGCCTGAGCTGCCAGCGCTCGGGATCTCGCGCTGGGTCGAGGCTCGACAGATCGATGCGTTCGAAATCAGTCATTGAGCTCCTCCCACTTTGCGTTTCTGAACGCCCTCGGCGCTCTCTTCCAGTGCGCCTCGTAGCACGCGTCGTGCCTGAAACAGATGCTGTCGACTCATCACCTCGGAGAGCTCCAGGGCGCGACCGATCTCCGCATGAGTCCAACCTTCGAGATCGTGCAGCAGCACGACCTCACGCTGAGCCTCGCTGAGTAGCTCGAGCGCAGAGAGTAGCCTCGCACGCTCGGGACCGCGATCATCCGCGGCCTGGGTGCCGATACTGAACTCGTTGGGCTCTTGCGCAGGTACGTCTCTAAGACGACGGCGGTCGAGGAAGTTACGCGCTTGATTGCGTGTGATCTGCATCAGCCACCCCCCGAAGCGCGCCGGGTCTCGACAGGTGTCGATGCGCTCGAACGCGATCAGCAACGCGTCTTGCGCGACGTCTTCGGCGTCGCTCGGCCGTCGCACGATCGCGAGCGCGACGGAGTACGCAGCCCTGAGGAAAGCCTTTGCCAGACCTTCGAAGGCGCGAGGCTCACCTCGCTGGACCCGACGCACCAGATCCGCTGTGACTGCATCCGAGATCAATCGACCATCCGCTTCCGTGGAAGACGGTTGAGCTTTGCAGAGCGTTAGGGCTCGGCTACCCGAAGTCGTCGATTGATCACGCAGTAGGACGACCGTCGCACGGTTCCGCGATGTCTTGACCAACACCAGGGGAGGCGACGGCCACATGCCGGAGCGACAGTGCCTACTTTTGAGGCGGTGGACCGTGGTGACCAGGGCCATGGCCGTCTGCGGGTGCGCACATCAGGCGCGTGTCCTTGGCGTCCGGCGGCGGCGCCTTGCACTTGCCTAGGTGGCTCTCGCCGTCCGGCCCGGCCAAGGAGCAATCCGCGTCAGCGGCCTTTTCATCGCAGGCCTTGAACGCTTCCTCGGGCGGCTTGCCCCCGTGCGGACCATGAGGTGGCGGGTGTCCGCCGCACACGAACGCGAAGAGTCCAAGGGCAAGCAGGCTTGTGCGAATGCTGTTCATCAATGCGTGTCTCCTGGTCTCGAAGACTCACGATCACCTTCGATCGTCGAAGTGAGAGTGAGTGAGCCGCGGCAAAGACAGCTCGCCCCGGCGGGGTGTTAGTCAGCGTTGATGGTCGAAGCGATCACTCCTGCCGATGCGTTCGCGACCGTCGGTTGAGGAGGGGGTGAGGGGCGCTCCTGAGTGGCACTGACAGCGCAGCCTGCGCTCAACGTGAGCAGAGCAACGCCGCCGGCGAAAACGTCATGCGGAGTGCCCGCTCAACGACTCTTTTGAATAACGTCCGGAGCACCTGGGTTGTCGACTTCACAACACCCCAGGCCGCCATTCCCGCTGAAGGCGGCACCACCGCGTTTTCCGACCTGCATTTCTACATGGAAATCAAAGGAGCACCGTGACCAGCCGAACCACCCTCAAGTGCCTGCTCTGCCTAGTCAGTTTGAGTTTCGCCACACCCGCATTTGCTGAAGACAAACGTCCGCCACGTCAGTATGAAGCCGACAAGAAGCCGCCGCCCAGAGACAAGCAAGGCAGGCCGGAGCCGCGACCCCGGGACGACCCGGATCGGAGCGATGATCGGCGCCCACCGGATCAGGCAGAAGAAGATCGCCCGGCATCAGCTCCTGTTCCCAATCCCTCAGGGAAACGACCCGAGCCCCCTGAATGGGAGAGCTACAAGGCAAAGCGCGAAGAGCGCCGAGACAAGCGCCGCAAGGAACTCAAGCAAGAACTCGGCAAAGACGTCGAGCGCCCCGAGGTGAAGCAAGAGCTGAACCTCCACGCCGCTCGGATGGCCAAGCTGAACCGCCTGGAGATCTTGGCGAAGGATGAGAACAAGAGCGATCTCGTCAAGCGGGTTCAGAGCCTCAAGAGCAAAGAGAACAGCCGCCACGCATCTCGTCTCAAGACGCTAAAGGCTGGAGGTGCGAAGTGAACGCCCGCACCTTGGTGCTCGTTGGTTTGGCGCTGTGCGCGCCGATCACCATCGCTTGCAACGACAAAGACTCTGCTCAGGAACCGCCGGGAGTCACCGCCGCGGCGACCTCCACGGAGATTCAGGTGGCGTCCGCTGGCGACATCCCCACGGAAGCAGATTTCGAAGACGAAGCCGAACAAGACATCGACTCCAGCAACCTAGAGGCGCAGCTGGATGCGCTGGAAAAGGAGATCAAGTAACGAAGAGAAGAGAGACGTGGTGAGCCGTTCGAACCTCGCGCTGCCGTCACCGCCGGACACACCCCACAGAGCAGTACCATCCCATCCGGTTCGAGCCGCCTGGTCCGCCATGGCTTGGCGTTTCGAGTCCCAGGGACGGCAGCGCGGGGCCTCGGACTCTGCCCGCTCAACGCGCGCTGCAAACAGCAAAAGGCCGAGGGCTCTTGTCCTCGGCCTTTGCAGTCTGTGGCGCTTGCCTTGGTCTACTTCTCGTAGACCTGAGCCGCCGCGATACCAGAACCGCCGCGCACGGTCAGCACGAGCTTGACCGGTGCAGCCGCGGGCAACGCCCAACGGTAGCAGTCGGGGTTCTTGCCCAACACGGCTTGGGCGCCCGAAGCGTTGTCCTGAGCCATGACCGGGGCCATGCCCGGGATCGGGCTCACGGCGACGAACTGCACGTCGACTTCGGTGATGCCCGGCGGCATCCCCGCGGCAACGACCGTGTAGCACTTGCCGGGCTGAAGCTGGATCTGAGACTCGAGAGTCTGCCCTTGCTGGAAGTTGCCGACCAGCGCCGAGCCCACGGCCTTGGCGCCTGGGGGCACTGAGCCAGCGGCGAGCTGCTGGAGAATGGGCTGCGCTACGGCGCCTGCGGCGGGATCCAACGGCTGGGCTTGCCCGCCGCTGCTCTGCTGCATGCCCGGCAGGCCGGGGATGCCGGGAGCCGTACCAGCGGGAGGCGCGGTGCCGGCGGGCGGAGTCGTCGCGCCGGGCTGAGCCTGGTAGCCGGGCTGCTGCCCATAGCCCGGCTGCTGTTGCCCGTAACCAGGCTGCTGCTGTCCGTAGCCCGGCTGCTGCTGCCCGTAGCCCGGCTGCTGCTGGTAGCCGGCAGTCTGAGCCTGTTCCTCTTCGTCGTTCTTGCGGCACGCCACCATGGCCATCGAGCTGGCGAGGATAGCGACCGTCGTGATCTTGAGCGATGTACGCATTCGTGAAGCTCCCTGACGTGTGTCGGGTTTGGGACGGCGAGCCGCCCAGAAGCGAGAGGCTAGCCTATAGACGTGCGGGGGTGGCTAGCAAGTCATCCGAGAACGCGTCCGAGCCTTGAAATCTTACATCTCCTGAGCCGGTCCCAGTCCAAGTCAGGCGTTGTCGTTGGGCGTAAAACCTCCATGATTCAAAGGGTTTATCCTAGAAGCGCCCACGCCGTGCGGCGCTCATTCACATGCGGCGGGCATACGGGATGGCAACTCGTCACAGCTGGTCAGCGCGAACTGGCGGCCGCTGGTGCCGCATGAGCACACCACGGGACCACCTTCTGCACCTTCGCAGCTGACATCGACGCCGTTGGTGCAGCTGGCGTCGCATACGTCTCTGCCGTCCGTGGTCGTTGTCCCGGAGCCACCGCAGGCGGCGCCGCTTCCCGCCGACGGCCCACCGTAGCATTCCGTGAGGAAATCGACTTCCAGATCCTGACACGACAACAGCGCGAACTCATGCCCTGCCCGAGGGCCCTTCTCGCAAATGCATTTGACGACGTCACCCTCACCCGCGCAGGAGGCCTGCCCACCGTCATCGCAAGACGCGCTGCAGGTCTGGGGCCCGCCAGGTTGCCCGGTTCCCGAGCCTCCGCACGCACCGTGATTCACGGTGCCGAAGATGCAATCTCCCGCTGCTCGTTGCAGCGCTTCACAGCCATCGCTGGCAGCTTGCCCATCCACGCAGCTCAGTGGTTTGCCGCGGACGCAGTTGAGCATGGCGTCTACTTCCGCCGTACAGCCCTTACTCGCTGCGAGCTCGTCTTGATCGGCGAGCTCACTCATGCACTCCGCTTCGCCGACTCCACACGGCAATTCGCTGAGGCGCTGACACGCCACCTCCCTGTCGGAAAGGTTGTCTTGGTTTTGTCCGCTGCCGAGATCCGTGGTGTTGCTACAGGCAGCCGCGACGAGCAAGAGCATGAAGGGCGTTTGCTTGTTCATATCTGCTCATGCCTGGTGGAACGCGACCGGATCACAAAATCTCGAAAAGTGCACGCCAGGTCACGGAGCCAGCAGCGAACGGGCTTGATCCGCCTGTGGACCAACAGGCTGGAACGCGAGCACCTGGCGCGCGTATTGGCGCGCCAGCTCTGGCTGCCCGGCGCGCTCCGCCGTCTGCATACCCAGCACAACAGCCTCGTAGTTCAATTTACCGCCGGGAAATTTTGCTTGATAGCTCGCCAGCTCGCGCAGCGCCAATCCAGGATCACTCGCCGCCAGAGCCTTGGCGCGACCAAGTGCAGCAAGCTCGGCGCTGAGCTGGGACGGCTCGGGCGGCGCGGTCTCCGACGACGCGGCGCCGGAGGCCGCAGGTTGCTGACTGCGCGGGACTTCAAGTTCGTTGACCTCGACCTTCGGTGCGGTCTGACGCTCACGCGGAGCCGCGGGGCGCGCTGACGCGACGCTCGGCTGCACCTGCACGACCGCACTCCGCGGTTGCACTTGCGGCTCAGGCGACGTGGCGACGTGAGCAGCCCCCGTGACGACACCTCCAGCCAGCACGCCTGCGCCAACCCATTTGAGGAGCAGCACACCCGCTGAGCTCTTGCCGACCGCAGCGCTCGAGCCCACCACAGCGCTCGAGCCCACCGCAGCGCTTGAACCCACGGCCGCTCCAGAGCCACCGACGAGGGAGCTCGACGTGGCCGCACCCGCAGCTTGGGCGCCGCCAGCGACGCCAATCAAGGCGCCCCCGGTACCCACCGCAGCGAGAGTGCGACGGAGCGCGGCGCCGTCCGGTTGCTCTGCAGCGCCGGCGCGCAACAGCTGACCCAGCGCGGAGCCGTGACCGACCGTTTCCAACAGGCGTTCGGGGTCAGTCATCGCGTCCTCCTCTGATGCCGTGGTCACGCGCGAGCTCCGCGCGTCTCACGCGTTGCTCGAAGTCTTCTCGCGCGCGGCGCAAGCGCGAAGCAGCAGTTCCGCGAGGAATTGAAAGGCCTTCTGCAATCTCCGACAAGCTGAGCTCCTCGATCTCGAACGATACGAACACGCAGCGCAGCTCCAGAGGCATTAGCGCTAGCACGTGATCCAGAAGCTCACGCGCACGCCGTTGATCGACCAACGCTTCTGGGCTTGGGACATCTAGTGGCACGTCCTCACCCAGCTCCAGCTCCCCACGCCGTGCCTGGTCACGGCGAAAGCGCGCGGCGCTGCGGCTCGCGACGCCAAACAAATAGGCTCGCTCGCGCCCCGCGTGAATCACGTCCAGCTTGCGACACGCGACGACGAACACCTGCTGGGCCACGTCATCCGCGTCGCCTGGGTTCAAGCCGAAGCGCCGTAACAGCCGCCACACGAAGTCGAAGTGCGTCCGTACCAGTTCCTCGGCACTCAGCCCGGTCGCCACGGGAGTGACCATCCCGGTCTCCTCCTCGGAGGACTGGTCGATGGCGGACGAACTGCGCACTCCAGGTGATTCCTCCAGCGCTCGCTTCGGATCACGAAAAAACTACAACGCGAGCCGGAGCCCCAAATCCACGCTCACGCTGATGGGTTGCACCTCGTGCACCACGCTGGTTGGCCGGGAAAACGTGAACTGTTCTCGGTTCAGGGGAAACCACGGTCCCGCCGCCACAAACACCTGGAGCCCATCGACCGCGACCCCGACAGCAATGGGGAGACCCAGGGCGCCCCACGCAGCGGAGCCGGAACGGGGACTGGGCAGCCGCTCGGAGCGCTCCGCTTTGGCAGCCCAGTAGCCGACTTCGGCGGCGCCGCACAGCTCCGCGAACACCGGCTCACGCAACGTCCAGGCGCCGCACAGTGCTCCCCTCACCCCAACCAAACGAAAACGGATGCTCGTCTGCTCGAACGTCACCGGACCCGAGTCTTGGTAGTTGATGTCCAGCGTCGTCCGCCACCCCCCGGCGAGGTCGTTTCCTTGAGGATTCCAGAGGGCAAGCCGTGACAAGCCGAGCGCCAAACCGTAGCTTGGATCCGGCGCGACTTGGGAGCTCGCCCGCCCGGAGAATCCCAAGCTCCAGATAGCGGCGCGCGGAGGGGGAGAAGCTGGACCACTGGGTGGGGGCGTGGTGGTGCGCTGGAAGGGCTCGGCAGCGCTCTGCGGCGGGTTGTCTCGCGCCGTTGGCGGTTCGGGCGGCTCTTGCGGCCTTGGAGCCGCCTCGACGAGGAGCGCCACGGTCAGCGCGAGCGCGTCGGTGACCTCGTCACAGTCCTGCCCGCCGATGGTTCGTGTGATGTGTTCGCGCCGCGAGTCGACGAACTCCAGACGAGCGCTGTAGCCACCTTGAGCACGTTCGATGCGGATCTCCAGTACACGCGCGAGACTGCGGGGCTCTGCGAGCTCGAGCTGGTCCGTGTGGCTTCGCACGCGTGTCAGGAACGCGCGCTCGTCGGGGCAAGCCGACGGCGCAACATAGCGCACCCTGACGGGTTCCGCGGGGCAATGAAAGCCCCACAGAGCAAGCGCCACCCCGAGCCGCGTGGCCAGCCGACTAGGATGGCTCGACGACATCCCCGGGTCGCTCCTTGTTCGAGTTCGGCTGTCGCTCGAGCCACTGAGAGCCAACCGCGCACGCCGCGCTGCTGAGCAGCGCGAGCCACTGGGTCAGACTGATTGTGAGCGCGTCCCAAGGGTGGCGCCCAACTCGCACGACGAGCATCGACAACCCCGGTAGCAGCAGCGCGACTCGTAGCGAAGCGCGCCAGCGTGCGTCCCGGACCAGCTGCGCCGCCGCGAAGCCCGCAAGCAGCCCCCACACGATCCAGCCCAAACCGAGCAGCAATCGGCCCTCGAGCGCTGGCCCCAGCAGACCTCGCTCGCCATCGCCACGCAACAGGTCGCAGCTGAAGCGCAGCCACGCATAACCAAGAACGAACACGCCAAACACCTGCCCGGGTCGCTTGCAGCGTGGGCGCACCCAGACCAGGAGGCCGAACAGCAAGACGCCGAGCACCGCTTCGTAGAGCTCCGTCGGGTGCACCGGGAGGGATTCACGCGACGTGTCGGAGAGCAAGCCGCCGTTGACCTGAGCGACCCAAGCCGGAGCGCCCCAGCCGTCCAGTGTCTGCGTCTGCCAATGGGGAAATGTCCCCAGCGAGCTGAGCAAAGCGCCTGAGTCCTCAGGCAGCGCCCGCCCGTAGTCGCAACCGAACAAATAGCAGCCTACGCGCACCACGGCCGCACCGAGAGCCGCCGCCGGCGCTGCCGCATCCAGCCATTGCCGCGCGGCGACAGAACCTGCACGCTGCTCTGGAGCGCGCGCCATCCACCAGGCCCCCACGGCAAGCCCGACAAGCAGCCCGGGATACCCGAGCAGGCCCCCGCCTCGCACCGACAGCCAGCTCGCCCAGTGGACCACCGCCTTCGGGTTCGCGAGCAGATACATCCAGCGAGCGCTCAAGAGCCCCGCGAGAGAGGCGACGAAGAACGCGCTCGACGCACGCGCTATACTGCCACCACTGCGCTGCACGAGGCCCAGCGTGAGGATCCAGGCGCTGACCGCGGCGAGCACCAAGGAGGCGCCACTGCTCGTCACCACCAGCTCCGTCGCGGGCAACGCCTGCCCCCGCCGCACCACGGCCAAGGCGCCAAGCACCACAGCAGCGATCACCCACGGCAGCAGCCGCTGGAAGTCCCGACCGCGTCGCCGCCACACCACGAATGAAAACGTGAGCGCTGCAACGGCGCACGCACCGTACACCCACGCCACGCTCGTGGGCTGGACGAACCAGCGCAGGTGCAGGAGAACGGGCTGCATGCTCTAGCTCCCGGTACCACAACCGCCCACGGTCCTTTAGCATCCCCGACTGTGAAGCGATTGTTGCTCTGCCTGACCGCGGCTTGCTGCCTGCACTGCGTCCCTCAAGACACCGAAACCAAGAACCATCAGGGCAAGCCATCGACGGCGACCACGGTCAAGCCCCGCCAGGAGACGCCCAAGGCGGTGGTCCAGAGCCGGGCGAACGAAGCGAATCGAGATCCCGCCCTCGAAGGCCCCTACCACGACGATTTCAATCGCAAGCTCGTGGGTAACGAGTGGCGCGCTACGTCCGCCGCCTGGCGCATGGAAGAAGGTCGCCTGTGCGTCGAGCGCGCCCGCAACCACCCAGCCTGGCTGAAGCGCAGGCTGCCGACCAATGCCCGCATCGAGTTCGAGGCGACCAGCTATTCACCCGCGGGAGACATCAAGTCCGAGCTGTGGGGCAACGGTTTTGGGGCTGCCAGCGGGACTTCCTACAACGACGCCTCGAGCTACCTCACGATCTTTGGAGGTTGGAACAACCAGTTCCATGTGCTTGCGCGCCTGGATGAGCATGCCAAGAACCGCCCCGAAGTCCGCCTCGACCCTGCGAGCACCGAGCTCCGAACTGCGAAGGTGCGTCAAGGTGAGACCTATCGCTTCAAGATTGAACGTAGCGACGGCAAGACCGTCAATTGGTGGGTGAATGAGATCCTGATCTTGAGTTACACGGATCCACAGCCGCTAACTGGATCAGACCACGACCACTTTGGGTTCAACGACTGGGATGCGAAGCTTTGCTTCGACAACCTCACCATCACTCCGCTGTAATGGGCTTCAAGGGCTGCATCGAGCACGCAGCCGGGCGACAACTAGAGGCTGACTGGGCACATCGCATTGGACGCTGACGAGCTCGACATCCAGATCAACGAACTCGAGCACCGCCTCGACCGGCTGCGTGCGTTGTATGAGCAGTATTTTCTGGGCATCGAGAAGATCGAGCCGCAGGTCGCGCGCAAGGACGTGGACCGGCGCTTCTGGGCGCTGCGCAAGATCAAGATCCGAAACACGGCGCGCCGCTTCAAACTGCAGACCCTGATCCAGCGCTACAACACCTTCCAGCAGCACTGGGGCCGGATCTGCCGCGAGATTGAGAACGGTACCTACAAGCGTCAGATGCTGCGCGCAGAACGCCGCTTGGGCAGCGATGCCACGAGCGCGAGTCCCGACTCCCGTCGCTCGGAGCGCGCCATCGCGGCTGAGAGCGCGAGAGACGCCGCAGAAAACGACCTCGCGGCGCTCATGGACGGCGATCTTGACCTCGCAGCAGAAGCCAAGCGTGCGCTGGAAGCCGTAATGAAGCCTGCGCCGCCTCGTCAGTCGGCGTTCCCCTCTGAGCCCCCTACCGCGCCCAAGATCCCTGCGGCAAAGCCCGCTGCGCTCGACAAACTCGAGCTCGACGACTTCGATCTGGATCCCCAGCCAGCGCGGCGGAGCGCTCCGCCCGTCAATCGGCTCACGCCGGTCGGCGCCGTGCCAGCTGCCCGGCCCGCGACCGCCCGCCCGGCACCCCCCGTCTCGGGTGCGGCAGCCCCGCGGCCCCAAGCGACGGCACCACGGCCCCCCGCACCCGCAGCCAACCGCCCAGTGCTGAGCCCGGGAGCACAGCCGCCCGGAAGACCACCAGCGCCAGCGCATCCTGCGCCTCCGGCGGTGCGCCCCGCACCTCCGGCGGCGCGCCCCGCACCTCCTGCGGCGCGCCCCGCACCTCCTGCGCCTCCAGCAGCTGCTCCGCCAGTACGCCCAGCATCACCAGCGCGTCCAGCGGGTCAGCCAGCCATCAGTGCGACGACGCGACCGACTCCCGAGGCAAAGCCAGGTCCGGCAAAGGCTCCCGCTCAGCCCGTCGCTCAGGCGGGTCGCCCCATTCGTTCGGCAGTCGGTGGCTCTGCGCGAGCAAGCGAGATTTTTGGCGGTCCCCTCGCACCGAGAGCAGCCGCTGCGCCAGCGGCAGCTCGACCCTCAAGCGGGAGCAGTGGCCTCAGCGAGGACCGCGTGAAAGCGGTCCACGCAAAGCTGATGGCAGCCAAGAAGCAGCTCAACGAGCAGTCTGGCGTGAGCGTCGGAGGCCTGAAGAAGCAGCTCGACGCCAGCTACCAGAAGCTGCAGGCCAAGCATCGCGGCAAGCAGATCGACTTCGACGTGGTGGTCAAAGACGGCAAAGCCGTGGTGAAGCCGAAGATCCGCTGAGGTGAGCGCCCAGCGCCAAATGACAAACGACGCCCACCGCGAGGGGGCGTCGAGAAGTGGTGCAGTGGGTCTGCGTCAGGCGGGGCGATCGGTGCGGATCGGTGCGTCCAGCGTGTGCTGTGGGCGGGTCTCGACGTAGACGTCCCCGTCACAAAACACGATGGAGCATGAGGAACGACCCATTTCGCGCATGCGCGCGCAGAGCGCGGGGAGTTCTTCGTCGCTGTCCACGACGTCGCCTTCCACGGGCTTGAGGGTGGCCTCATCGAATCGGCAGTTATCGAGCGCTACCCACTTTCCGCAGAATTCTTGGGAGCGGCAGACTTGGAGCCAGCTGAGCTTCTTACTCATCGACAGTCCTTGGGAGATGCTTCGGCTCGCGAGTGAGGGGTTCCACGTTCGTGGTGTTCAAATGTCCGCGCTTGGGATTACGCGAAAAAGTGTCTCGCGGGCTGGGCTTTTCGAAGACTCGGCCCTAAGTCCTGTCCCACGGAGGGCTTGTGAGAAGCGCTGGGTGGGGCTGGTTCGGTCCGAGTGAGGGTTGAACATTCGAGCGTTGTGATTGTCCGCGCCGATCGCTCGGCGGTGTCCCCCGTCTTCAAGTCACCTCACGCCTCCAGCTTCAGATGCTTGGGGCGTGATTCTTCGTCGTTTCTTGCTCGTCCTTCCGACTCCGAGCGGAGCCCACCTCCGCTTGGAAAGCATCAAGCGCCGTCCTGCCCGACGACGAACCCAGATCTAGACTCAGGTTGAGCAGTGCGTCAAGGAAGGGGTGTGGCAAAAGGTATACACCCCTGCGTGATTGGGCGCGCATGTGGGTCGCCCGCAAATATGGGCATCTCCTCGGGAATTCGACGGCTCGTCGGGCGGCTACCCGGCCGCGTGGCCGAAAAATCGACTCCGATTTGTTTGTGACGATGGGAAGATCGGTCACCGAGGCGTGTATCGGAATGGTTTCGAACGCCACTCCACTGGCATTGAACCGAACGACCGTTTTCTGTTAAGCAGCTTGCCATCGGGGGAACGAGCTCTGCTCGTGACGACGCGTCACTGCGCTTCCGCGAGGACTCATGTCTTCGCCGCCGAAGCTTGACGCAGCACCGCGAAAGTCCGCAGCGCGACAGAGATACCGGATGAAAAAACTGAGGTGGGTAGGCCTGGTCTGCGTGAGTGTCAGCTCCTGGACCGCGGGGGCGGCTGCACAGACAGTCACTGCGCAGACGACTGCGCAGACGACTGCGCGGACGCCTGTGAAATCGACGGACACAAAGGCCGCAGCCGAAGCAGAGGCACGCAAGCTACTGTGCCGCTCGAAGAGTCAACCAGGGTTGGGCCCGGCGCCAAGCCTCACGCTGAGCGGAGACGAGACTCAGTATCTACCGCAGTTCGGCAGCGAGAGCGCTGACTGCACGCAGTTCGAGTTCACCTTCGACGGACACCTCACGGTCGAGTCGGTGTCGGCGTTCGAGGTCGACCGGGATGGCAACGAGTACGCGGAAGGCACGACCTTCCGACCTCGAGCGCGCCTGGGCTCGCGCTACTCGAGCGGCCTCGGCATGTTGCCGCTGCACCTCGAGCTCGTCTACGAGCACGACCTCTACACAGGGATCGTCGGCGGCAACTCGAACCCGCTCGACGACAGCCTAAGTCGAGAGAAGGAGCTCTTTCCCGGCCATCGTGCTGGTGATCAGGAACTCAGAAAGGCGTTCGCCCGCCTTTCTTTCGGGCGTGCGCTCCACCTCAGCGCTGGCTGGATGACGAGCTACTGGGGCCTGGGGCTCGTCGCGAATGATGGCGCCCACGGCTGGCAGCCCGGGAGCGCCCGCTTCGCCGACCCGATTTCAGGTGACCGCGTGCTGCGAGCGCTGATCGCTACCGGGCCTCACACCGACTTGGGCCTCGTGGCCGCGGTCGGCGGCGATCTCGTCGACCCAGACTTGCTCTCCGGTGACGATGTGCTCTTGCCTGGCGACAAGGCCAAGCAAGTCGTCGCAGCGCTTTCTTTGGGTGAGGGCAAGGCGCACGGGATCGGAGTCTACGGCGCGCTTCGCAAGCAAGAAGCGGCGTCCGGCGACCAGACCCACGTCAAAGCAATGGATGTCTACGGCCGCACGAAGCACCAGCTTCGTGGCGCTTGGTTCAACTTCCAGGCGGAAGCCGCGTACATCACCGGAACGACGGAGCTCGCACCAAGCACCGCGTTTCCGGAGCACGACGTGAGTCAGTTCGGGCTCGCAGTGCGCGCGGAGCTCGACGCGGGTCAGTTCGGCTCGGTCGTCGACGTACTGTACGCCTCCGGCGACTCCGACCTCGACGATGCAAAGCAGAGTGCGTTCCGCGCGGATCCAAACTACGAGATGGGGCTCTTGCTATACCGCCATGTGTTGGCGGCCCAGAGCGCGCGCGGCGTCGTCACAGCCGCCGACACCAACCTGGTCGGTGTGCCCGCTGAAGACCGCGAGCGCATCGCGACCCGCGGCAGTGCGACGAACACCGTCGCAATCTTCCCCCGGCTCCGCGTGCGGCCGACTGACGGCTTCGAGGTCTACGGCGGCGCGCTGTTTGCTTTCGCGTCAAGTCTCCCCGCGGATCCATTCAACAGCCGCGTGATCGGCGGAGGCTCCGCGCGCAACGCGCTAGGGGCCATGTCCACCCACGTGCTTGGCACGGAGTACGACGTTGGGCTGCGCTTCCGCGTCAACGTAAACGGCATGGAAGGCACACTGGGCGCCGAAGGCGGTGTCTTCACTCCAGGCGACGCCTTCTCCAAGAGCGATGGTCAACATCTGCCCACAGTGGGCGCGCTGCGGCTCTTGCTGGACACGAGGATTTGATAGCCATGAAGCATCACGCAACGCGTCCGCGTTTGTTCTGTCGGTTCATCGGCACCGCGCTCGGTGTGTCCGCCCTGACCGTGCTCGCGGTCACCGCCGGTAGCTGCGGACAGCAGCCTGAAGGACTGGCCGAGGCACCTCCGTCGCACACCCAAGTGAAGATGGACTTCTTCCATCGTCCGCTGCCCGAGCTCGCGCTGCCGAACGACATCGCCACCCGCTACGACGAGACGTCGCCGACCCAGCGTCGCATCAATGCGTCCATGGTGGCTCCGACTGGCTTCGAAGCACGCATTCGCGAGCGCCTGGATCGCATGGACGGCTGGGGCGTACTGATGCCCATCGTGGTCCCGTTCACCGGGCCCATCGACATCCAGAGCGTCGTGAGCCGTCACGACGATCCGGACTACGCGACGGACGACGACGCCATCTACGTGGTCAACATCACCCCCAGCTCCAAGCACTATGGAGAGCTTCAGCACCTGGATATCGGCAACGGCAACTACCCCGCCGTGCTCGAACGCCAGGAGCTTTACTGGAAGAATGATCCGCGTCGCGCCTCCATCTCACTCTTCTACGAAGAAGCGGACGAAGACACGAACAGGAACGGGCGGCTCGACCCAGGTGAAGATGCGAACGGCAATGGCGTGCTCGATGCTGGCGAGGACACGAACGACAACGGCGTGCTCGACCCACCTGAAGACACCGACGCTGACGGCCTGCTCGATAGCCCCAACTACCGCCCTGGAATGCATCCTGCGCAAGCGGACCTGAAGGGTCGCGCCGATGCGCTGATGACGTTCTACGAGCGCCAGACCAACACGCTGATCGCTCGTCCGCTGGTGCCTCTAGAAGATCACACCCGCTACGCGGTGATCGTCACGCGCCGCATCCTCGACGTGAACGGTGAGCCGGTGGGCTCGCCCTATCGCACCATCAATCACAACGCACAGACCGCGGAGCTCCAGCCACTGCTCAAGGTGCTACCGAAGGGCATCAAACTCTCCGACATCGCGTTTACGTATTCTTTCACCACGCAAACGATCCGCGCGGATTGGCAAGCGGTGCGGAATGGCCTCTACGGCGAGGGCCCTCAGGCGCACCTCGCAACAGAATTCCCCGCGGAAGTATCCAAGCTCTACCCGATGCGGGACGCCGACGCGTTCCCCGGCATGAAGAAGCCACAGCTGCTCTACGGCGAGGTGTGGAAGCCGGCACTCGAAGCGATTCAACAGCAGTTCAACGGAGCCGACCCGGGCGTCGAGCTACAAGAACTCATCGATGGCACCTACAACATCGACTACTACAGCATTGGATCCTACGTCTCGCCGCAGCTGTTCCCAAAGTATGACGCTGAGGGCAAGGAGCTGCCGCTCGACGACCAGGTGTGGCCCGAGGATCTGAGCACGAAGAAAGCTCCCGCGGTGGGGGAAGACGTGTACTTCACGCTGTCGATTCCGCGCAAGGAAGTTTCCGCGCGTAAAGATGGCAAGCAAGTGCCGGTCATCCTGCTCGGTCACGGCTACACCGGCAACCGCTTCGACGTCTTGTCATTCTCGAGCTTCTTCGCGCGCCACGGCTTCGCAGTGCTCGGCATCGACGGGCCGTCTCATGGCCTGAGCCTGAGCAGCACCGAGCAGCTGCTCGCGCGTGGCCTCTTGAAGGGCTACGGCATCGAAGCCGCCGGCGACGCGCTGCTCTTGGACCGCGCACGCGATCAGAACAACGACGGAACGAAGGACAGCGGCGCCGACTTCTGGACCTCGTACCTGTTCCACACCCGCGACATGGTGCGCCAGTACGCGGTCGACACCATGCAGCTCGTACGCATCCTGCGCGGCTTCGACGGGGCGGCGAAGTGGGCTCACGACACGAACGGTGACGGCCAGCCAGATCTAGCAGGTGACTTCGATGGCGATGGCAAGGTCGACATCGGCGCGGACTCGCCGTTGTTCTACTTCGGTGGCTCCCTCGGCGGCATCATGGCGATGGTCAACGGCGGCGTGGAGCCCGGCATCGACGCGATCGCGCCTGTCTCCGGTGGAGGCGGCTACGCCGACTTGGGTCCACGCTCAACCCAGAGCGGCGTGCCCGAAGCCTTCATCTTGCGCGTGATGGGGCCGCTCTTCGTGGGCACGACGGACCCTGACACCGGTGAGATGCTGCTCGAGACCATCGTGGCTGACTTGAACGATGACGCAACGTATCCCATCGCGACCATCACCGGGGTGAAGCCTTGGGACACCATGGTCGTGATCAACCAGCGCAACGGCAAGCGCCGCTGCGCCTTCGTGGAGCCGAGCGGCATCGTGCGCGCGTCGAACGAGACCGACGTCGGCGATCCGCTGCGTATCGAGTTCTACGCTGGGCCTCAGGTGCTACCGAGCGAAGACTGCAAGCTGCGCGAGGGCGCTGAGCCGTATCGCGTCGTGGAACAATTCGAGCAGGAGTTCAACTTCCAGGAGACGATTCATTCCCCTGGGGAACCACTCGTCGCCCTGATGGAAGGCCTCGGCCTGCGCCGCGGCCACCCGGACTTCCGCCGCCTGAGCGGCCTCAGCCAGATGATCCTGGACCCGAGCGACCCCGCTGTGCTCGCCCAATACTGGCAGCGTGAGCCGCTGGTCTACACTGCCACCGGCGAGCAAACGGGTACCCACGCCCTCGTCATCACCACCATGGGGGACACCGCCGTTCCTGTCAGCGGCGGCATCCTGGTCGGTCGCTCTTCGGGCATCGTGCCCTACCTGGAGAACGACCCGCGCTTTGGTAAACCAGCGAATCAGCACTACATCGACACCTACACGACGGAGGGCGTGAACACCTTGAAGCGCTACACCGATCCGCAAGGAGACGGTGTTCACCTCGACATCGAGGACTTCAGCGGGGGAGACGACCTCTATGGCGCCGCCATCCCTCGCGCTGAAGTGCCCATGCGCATCGGCTTCGAGGACCAGGACCTGCTGGGCGGTAAGTCCGCGCACATCGTACCTTACACCCGCCCCGAAGGGCAGCACGGCTTCGACAAGCCGGGCTGGACAGCTGACCAGCTGATCAAGCGTTGCCTCGCGGAATGTACCGAGACAGGCGACGACCCGTGCGGCTGTAGTAGCCAACGCACCTTCGACATTGGCTACTTCATGCTGAACATGGTCGCGCACTACTTCAACTCGGACGGGCAGACGCTGTCTTCAGACTTGTGCCTGTCGCGCAACGACTGCGACTTCATCCCGCCGATCCCAAGCGCGCGCAACACCGACGAGCTAGAGTAACCGCGAGCCATGTCTCCCCGCGGATTAAACGGGGAGACGCCTAGTTCTGGCAGACCGCTCCGTAGCTCCTGACCATGCACTGCGCAAAGCCCGAGGCGCTACACGCCAGCCGGGTGACCTTGCCGGCGTTGCACATCACCACATCGCCGCCGTCGCAATAGGACTCGAAGGTCGCCGGGTCACACTCACTGGCACGCCCGCAGAAGAACGCACCGCCAGCGCTCTGGCAGCCAAAGCCCTGGCCCTGGCAGGAGCACTCGAGCATCGCCTCCGCACCGTGCACACACGCGGAGAGCTGGGAGCCGTTGCACGCGAGACCCGTGTACGCGAGGTCGTTGGTTGAGGATTCCGTCTCACAAGCGGCTCCTTGACCCTTGCACACCGTGTACTGGCTGAAGCTGTCGTCAACGAACTCGCAGCTGAGACCGTAGTCAGAGCACTTCGGGCCAGTCTGCAGCTTCTTCTCACAGGCGACGGGACGGCCATCGGTACAGGTGTCCGGTGTCGTATCTGAATCGCAGCTGTCCCAGTCGCCGCCCTGGCACTTGCCGTTGACGCAGGTCGCCTCCCATTTCGTGCAGTCGATCCGCAAACCACCTTCGCCCGACACGACCATCATGTCGCCCGAGCAGGTACCCACGACGTCTCCAGGTTGACTCTTTGCGAAACCGGCGCATGCGAGCGCCTCATCGCACCCCCCCGTGACCGCGGCCAGGCACTGAGTCATCGACTCTGGGATCACCCAGCCTCCGGCGACGCGACGCATCTGCTCCTGCGTCGCGCGGTAGCCATCATCACCGTAGCAAGAGAGGTTCACCATCGCTGCGCGGGCGATCTGATCCTCATCGATCAGCTTGACGTCACCAGGACAGGTGGTCGAGGTGTTCCCCTCACCCCCGAACCCTGCGGAACCACCGGACGCTGATCCGGCGCTGCCGCCTGTGCCGGCTGTGCCTCCGCTGTTGCTCCCACTCACACCTCCAGTACCGCCGGTCTGGAGCACGCCGGGAGGATTTGTCATCTGTCCGCTGCAGCCAGCGGCAGAACTCAAGACTACGACCACAAAAGCTTGACGCATCATGTTGTGGTCTTCGCAAGCGGTGTGCCGTGGGATGAGATCAGTCGCTCGTTTTTTTTTGCGGTTTGTGATCGAGAACTCAGATCGCCAACACTCACAGGGTCCACCCGGCGAACGACGCCAGGGTTTGGAGGCGATGTATGCGGCTGTATCTGAGGCGTTTTGCTTGGTGTTTCATCATGCCTGGTGCGGGCTTGGCGGCGCTGGGCGCCTGCGGTCGCTCGACGGAGCTCGGCTCGGACCTGGACGCTGGCAGCGGCGCCAAAGGGTCCGGCGCAAGCGGCGGAACCGGCACCGGAGCCAGCGCAGGCGCGGGCGGGGGTGAGGAAGCCGTGGGGACTCGCTTCTGGGAAGACAGCGAGAGCAACGCGGCGTGTCCTACGGCGGGCCGCCCCGACAAGTCTCAGCGCCCCGCGGAAACGGGTGGCGCGGATGTCGATACCTTCTTTGTCGTCACCGACTGGATGGATCTGGGCACCGGGGGTGACCCCGACCTGAACGGGATCGACGACCAGTTCTGGAAGCAGCGCGGCTTCAACCTCGACCTGAGCTGCAACGCCGCGAGCTGGCCAGACGGCGCGCTCACCGATTCACAGCTGAATGCCTGCCCCACACTGAAGCAGCGAGCGTGCCAGAACCCATTCCAGAACGTGTTCGACGGTGACTACTGCCGCGACAACGCCATCGGATCGCTCTTCGCCATTCTCTCCCTTTCCCCCATCATCGGAGAGCCGTTCCGGCTGACCGCCGCTGACTGGAACTGCGCGATGCACAAAGGCTCGATGGGCATCGTGTTCAAGATCAGCGGCTACAACGGGCAGCC
>JBFXBK010000113.1:17894-24196 GCA_050183255.1 Polyangiaceae bacterium | reverse complement strand
GGCTTGCTCGCTGGCGTCACCGTCTCCGGCGTGTTGCTCGCAATCTTCATGAGCAACGCAGGTGGCGCGTGGGACAACGCCAAGAAGTCCTTCGAGGGCGGCGGCTTCAAGATGAAGGACGGAACGGTGCACCCCAAGGGCTCTGAAGCGCACTCGGCTGCCGTCGTGGGCGACACCGTCGGTGACCCCTTCAAGGACACCGCGGGTCCGTCGCTGAACATCTTGGTGAAGCTGATGAGCGTCGTGGCGCTGGTGATTGCGCCGCTGATCGCCCTCGCGGCCAAGTGAGCCGGTAAGCTGCCTTCACGGCAGCAGAGCGCGGCGCTGGTTCACACGAACCGGCGCCGTTTTTCGTTGTTTGCATTGCTCGCCGGCCTGACTGTCGAACCACTGAACCACACGCAACACGAGTGCCGGGTGAGGCATTTTTGTCGTCAGATACTGGATATGGGGGTTAGGCTGCCTCCACGATTTCCACGTCGCAACAACGAAGCGGAAAGGTCCAGCCCATGCAACTCAAGCTCATTATTGGTACGGTTGCTGTCGCAACGGCAGTAGCGGTTCCAGTCCAAGCTGCAACGATCCAGGTCGGCGCCAACTGCAGCATTCTCGAGGCCATCCAGGCCGCGGAAACAGACGCGGCAGTGGCGGGTTGTACCGCGGGAGCCCTGGCGGATGAGATTCTGATCCCTGACGGGACAGACGAGACCTGGACCGCACAGGTGAACATCACCAGCGAGCTCAGCATGCGGGCGACAGGCGGCCGAGCCGTGATCCGCGGGGATACGACCGGAGGCTACTTCACGCTACTCAATGTGACAGGTATCCTGACTCTCGAAGACATCACACTGAGAGATGGCGTGTCCGATGGCTCAGCCGGCTGCGTGCTCGTACCTGTCAGCGGGACCTTCACCGCCCGGCGCGTCGTGTTCGATGCATGCGGGTTGTCACCAGGCAACACCGCCGGGCTCCCGGCGGGAGCGATCCGCAACGGCGGCACCATGCTGCTAGAAAGCTGCTTGATCGTGAACACCACGACCAACACCACGGAAGCCGCGCTCCGGACCAACGGCGGGACCACCACGTTGGTCAACACGACCATCACTGCCTCGAGCGCATCCGGGATCCGACACTGGAACGGCACGCTCGATCTCAGGCACTCGACGATCGCAAACAACGCCGCCTTCGATGTGCGCATCCGCGGAGCCCGAGTCGCAAATGCGTACAACTCCAGCGTAGGGACGCTGGAAGGTTCGTTCACCGTGGCAGAAGGCAGCCTCATATCCGCGGACCCCATGTTGGGCCCCCTGCAAGACAACGGCGGGCCGACGCTGACGATGGCGCCGCTTCAAGGCAGTCCGGTGCTCGACGGCGCAAACGACGCTTATTGCGAAGCCGCCGACCAGCGCGGGCTGGCGAGGCCGAGCGGGGATCACTGCGACATTGGCGCTGTGGAGCACCAAGTCACTTGCGACAACGGATTCCTACATCCCAGCGAGGACTGCGACGGGACGCAGTTTCAGCCTCAGTTCCAAACGTGTCCGCAAGGATACGAAGGCACTCCCGTGTGTGACGCGACCTGCAGCATCAACGGCATCCCCAACGGGTGCACGGCAATCGTCGACGCCGGCGCAGCCGGTAGCGGAGGTGCGGGAGGCAGCGGAGGCACGGCAGGCAGCGGCGGTGCGGCAGGCAGCGGTGGTACAGCAGGCGGAGGTGCGGCAGGCGGAGGTGCGGCAGGCACGGCGGGCGGCAGCTCCGGAGGCGGCCCACAGGACGCAGGCACCGCTGGCTCACCGACCTACGAAGG
This sequence comes from Polyangiaceae bacterium, assembly GCA_050183255.1. Lineage (GTDB taxonomy): Bacteria > Myxococcota_A > Polyangia > Polyangiales > Polyangiaceae > JAHBVY01. Next base: position 22,386 of record JBFXBK010000113.1, on the reverse strand, counting down.
GGATGGTTCCACCGCCGACGCTGGGGTTCGCAGCAAGAAGATCGACGATGGCGACTGCAACTGCCACGTGCCGGGCAGGTCAGGGTCCCACTCCAACTCCTGGCTCTGGTTGGTGAGCGCAACGTTTCTAGCGGGGCAGCTGAGGCGGCGCACGCGGAGCAAGCGACGTCACCAATAACCTGCGCCGCGCAACATTCGTTTGGCAACCGGCACCACCTCGAAGCATGCTTCCCGCCCCATGGCGAAGAAGGCAAAGCAGCTCACGAAGAAGGAACGCAAGGCCCAGCAGCAAGCAGCAGGGCAAGAGCACCATCATCATCACAACCATCAGCACATCCACTGCATTGCTTGTGGTCGCCACATGGAGCCGACGGAGTTCAACGGTGCCCTCGCGAGTGGTCGAGTCATCGTCTGCGATCACGGCTCACAGTTCCCAGCTTGCGCTGGCTGCGTGACCCGCGCCAAGGGGCTCGTCGCTGAGCACGACCGCACTGGAAAGCCTGTAGCGGCGGCTCAAGCATGGCACTGACTCAGTCGTAGAGAGCGGCGGCTCCCACGACCCCCGATTGCTCAGTCGTAGAGAGCGGCGGCTCCCACGACCCGCGAAGGGCGGGCTCGAAGGGGGGTCGCTAGTTATGTTGCCGTGCGGTAACTGACTAGTCTCGGCCTGCGTTTCGAACTTTGGATACGGGACGGCCTGCGCCTTCTGAAGAAGAGCTTCGTGAGGGCCCACTGCGTGAGCGGCCTCAGAGTGGCTACGCTCACCCGCCTGGTCGCCCGCCCCCTGCGGGCCGTTACGCCGCCTCCACAACTCCCTCGCTTGCCCTGGGGTAAAGGTGACTAAAGCCTCCCTAAGACTGAGCCGTCCGTCGCCTCCAGCTCTTTACGGCTCGGCTCGGGCTGCGCCCATTGCCTAGGAAGGGACTCATGGCGCTTTGAGGCTGGCGGGCTGCTGGGGGGTGCCGGTTCGCGCACGAGTCTCTGCGGCTCGGGGCTGCGCCCCATTGCCTTAGACTCGAAGGTGCCGCGGCTCGGGGCTGCGCCCCATGGCCTTAGACTCGAAAGGGCCGCGGCTCGGGGCTGGCGCCCCATTGCCTAAGGGAGACTGAGCCGTCCGGCGCCTCCACGTCTTTATGGCTCGGCTCGGGCTGCGCCCATTGCCTAGCAAGGGACTCATGGCGCCGGGAGGCTGGCGGGCTGCGTGGCGGGTGCCGAGTTCGCGCACGAGTCTCTGCGGCTCGGGGCTGTGCCCCATTGCCTTAGGCTCGAAAGGGCCGCGGCTCGGGGCTGTGCCCCATTGCCTGGGACTCGAAGTGGCTCGGCTCGGGGCTGCGCCCCATTGCCTCAGGATTTGGAGCGACTAGCCTCGGCTGCGGTGAAGCAGCGCGATGGCAGGAGCAAGAGTCGGCCGGGGGTCGATGAGCAGCGGCGTGTGATCATGGAAGGCGCGGCGGAGCTGTTTGCGGTGAGTGGTTCGCGCGGGGTGAGCATCGCGCAGATCTGTGATCACGTCGGTGTTTCGCGGCCGACGTTCTACCGCTGTTTTCCCGACAAGGACGCGCTGGTGGAGCAGCTGTATCAGGAGGCGGTGCGCGGGCCGGTGGAGCTCAACATGCTGTCGTTGCTGCGCGGTGGTGAGGTGGGTGGCACTCGAGAGAGACTGGAGAGGCTCGCGGACGACATCTTCGCGAATGCGCAGCTCGCGCAGTTGGTCTTCGTGGAGTCGTCGGATCCCAGTTCGCCGGCCTACGCCATCGTTCAGCGCTCGTTCGCTGCGACCGCCAAGGAAATTGAGGCTTGGTACTGCGAGCACGGGCGACCGGCGCCTTCTCGTACTCTGCTCAAGGCAACCATGGTGGCGGCGCAGTGGATTGTGCACGACGCGATCACGCGTGGCCTCTCCCCCAAAAATAGGCGCGAGGCCAAGGCCGCGTTGTGGGAGCTCGCTTCACGCGTCTTTCGCGACTAGCTTTGCCTCGCGGATCCGATTGGCGATCGCCAGCTCGGTGCCGACGTACATCGCGCAGAAGGCGGCAAACCCCCCGTAGAAGATGTACGGGGTCTGGGTCAGCAGGAATTTCACCCAGAAGTCGTAGGGGCGCGGGCTGATGTGGGGCCAGCCGAGGTGCCAGTCAGAGATGACGTAGACGATGGTGACGTAGCAGACGCCCGCCATGCCGAAGGCGCCAACCCAGTAGGCCCACACCTTGTTTTTCTGCATGGCAAAGTAGGTTGGGATTAGCAGCAGACCGGTGTGGATGGAGCAGAACTCGATCGAGAGCACCGTTTCGTTCCCGTTCAGGAAACGGTTGTCGGCGATGCCGTAGCCCCAGAAGATCCAGAGGTACTCGAGGCCCTGGTGGAAGCGGTCCATCGAGATGCCTCGGCGTAGGATGTTGTCCTCAAGGTAATACCAAGGGAGCTCCCAGAACAGGACGGCAGTGATCGCCGTGAGCAGCCACCAGTTGATGAAGGTGCGGAACTTCTCGACGCGGGAACGATGCTCCCCGCGCGAATCCAGGAATGCGAAGAACGGGCCGTGGTACGCGAGCGCCACACAGAAGAACGCGATGTCGTCCGTTGGCTGTTGAGGCAGCCAGCGGAGCAGCACCCCCACGTAGCCCACCAGGCCCTGGAACACGAACAGCACGTTCGCCAGGGCGAAGCCGACGTGGCGGGCTTTGAACCTGCCGCCCAACGTGGGCTGCGTGCTTTCTAGCGGTTGAACTGCAGAGGTCATTCTTGGCTCCCGCCATAATCTTACATGTGCGTAATATTAGGTCAAGGCCTGAGGAATGCGAGTCCAGCCGGGCCTGGAGCTGCTCAGACCTGACTTGGTCGAAACCAAGCGGCGACAACCTGGTCCCTGGAACATGAATCCGTGAGGTCCGCACGGAAACATGAGCACTTGAGACCAGTCCCAGAGCCCTACAGACTCAGCGGATGCAAACGCGCTCCCTCTTCCTTGTCCTGATCTTGATGACTGGGTGCGTCGTTCCCGTGCGCGGTGAGAGTCCGGTAGACCCTTCCCACGGCTCGCTGGAAACGACGCTTGAAAGCGGCGTGTACCTCGCGGAATGCGATGGCTGCAAAGCTGGGGTCGGAAACCGGGCCAGCGTTTCTTACCGCACGGCACCGACCATCCCGATCTATGTGGGAGTCGGGGTCGAACGCTCTACGTATCACTTCACCTGGACCGACAGGCGCAGCCCCGGTAGCACTGCGCCTGCGGCAGACGTCGAGAACCGAGTGGTCCAATGGGCGGTGGACGTCTTCGGGCGCTACTACCTGTACGCTCCACCACTGGGCGCACCCGGTGGCCAAGCGGAGCTCTGGGTGGAGTCTGGGTTCGGCTATGACTCGCTCAGCAGCGATCGCGCGGACACCCACCACTGCGATCCTCACGCGGTCCGTTTCATGGCCGCACTCACTTTGAGTGTGTTTGATCTCGTGTAGTGCTCGCGCGCGACTCAGTCACACAGGAAGCAGCCGCTCGGCCACTTGCCGCGATCGCAAGTCTGACGTCCGAACGTGCCGTCACCGCAGGGGCATGAGCGGGTCTGGCCGTCGACGCAGGCGGCTTTGACCACTTGCTTCGGGGCGGGCTTCGCGGGGGTGCAGTCGCAGGCTCCCCAGTTGCCCTTGTCATCGCAGGCGTGGATCCCCTCGCTGCCGTCGGGGCAGTCGCAAGGCGAGAACATGCCCATGCTGCACTTCCAGCCCCCAGAGTCGTCCTTTGCAGCGGCAGGAGGAGCCGCCGGAGCGGCGGCTGGAGGAGTGGCTTCACTCCCGACTCCCTCATCACTGCCCGCTTGGGGGAGCTCCGCCGCCACGGCTGGCTCCGCAGGTTGGGCGGTGTTCTGAGCATCACTCTGTTTGCAGGCGAGCAAGCTCGCCCCGAGCAGGACGAGGGTGGGAAGCAGGCTTTTGGGGGACGGGGATCCGAGCATCCCCCAAGTCTACGGCCCACTGGACCGAAACCTGATATCAGCCGGTGCAACCGGTGGTCGATTGGTCGTCACTGGGCCAAAGGACGGAGGGCGGCGTCCCGCAGACTCGGCTCACACCTTGGCAAACGCTGTGAGCGAAAGGGTGTTTCCGTCGGGATCTTCGAACCAGGCAACCTCGCTGCCATCCGGTGTCGTCCACACATCGAATGCGTCCTGCTCGAAGAAGTCATAGCGCTTGAACTTGACGCCCTTGGCGCGAAGTTCATCGATCACTGGGCGGATCTCACTCACCCTCCAACCAAGGCTCGTGAACGGCTGGGGCTTCAGCTCCTGCGCCTTCTGAATGCGCAGCATCGTCTCTCCGGCTTGGAACACCAGGGCGAAAGGTTCGTCGGCGATGAGGGTCAACCCGAGCACGTCTTGATAGAACGCCTTGCTGCGTTGGGAGTCCGTGGTGGCTACGAATGCGATGACCTGAGCACTTTGCAGCATTGACACTGAGTACCTCCGCCAGGTCGTGGCGACAATGCCGAGCTGACGAC
>JBFXBK010000113.1:0-17794 GCA_050183255.1 Polyangiaceae bacterium | reverse complement strand
CGACGCCGCTTGCGGCTCGCGGGCTTCCACGCTCGGGGCGGCTGAGGCCGCTCGAGCGTGCGGCGCATCAGCTCCAATCTATCGTCTTGGGCAAGGCACGCGTCGACTAGGTCGAAGGCTTCCTGAGCCAGCGGTGTGCCGAGCACCTCCTCACGCTTGAGCGGCGTCCCCAGACCCGGTGCGTTTCCCCAGGGTGTTGTCGCTGCGTCGACCAGCATGAAGGCGATGCTGCCCTCGGGCGCACGACAATCTAGCCCGACACAGTCACGGTGACCGTGCTCCGCGTCCACCCAATCACCGATGCTGAGCATCCAGATCGCGCCGTGCTTGGCTTGGTTCAGCGTCCAACGCACGTAGTAGACGGCGCGGGTTTCGTCGTCGCGAACGACGTGCCCCCACACCGAACGCGTGAGATCGCCGCAACACGGACAAGGACCCGTATCGTTGTGATTGGTCGGTTCGACTCGCAACATGGTGTCGCAGGAGCTTACCTCCCAAGGCTCGAGAGTCGAAGCACCAGCGTCGTACGAGTCACCTGGAAGGCTCGCTGGAAAGCGCGCCGTCTCTGCCAATCAGCCCGTCTCGCAACGTCAGCGTGCCAGCACGGCGCTTCGTCTCGCGTGCTTCAGCCGTCTCGCGCCGCCGCACGTCGGTACGCGCTACTTGGCGCCCGGGTAGCTCCGCGGTGCTCCTCCCCCCCTGATCCCCCGCCGCACGACGCTCGCCCAAATCCAAGTCCGGGTCGGCGTCTGCACTCCAGTGTGTGGCTTGGGGTTCGCAGCGAATGATCATCACATGGCTCTCGTTGCGCTCCTGGCGCGTGTTTCGTTCGACGGCCTGCTCATCATTCATGAGGCCGAGGATGTCGAGCGTGAGATCGAGCCCGTCGGGGCGGTACTCGTCACCTGCGCTCAGCACCGTGTAGCCGTTCCCGCACACGGCGTCGGCTTCGCTCGCGCAGCCCACAGCACTCCTGCAGGTGATTTCGTAGGCGGCCGCGCCGGGCCGACTGAACTCTGGTCTCAACTGAGAGCTAGAGAACCCACACGCACCAACACCGAGGGCCATCAGCCCGAGTCCGAATGCACCGAGAACACGCGACATGCCCGCTGCATGGCAACACGCGTGCCGTCGCCAAGCTCCCCAATTTCGGGCCAATCGCGCGCTTCAATCGCACACCCCGAGGAGTCGAGTTCACGCACAGGGCCTCAGGGGCACACGGCAAACATGAGCGCTCGGATTCATTTCCGTGCGGACTATCGGGGGCGCTGGGGACGTCTGCTGCCTGCCCCCCGCGCGCCGGTGCGTCCCTTGCGCAGGGGCGCAGCGCTTCCCCGACGATGGATCGAGAGCGACCCCTTGCCGTGCTTCGGCGGCACCAAGCAGTCAGGCCCCGAACCGATCAGATCCCCACGTTTGGCCTCAGCGAGCGCCTCGCGGGCGAGATCGTGTTGCGTCGGATCCCAGTACTGCAGCAGCGCCTTTTGCTTGCGCTTGTCCCGCAGGTGCTTCGCCGTGTAGACGGGCTCCTGACTCACGGGATCGAGCCCGGTGAAGTACATGCTCGTCGCCATCGACATCGGGGTCGGGATGAAGTCCTGCACCTGGCGAGGCCGGAGGCCCTTCCTTTTCAGGTAGACCGCCAGGTCGATCATGCTCTTGAGGGTCGAGCCCGGGTGCCCGGAAATGTAATACGGAATCAGGTGCTGCTCCTTGCCGCTCTTCTCGCTGGCGCAGTGAAACAGCGACTCGAAGCGCTCGTAGCTCTCGGCGCCGGGCTTCTTCATCTTGTCGAGCACCGCGTCGTCGACGTGCTCTGGTGCGACGCTGAGCTGGCCGCCAGTGTGGTGCCGGGCGAGTTGCTCGACGAACTCAGGGCTCCGCTCAGCCAGGTCATAGCGCACGCCGGAGGCGATGAAGACTTTCCTCACCCCCTTCTCCTCGCGCACCTTGCCGAGGAGATCGATGAGCGGCGCGTGATCCGTCACCAGGTTCTCACACACTCCCGGGTGCACACAGCTCAGCCGTCGACAGGCCTTCTCTATCTTTTCCTCCCGGCAACGCATCTGGTACATGTTGGCAGTCGGCCCGCCGACATCGCTGATCACGCCGCGGAAGTCGCCCATACGTCGGAGCTGGCGTACTTCTCTCAGCACGCTCTCCGCAGAGCGGCTCTGAATCACGCGCCCTTCGTGCTCCGTGATGGAGCAGAAGGAGCAGCCGCCGAAGCAACCGCGCATGGTCACGATGGAGTGCTTCACCGTCTCGAAGGCGGGGATCGGCTCGCTGTATCCCGGGTGCGCCGCGCGTTGAAACGGTAGGTCGTAGAGCTCATCCATCAACGACTCCGAGAGCGGCTCCGCAGGTGGGTTGAAGTACACCGCCTCCATGCCGTGGCGCTGAATCAAAGGGCGCGCGTTGCCCGGGTTGGTCTCCCGCTGGAACGCGCCGCTCATGCGACTGAAGAGCCGGACGTCGTCCTTCACCTTGTCGTAGCTGGGGAGTAGCACCGGGCGCTTGTCGCTGACGTAGCGGCTCGCCTCCACTTGCTCCCAAGGCACATTCGACCACTCTTGCCCTGAGGAAATGACTTCGCCCTTACCCAGGCGGAACGCCGTACCGCGGATATCGCGAATGCTCGCGAAGCCTTCACCCTTGCGCAGGCGCTCCGCCAGCTCCCACACCGGGCGCTCACCCATGCCGAAGATCAGCATGTCCGCCTTCGCGTCCAGCAGCACCGACCGGCGTACGGTATCGGACCAGTAGTCGTAGTGCGCGATGCGCCTGAGCGACGCCTCGATGCCACCGATCACGATCGGCAGCCTGCCGAACGCCTGACGCGCGAGGTTCGAGTAGACGATGGTGGCACGGTTGGGCCGCAGGCCGACACGACCGCCAGGGGAATACTGATCCTCCGAGCGCACCTTCTTTTGTGCCGTGAGCTTGTTGAGCATCGAGTCCAGGTTCCCCGCGGTAATACCCACGAAGAGTCTCGGTGTGCCCATCTCGAGCAAGTCTTCAGGACTCTCCCAGCGCGGCTGGCTGATGATGCCAACACGGAACCCCCGCGCCTCCAAGAAGCGCCCAATCAACGCAGCACCGAACGCCGGGTGGTCCACGTAGGCGTCGCCGTTGATCAGCAGGATGTCCAAGGCGTCCCAACCCCGCGCCTTGAGCTCCTCACGCGTGGTCGGCAGGAAGGCACCGACAGGCGCTTGACCCTTTCGACGCAACTGTAACGGGGCGGACATGTTCTGCTCGCATATAGCAGAGGGCGCGCGCGCGGCAGCCAATCTAGGCGAAGCAGACCGGGTCGAGCACCACGAAAGGCGCCGCTGCTGCTCCGCAGAATCGCTATCAGGCATGGTGCTTTTCAGCCGCCCAAGTCGGGTTTGGGGGTGAGGTCCGCCGCCGGTCTACGTAGCCCGTCTACACACGGCGCAAAGCTCGACCAAAGCGGCCGTGGAGGCTTTTCAGCACCCGCTCTGCGTGTGACAAACAGCGGGTGACGAGCCTGGATATCCGCCCCGAGGACCAACCACTGTACGCCGACATCCGCTGGTTGGCTGGCCTACTTGGGCGAGTCCTACAGCGCCTGGAGGGCGAGGAATGTTTCCGCGCGGTTGAGTCGCTGCGCGTCCTGAGCCGCGACCGCCGGCGCGTCAGCGCCGGCGCCCGCGGCTTCGAGCGCTTGATGGCCGACGTGGAGGCGATCCCGCTGGATCGCATCGGCAAGGTGGCGCGCGCCTTCAGCCTGCTCTTCCTGCTGATCAATACCGCCGAACAAGTCCACCGCGTGCGGCGCCGCGCAGCCTACTGGGAGCGTAGCGACAAGAAGCCCCAACCCGCCTCGCCGCGCTGGGTCTTCAGTCAGCTCAAGGAGCGGGGAAAGACCGCGACCGAAGTGCGCAAGCTCGTGGAATGCATGGAAGTCAGGCCGGTCTTGACGGCCCACCCGACCGAAGCCACCCGCCGCACCATCCTCCAGCTCCAGTCGCGGGTTGCCCGGGCGCTACGCAAGCGCGACACCGGCACGGAGAGTCAACGCACGCGCGTCGAGCAAGCCATCGAGGGCGAAATCGAGTTGCTCTGGCTCACTGACGAAGTGCGCCGCGACCGGCCCAGCGTCTTCGACGAAGTCAGCAACGTGATCTGGTACCTCGAGGATCAGCTGTATGAAACCAGCGAGTGGCTCGACTACGCGGTGAAGAACGCGTTCAACCAAGTCTTCGGGGAACCTCTGGGTGTTTCAGTGAAGGTGCCGATCGGCAGCTGGGTTGGTGGCGACCGCGACGGCAACCCATTCGTCACACCCGAGGTCACCGAGTTCGCCGTCCGCCGCAGCACCCGCGCGCTGCTCAGTCATTACTACGACAAGGTGCAGGAGCTGATTGAGCGCCTGAGCATCTCCGACAGCTTGGTGTCCTTCGCGGCAGGCTTCGAGCACTCCCTGCAGCGTGACCGTGAGCTGATGCCGGACGTGTGGCAACACAACGCGCGCAGAGATGCCTCCGAGTCTTTGCGGCTGAAGCTCAGCTTCATCGCGGAGCGTCTGGACGCAACGCGGGCTATCATTGCCGCGCGGGAACATGGCGAGCGTCTCAACAAGCCTCACGCTTACACCAGGAACCAGGAGCTACTCGCCGACCTAGAGCTGGTGCGTGACGCAGTCTCACGCGCGGGCGCTGACTACGCGCGCCAGAGCTTGGTCGAACCGCTCGTAGATCAGGTGCGCTTCTTGGGCTTCGCCGGGCATCGCCTCGATGTGCGTGAAGACGCCGAAGCGCACACGCGGGCGCTCGCCGGCATCAGTCGCGCCATCGGCATTCCAGAGCTGGACGCCGCCGCGTTGCGCCGCGAGCTCGACGGGCGGCGGCCGCTGTTTTCGCCGCATATCGCCTTGGACGAGCAAACCAAGAAGACGGTAGATGTGTTCCACAGCATGCGCCGAGCCCAGCGCGAGCTCGGGGAGCGAGTCGCCAAGACCTACATCATTTCGATGACCAAAAGCGCTACGGACCTCTTGCGGGTGCTGGTGCTGGGGCGCGAGGCGGGGCTGGTAGATTTGGGCCCTGGCGAGCCTCGCTCGCAGCTCGACGTCGTTCCCCTTTTTGAGACGCGCGAAGACCTGATCGCGGGCCCTGATATCCTCGAGGAATTATTCTCCGACGAAGTCTACACGCGACAGCTTCAGGCACGAGGCATGCGCCAGGAGGTGATGCTCGGCTACAGCGACTCGGCGAAGGACGTAGGTCTGCTAAGCGCCAGCTGGGAGCTCTACCGCGCACAAGAGCGCCTAGTCGAAGTGGCGGCGCGCTTTGGGGTGAGCCTCACGCTCTTTCACGGGCGCGGCGGCAGCGTCGGTCGTGGGGGTGGCTCTCCAGTGTTTCGCGCACTCATGGCTTTGCCTCCCGGAACCGTCGGCCCCCGCATCAAAGTGACGGAGCAGGGTGAGATCATCAGTCAGAAGTTCGGCATCCGCACCATCGCCGAACGCAGCCTCGAAGTCTTGTTCAGCGGTACGCTGATGGCCATGGAGACAGACTGGCGCGACGGCATCCCCGCCGAACGAGTGGCGGTGTTCCGCAGCACGATGGATCGCCTGAGCCGAGCCGCGCTGCCCGTCTACCGCAGGCTGGTACACGAGGAGCGCGGAGTCTTTGACCTATTCCTCACGGCAACACCAGTGAAGGAGCTGGCGCACGTACACTTCGGATCGCGCCCCGTCTACCGGCAACGAGGCGCGGGTTCGATGCAAGGAATTCGCGCCATCCCGTGGACCTTCGGCTGGACTCAGAACCGACTGATGCTCCCGGTGTGGCTTGGGGTTGGGACCGCCCTCGAGGGCTGTCTGGCAGAGCCCGGGGGCCTCGAGCTGTTGCAAGACATGGCGCGGCGCTGGCCACTGTTCGACGACCTGCTCAGCAAGATCGAGATGGTCTGCGCCAAAGCGGACCTGGAGGTCGCGCGGCTCTACGTGGAGCAGCTCGGTGGGGATCGCGAGCTGTTCGCCGGATTGGAGCGGGAGTTCGAAACGACCGTGCAAGCAGTGCTAGCCATTCGTGAGCAGACTCAGTTGCTCCAGCGTTCGCCGGTGTTGCGCGCTGCGATCCAGCTGCGCAATCCGTATGTCGACCCTCTGAGCGTCATTCAGGTTTCGCTACTCCGCCGTCAGCAGAGCGTTGACAGCGAGGGTCGAGAACTCATCGAGTCCGCGTTGGGGATCACCGTAAACGGCATTGCGCAAGGCATGCGCAACACGGGGTGAGAGCTCCTCAACGCAGACAGGACAGTCCACGTTTCAGCGCACAACGCAAGACGCTCACCCCTAGGGGTGAGCGTCTGAAGAAAGTCCTTAGAACTCGCCTGACGAGCTCACTTCTTCTTGCCGCGCTTGCTAGCCTTCTTTCCGCCGGACAACGCCTTCTCGACTTGCTCGAGTTGACCGCGAACCGTGGCCGCCAGCTTGAGCATCTGTGCACGCTTCGTGTCGTCGAGTTCGTCCGCTCGGTTGAGGTCGCCACCCAAGTGGTAACGGCCGTCAACGAACGCTTGGAGCCGACCCATGGCCCGCGCAAACCGCAGCATTGGCTGTCGGCCAGGCTTCGGTGGCTCTTGCTGTCGAAGCGAGGAAATCTCAAACTCGAGCTGACTGGTTGAGAGCTTCTCGGCTACGACGCGCCTTGCGAGTGCCTTCTGCTGCTCCGGCTTCACCAGGTCCAAACGCACGGCAATTGCGAACGAGAACGGGCAATCCGCAGGTGTGTGACCGAGGTTTAGCAACACGCGATACGCCGCGAGGCAACGATGTAGGGTGAGCTTCGAGATGGAGAGTTTCTCCTCCTCGATGATCGCTCGCAAAGGATGCTCTTCGAAGTGGTTGTACACGATGCGCCCGATCTCGTAGGCATCTGCCAGGTTCATGGGCGGGGGGGGCGACTTCTTCGCGGAAGCCGGCCACTTGAAGTTAGCTTTGGCCATCGCGCTGGATACTAGGTCGATTTTTTCCCATGGGCACCCGTTTTCCGCGAACCAAGTCATTTTATCTGCCCAAATTTCTCTGAGGCAAAGTCTCGCGTTTCCCGGTGCGAATGCTTCACCAAAGAAGCGGGAAACCGGTTCCGCGTAGCTGCGTACTGGTGGCGACGATTCGCTACGCAGTCGCTACCGTGGGGAATGTGAGCCGAGCTGAAGGTTGCAACCGCGTGCGACAAGGGCGCGAAGGGACGCCCCACGGAAGCATAATTGGCGGCGGCTTCACAGCGACGCCGGCGACCCTGACTCCGGGTTCACATACGTCGGCGTAGCCGATTCCACGCGGTCAGGATTCGCTGACGGACTGACAACGCACACCTGGACCGGCCGCCCCGACCCGGCTCGAACGCGTGGCTCCAAGCCCGAATTTATCGAGCGAAACCCCGGCGTTTTGCCTTCGGGAGGTACCGGCCCTAGACCCCCAGCATGAGTTCCAACGCGCCGGCCAACCGCCTCATCCACGAGACGAGCCCCTACTTGCTCCAACACGCGCACAACCCGGTGGACTGGTTCCCCTGGGGCGTGGAAGCGCTCAACAAGGCCAAGCGCGAGGACAAGCCGATCCTGTTGTCCATCGGCTATGCGGCTTGTCACTGGTGCCATGTGATGGAGCGCGAGAGCTTCGAGAGCGAACGCACCGCTGCGCTGATGAACGAACACTTCGTCTGCATCAAGGTCGACCGTGAAGAGCGACCCGACCTCGATGACATTTACATGGCGGCCACCGTCGCCATGAGCGGCGGCGGTGGGTGGCCGATGACGGTGTTCCTCACCCCCGAACAAGAACCGTTCTTCGCCGGCACGTATTTCCCCCCGGAAGACAAGTACGGCAGACCCGGTTTCCCGAGCCTTCTGCGCCGGGTCGCAGAGGCGTGGGCGAAGGAGCGCGAGTCGCTGTTCGAGCAAGCTCGGGAACTGACTGAGCATATTCGCGAACAGTCAAGCGTGGGTCGCGCGATGCCGATCAACCTCGACTGGGCGGGGCAGGCCGTGTCTCAACTGTCTCAGAGCTTCGACCCGCGGCACGGTGGTTTCGGCGGTGCCCCGAAGTTCCCACCCTCCCCAGCGCTGCGGCTGCTCACGCTTTTCCATGCGCAAACCGGCAACCAGCGCGCGCTAGAGATGCTCCACGGCACGCTCCAGGGCATGCGGCGCGGTGGAATGTACGACCACATCGTTGGCGGCTTCTGCCGGTACTCCACGGACGAGCGCTGGCTAGTGCCTCATTTCGAGAAGATGCTGTACGACAACGCGCAGCTCTCGCGGGTCTACTTGGAGGCCTATCAGCTCACCGGCGAAGCAGACTACGCTCGCGTCGCCCGCGAGACGCTGGACTACATCGCGCGCGACATGCAGGACGTGGAGGGCGGCTACTTCAGCGCGACCGACGCCGATAGCGAAGGGGAGGAGGGCAAGTTCTTCGTCTGGACCCCACCTCAGGTAGCCAGCGCGTGCGAGGCCCTCGACCTGCCCAACGGCGCGGTAGCCGCCTTCTGTGCGTACTACGACATCAGCAACGCAGGTAACTGGGAAGGGCACAGCATCCCCAATACGCCGCGCGCCCTCTCCGACGTCGCAGCCGACTTCCCGATCGGGGGTGAGGAGCTACTCCAAACCTTCGAGCTAATCCGCGAGGCAATGCACAACGCGCGAGTCAAACGCCCGCAACCGTTACTCGACGACAAGATCCTGGTGAGCTGGAACGGCTTGATGCTCGGCAGCATGGCTGAGGGGTACCGTGTCCTCGGCGATAGCAAGTACCTGGAGAGTGCGACGCGCGCGGCGAACTTCTTGCTGCAAAACCTGCGGCGTCCCGACGGCGGACTATTCCGCACGGCACGTCGTGCCAAGGGCGAGCTGAAGGCGCACCTGGACGCATACCTGGAGGACTACGCATTCTTGGCTGACGGCCTGATCGACCTGGTCGAAGCGGGCGCGCCGATTGAGTTCTTGAGCAAGGCGCGCGAACTGTGTGAGCGCATGCTCGAGGACTTTGGTGACGAAGACGGAGCGCTATTCAATACCGCACGGCAGCACGAGGCCCTCCTGGTTCGCTCGCGCGAAGGGCACGATGGCGCCATCCCCAACGCAAACGCGGTGGCGGCTCGAGCACTCGCTCGCTTAGCCAAGCATCTGGGCGACTCCGCCCTGGAGGAGCGAGCCGTAGGCGCACTCTCGGCCTACGCCAGCTTGATGCAGCGCCAGCCCCGGAGCTTCGCGACGAGTCTACACGCAGCAAGCTTCCTCGCCGCAGCGCCCATCGAGCTGTGCTTCTCCGGCAGCTTGGAGGCCAGCGAAGCGCTCAGGCGGCGCGCGGCGCGCTGCTACCTGCCAGCGCGAGTCATCGCGCACGCGCGACCCGGTGAAGCGACGACGCCACTCACCGAAGGCAAGCAGAGCCCCGATCCGGCGCTGTTCATCTGTCGCAACTTCGCGTGTCAAAGGCCGATCACCGACGCCGCACAAGTCGAGTCGGCGATCGCCGCAGCGCTCGCTGAGGCCAAGCAACTCGGCCAGGCGCGGGTCACTGGCAAACGACTCCCGGGTCAGGCCGACGCAGCGGCCACGACCGCATACGCCAAGTCTCACGCGTCGCTGCAGTTTTCTACCTGGACATTCAGCAAGGCCGCTCCGTCCAGCGAGCTCCGGGTAAGCCGGCTTGGCTTCGGCGGCTACCGCGTCGATCAGGGGCACCCCGGACATCGCATGGCGCTGCTGCGCGCGTTGCAGTCCGGCATCAACTTGATCGACACGTCCACGAACTACACAGGTGGACAAAGCGAGGAGCTGGTCGGATCGGCCTTGAGCGAGCTGCACGCTCAGGGAGTGGTCAAGCGCGAAGCGGTCGTCGTGGTCAGCAAGGTTGGCTACGTGCAGGGGCCGAACCTGGACAAGGCGAAACAACGCATTCAGCAGGGCAAACCCTACCCAGACATGGTCGAGTACAGCGACGACTGTTGGCACTGCCTGCACCCGGAGTGGATCGAGGATCAGCTCACTGACAGCTTGGCTCGCCTCGGACTCGAGACGCTGGACGTCTATCTGCTCCACAACCCGGAGTACTTCCTGAGCCACGCGGCGGAAACGGGGCGCGCCCAGACTCCAGACCAGCTCTCGGAAACCCGCGAAGCCTTCTACGCGCGGGTGACGCAGGCGTTCGAACAACTCGAGCGCGAGGTGCGGAGGGGTCGCATCGCGGCCTACGGCGTGTCCAGCAACACGCTGGTACGCGAAGCAGATCACCCGGAGGCGACCAACCTGGGCCGCTTGCTTGAGTGCGCCGAAAAGGCCGCCCAGAACGTGCTCAAGCGGACCAGTAATCATTTCCGCGTGATCCAGCTACCCTTCAACCTCGTCGAAGCCGGCGCGGCGCTGACGCTGAATCACCAGGGTGCGAGCGGCGCGGAGAGCGTGCTCAGCGCGGCGCAGCACGCAGGCCTGGAGGTGCTGGTGAACCGCCCGCTCAACGCCATCACCGACGGAGGGCTACTGCGCTTGGCCGAGCCCCCAGCTCAAATCCTTGAGGAAAACACGGTCGCCCTGCCCGCTGCCCAGAGCCGCGTGGCAGGACTGGAGCAAGAGTACCGTCGCAACTTCGCGCCAGACCTGCGTGCCCCCAAAGGCAGCCCACTCAAGCCCGAGAGCTTCTTCAACTGGGCCGAGCTCCTCGGCGTGCTCCACGGAAACACCCTCGACGAGTCGAAGATCGGAAGCCTGATCGCCTGGCACGATCTCGAGCAGCGGGTGATCGCGCGCGAGACCGGGCGCTACCTATCGGCCCTGGACAACGCCTTTGCGGGGCAGCGCGGCGAAGCCTGGCGAGAGTGGCGAGGGCGCTACGTGCGTGCGCTCGATGAGTACATCTCCGCGCTACGTCAGCAGGCGGCAGCGGCGAGCGCGAGGTCGCTGAAGCCCGTGGTGGAGGCTTTGGCTCGAGCTGGCGCGCCGCGACGTCCAGTCTCTCAGCTCGCGCTCGGGACCTTACTCGCGACGGCCGGCGTCACCAGCGTGCTGGTTGGCATGCGCCAGGAGGAATACGTGGACGACGCGCTCGAGAGCGCTCGCCAGCCTCTGAACATCGACGCGCAAAGCCTGCTGAAACTGACGAACGGCGTGCGATAGTCAGCGCCCGATGGCGCGCGACCCCAGTGTTCATGACGACGGCGCGCGCAACCGGCGCTGGATCCCACAGTTCGTGTGGGGCGCGCTGTTGGCGCTCGTCGGTTGGCAGCTCATGGGTGTGCTCAGCCACGTCTGGCAGCGCCTGCAGTTTCCGTACGATCTGCTGTACTGGCCCGACGACTACTACCTGACCACGTTGCTGCGCATCGACCTCGGTCAGAAGCCGTACGGAAATCCGAGCGACGCGAACTCCTGGATCTATACTCCGGGGGCCCCCTACCTGGGCTGGCTCTTGCTCAAGCCCCTCGGCTTGGTGCGCTCCTTCTTTGCCCACAAGTTGCTCTCCCAGCTGTGGCTCCTGCTGGCCGTGTACTTGGCGACCCGCCTTGGGCTCGCCGTGATGCGGTCGGAGCAAGCGAACGCTGGCTTGCGGGGCACTCGGCGGACACTGCAACTCGCCGGGTTGGGCCTCGGGATGCTGCTCGCGCTCGCGGCTTACATGAACCCGATCGCGGACTCTCTGCACCCGACGAACCTGGAGCTCGCGGTGCTGGCGGGGAGCAGCTGGGCGGCCTTCAAGGCGCCCGCGCTGAGCCGCAGGTGGAGGCTTGTGTTGTGGCTGTTGCTGCCGGGCCTCGCGCTGTGCTTCAAGCAAACAGGCGCCGTCGCGGTGACCGGCTCACTCGCCTTGGTGGCACTCATCACTCCAGGGCTCGAGCGCCGCGAGCGGGTGTGGCTTGGTTTGAGTGCCGCGGCGTCGTCTGCGCTGGTGTTTGGCGTGATGTGGCTCGCCTGGGGCCAAGACTTCGTCGCATGGGTGTGGGCGATTCCTTCATCCGCGGGGATCAAAGCCTTCAAGCTCAAGGACTTCAAGAGCGGCATCGGGGTGACGCTGTACCCGATGTTCGCGCTGGTCGTGTTGCGACTATTCTTTGCCATACGGCAACGTAACACTGCGGCCAACCAAGCCTACATCCGCGCCTGCCTGCCCGCGTTGTTCTACACGCCGCTCGCGCTGCTCGCCCTGTTCAAGGCGCTGGGTGGGCCGAACAACCTGATGGTGCTGTTGTATCTCTACAGCATGCTGGGGGCGCCGCTCCTGGTTTGGCGCGCCAACGTCGGTCGGCCCCAGGTTCAGGTCGCGCACAGCGTGGTGCTCGCGCTGCTGTGCCTGACTATCTGGCGGCCCACCAAGCGACTGCCCGTGGCCGCTGACTACGCCTACGGAGAGCAGCTGTGCGCGTACCTGCACGCACGACAAGAGTGCGGCGAGCGGGTGTACCTGGGGCGCGGAGCCGCGTGTTACTTGCAAGGCAACGAAGTGCCCCGTGACCGCGTGATGTCGGCGGAGGACGTGTCGCTCTCGGCGTATCCGCTCGGATACGCACAGCGCCTGCGCGGGGCAGAGTATGACGTCGTGATCGCCACCCAGCAGGATCTGTTCAGCCCGTGGCTCAAGCAAGCGCAGTGGCCAGCGCTACTGGAAGAGTACAGCATCTTTGGGCGTCTGGACGCTGGGCCGCATGGCGACGTGTGGAGCGAAGGGCTGGGTGAGCTGATGGGGCCAACGGGCTTCTACGAACGCAAGCGGGAGCGGGGCAAGCACTCCCTGGCTGCGCCCGAACGCTGCGATTTCGTCAACGCTCCAAAGTTCGTGCCGAGACCGCTGCCGTCGCAGTGATCGCTGCGACAAGCGCCGCTCCTCTCCCCCCAAGATCGCAGGGCGCGCACACGGAAACAAATCGACACTCCGCGGAGTAACCCCCGCGGGTGTCGGGAGTAGTACGCCGTCGGAGCCAGGTGGTTTGAACGGTGTGACAGAACGAGGCGCGGTGGCTGGACCACACGCCGAAGCAGCGGACAATGGACGCAGCGAGGAGGAGCTGATGGCTGCCTACGTCGCTGGCGACCGCGCTGCGTTCGATGAGCTGTTTCAGCGCCTCGCACCGGTGTTGCTACGAGTGCTCGCCCGGCAACTGCCAAATCGCGAAGAGGCCAATGATCTCGTGCAGCAGACGTTCCTGCAACTGCATCGCAGCCGCTACGATTTCCGCGAGGGTGCGCGCCTGCGGCCCTGGCTATTCACCATCGCGATCAATCTGAAGCGCGAACACTTTCGCCGCATGAAGCGTCGCCCTGAGGCGCCTCTCGAGCTCGACGGACGCAGTGACCCGGTCAGCGTTCAGGGAGCGCACGGCCGCGCCGACGCGCAACGCAGCTTGGGCTGGGCGCTGCAGCGTATTCCCACGGATCAAGCCGAGGTGATCGCCTTGCACTGGTTCGAGGGGCTACCGTTTCCTGAGGTTGCCGAGGTCGTGGGTGCGAGTTTGTCCGCGGTCAAAGTCCGGGCGCATCGCGGCTATCAGGCGCTGCGCGCGCTACTCGATGAGCCAGTTGGGCAGGACTAGCGCAATTTTCCGCCCTGAAACCCGGGACTGTAACCGAGCGGTCGGTCCGTCATATGCCCCGAAGTTCCCGCCATGAATCAGCCTTCCACAAGCCCCCATACCTGCTCCGAGCTGCGCGACGCGCTGCTCGCAGGCCGTGAGCCGGACTGGGCGCGGGTGCACCTCGAGACGTGCGCTGGCTGCAGGGAGCTGTGGGACCCGCCCCTACGCGACGCGCTCACCGACGCCGCCAAGCTCGAGTCGCTTGCGCCTGACCTCAGCGCCCTCAGAGGTGCGCTCGACGTGGAGCTAGAGCAAGAGCAAAAGGGCGCACGACGCCTGAAGAGCCTGAGCACTCCAGCTCGAATCGCACTGGCCTCGAGCGTTGTCGGGCTCCTGGTCGCGTTGAACTTCCGCAAACCCCGCCCCGATCTACACACCCTGCACTGGCTCGAGTTCTCGGCGCCGCTCGTGGTCGCTCTGCTGCTAGTCTTCTTGGGGGTGAGGGGTACGTTGCGCGGCCCCCATTTGGCGCAAAAGAGCAGCGCACAGGCTGGCGCGCTGATCGGCTTGTCCGCCGGGCTGCCGCTGCTCTACTTCCTCTCCCACAATTTCCTCGGGGAAATAAGCTTCGTCGAGGCCGCGCCGGGATTCGGTCGCCGCGCGCTCACATGCTTCTCGTTCGGCGTCGGCTGGAGCTTGCCGCTTGGCCTGATGCTCGTGTTCCTGGACCGTAATAAACTCGCACCACAGAGCCTGATACTGCACGCAGGCGCGGCTGGCGGGCTGAGCGGAGTACTCGCGTTACATATCCACTGCCCATTGCAAAATCCAGCGCACCTGCTGGTCGGCCACTTGAGCGTGCTGGTCTTCGTGGTGCTCATGTGGCTAGCGCTGCGGGGCGGACTGCGGCGAAGCGAACGAACGGCTAGCTGAAACGCTGCTCCTGCCTAGGACCTTCCCAAGCCTCCCGGCCCGTGCCATCGTTGCCGCGATGGGTGGATACCTCGAGGCGTACCTCGACGGCTTGCCGCATGCGGAGCGGTCATATCCCAACTGCTGCATCAAAGGCAGCTTGGTCGCCGTCTCCCTGCGGACACGACGCCTGCCAGAACAGGTGGAGGTGCCGGGCTTCGTGCGCACCTTCGAGGGCGAGCGATGGACCAGCAATGAGTGGGTACCCATCGTTCACGTGAACGCCTGGGTCGCCGCGCTGCTCGACCACGACTTTCGCGGCAACGAAAACGCGTACCTGGCGTGGAACTACGAGCTCAACCGTGAGTTCGCCACCACCCCCATGTACAAACTGTTCTACAAGCTCGCGCCTCCAAGGGTGCTGGTTCGGACGCTGACCCTAGCCTTCGCGCAATACTTCCGCGGCATCGTGCTCAACGCGCGTATTTCAACCGGGGAAGCTGAACTCGAGGTCACGCAGCCACCAAACCTCTACCCTGAGGTGATGCAGCGAGGTTTCGCCGAAGCTTTCCGCGCGGCACTCGACGCGGCCGGCGCGCGTCATGCCAGGGCAGAGCTGACCCGGCGGGACGAGCGATCTCACCAGGTGCACTGCAGCTGGCGCTAGCGTCTCGCGCTAGCGCAGCGCCGGCGAGCGATCAGACCAAGCCCGACAAGCGCACCAACCCAGGCGAAGCCACTCGAGTCACCATCGGGGCGGCCGAGGCCGCACACACAGCGCGCCGTGTTGGTGGTGCTCGCGGGTCGATTCGCGCTCGCGCCGGTGCCCCCAGCGCCGCCAACGGCGGGGCCCCCGGCACTTCCGCCGAACGCGCCACCGCTCCCACCGAAGGGCGCGGCGCCGCCGCTCCCACCCTCGCCTGGACCGTAGCAGTAGCCACCGCTGCAGCTCTGCCCGGGAGGGCAGCTCACCCCCGCACACGCATCGACGCAGCTGCCTTGGTCACAGCGCGTTCCCTCGCCACACGCCGGCTCGCAGGAAGGGTCGGTGCACGCGCCCGTGTCCGCGTCACAGCGCAACGGAAGCTCGCAGCTAATGCCGCCGCACTGGTTGCAACCCTCAAAGCACTGTCCTCGGCGGCACTGTTGGCCGACCCCGCAGCTCACCCCGTCGCACAAGTCGACGCAGCGGTCCGCGATGCAGTCCTGCCCTGCTGGGCACGCGACGCCAGCGCAAGCCGCGCGACACTCCCCCTGGCTACACACCTCGCCCTTCGCGCAGTCTTTGTCGACGCAACCGGAGTCGACGCACAGGCCGCTGCTCTCCTCGCACTCCTTGCCAGTGCCGCACGGAAATTCTCCACTGCTACAGCTGGGTGAACACTTGCCGTACTGACACACCTCGTTCGGCGGGCAGGTTGCGTTGTCGTCCACTTCACCGTTGCAGTCGTCGTCGATGCCGTTGCACTGCTCGCCCTGAGGGTCGAATAGCGCATCACAGCTGAGGTCGGCACCATGGCAGCGAGTGATGCCTTGGGCGCACGCGCCCTGACCCGAGGCGCCGCACGGCAAGCCACCTCCAGAACACTGAATGCCACTGACACCAGCCACGAAGTCCGTGAAGTCGTTGTTGCTCCCGCCGTAGATGTCTTCCCACGCAAAGTAGAACTTGCTCGGCCACACCTGGCTCTGCAGCACGATCAGGTGAATCAACGAGCTACTGCCCTGAAAATCCGGGTTGTACTGGCGCTCCGAAAAGTACACCTGACCGTTGCCCTGCATGGCCCGGGCAACGGTGGCGCAGCAGTCGCCGCCTTGGCAGCTGCCCTGCGCGCCAGTGCTCTCGGGAGTCACCAAGAAGAAGCCAATCTCACCGCCGGCGTAGGCTGGCTCCGACGAGAGATCGAGCACCACGTCGTCTCCTGGCGTGGTGCTACAGTCGAGCATCGGATGCAGATCCGACAGCGTCGGCTTCTGCCCGGTGACGTTGTACCAACCGAACGCATCCTTGAAGAGCGCAGTTCCGCGCGAAAGCAATGTGAACGTCAAGGGACAGTCGGGGCGAAACGTCTCGGGCTCGGTGGACGCCTCTGCGGCGGGGTCGAGGCCGCTCAAGTTCGATGGGATGCAGGTGTTGTCATTGAACGAGTGGTAGAGCGTCGTCTCGCAAGTGCCGTTCTTGCCGTCGCCGCAGCTCGAGGCATCGGCACAGGGGTCGCCGATGTTGCAGACGTTCGGCTGCTCGCACACGCACGCAAGCACCGCGGCGAGCCCCGTCGGGCGACCGGAGTCGCAACCCATCTGACTTGGGATTGGCGCCCCGCCTGGCTGAGTGAGCGCGAGCGCGTTGCTGCTGCTGGCCAAGGCGGCGCCCGCAGCGGCCGCGAGCAATAGACGGCGCGGAGTGAAGGCCCACCCCGCCCTCATTACCCCACGGCAAAGCCCCTCGAGTGCTCTCCTGGTTCCCATATCAAACCTCCGCGCCCTGCAATGCGCCCGACATCCAGACGCAGCAGGAGCGTAACTCATAATTGAGTTACTTGAAACATTGCGGAAATTTCCGCGTTTCCAGCGCTTGAAAGCAGCTAGAGCGGGTTCGTGTCGCGACGCGTCAGCGGCGCTAGCTCTGATGAGCCAGGACGAGCAAGTGCTCTCGCCGTGGCTTGCCTTGGAACGCGGCGCGGGCGCTCGCCAAGAACAGCGGTCGTGCCTGGGAAGCTACCGCGATGAGCTCCAGGCCGGCGCGGGGCGCCAGATCCTTGAGGGCCCGATCGGCGAGCCACGCGCGGCCGCCCAGCACCGTGTCGGCGATCACCAGGATGATGTGCCCCTTGGGAGCGAGGGCGCGCTTCATGGCCTTCAGGCAAGGCAAGAGCTCCTTGTCCCAGCGACCTGCCGCCCGGGCGAAGTCTTGCCCTGCCAGCCGCCGCTGTGCGCCAATTTCCGAGCGGGAAAAGCCTTCGACGTCGAGCCCCAGCCAGCGCATCCGCGTCTCGTGGTGCTTCACGTAGTCGTACACGCCGGGATAGGGAGGCGAGGTGAGCACCAGGTTCACGGAGCTCGCCCTGACGTAGTCGAGCGCCCGTGCGTCGCACACTTCGAGATGAGCGCGCGGGGCTTGCTTCGGCAGCAACGCGTCGAACTCCGCAAGCCGCCGTTCGAGCTCCTCCGCCTTGGCGACGAAGCTGCGAATGGTGAAGCCCGAGGCCAACCGGCGGTGCATGGTCTGCTTGCGCGTGTCCCCTGGGCTCTTGCTCACCTTGGTGAGGAGCGAGGTCAGCACGAGCATCAGCGCCTCTCGCTCAGGGGAGCGCGGCAGCTTCAAGATGCTCGAT
>JBFXBK010000112.1:0-24406 GCA_050183255.1 Polyangiaceae bacterium | reverse complement strand
TTTCCGTACGGCGACAAGTACGAGGCCAAGAAGTGCAATGTGTTTCGCGAGGCGCACCCGGCGGCTGTGCTGCACGACGATGCGTCGCGGGGGCACCTCGATCCGCGCCTGAATAAGGTGTCTTCGAGCGCAGGACCGCTCCTGCGCAAGACCGGGGCCACGAGCGAGTGCAAGAGCGTCTGGGGCAACGACGCCGCCTACGACATGGTCGGGAACCTGGACGAGTGGATCGATGACCCCGAAGGCGTATTCGTCGGCGGCTTCTTCTCCCGCAGCACCAAGAACGGCTGCCTCGCCAGCGTGCATGCGCATCCACCCGAGTACTACGACTACAGTCTCGGTGTGCGTTGCTGTCTCTCGCAGCAGTAGGTTTCCTTAGCTAAAGCCTTTCGTCCGCGACGCACGCTCGCGATACTCAAAGCATGAAGGGGATCGCGTGGGGGGTAGCCGCGTTGCTGGGCTGCGTGCTGTTGGTTTGGTCGGCGCCGAGCGCCGCGTGCGGGATGACCTGGGGGACCCAGCTCGTGCCGCCGAAGCCGGCGGATGAACAGGTGCTGATGACCTGGGACTCGAAGACTCAGACGGAGCACTTCGTGCGTCAGGTGCGCTTTGCGGATGCCAAGGACGCATTCGGGTTCGTCGTACCGACTCCGACGCGGCCCAAGCTCCACGAGATCACCCAAGAGCCTTGGAAGACTCTCGAGCAACGCTGCAATCCGCGCTGGAGCAGCGGCCTAGGCTCTGGCAGCGGGATTGGACTCGGCGGCATCGGTACACTCGGGCACGGAGCGGGCAGCGGCCGCGGCGCTGGGCCGCCTCCGGTCACCGTGCTCGAGGAGAAGCAACTCGGAGACTTCAAGGCCTTCGTGCTGGAGGCCAACGATGCGTCAGGATTTTCCGCATGGCTGAAGAAGAACGCATTCAAGAGTACCCCAGAGCTTGAAGCCTGGCTCGCGCACTACATCGAGCTGAAGTTCTACTTCGTTGCCCTGCGTTACGAGGGCGCGAAGCAACCCAAGGCCAAGGGGAGTGACGCGTCCTCGGATGAGCTGATCAGCAAGACCGTACACATCAGCTTTCAGACTCCAAACCCCTTCTATCCTTACCTCGAACCCTTGGCGAAGCCAGGCACGGAACGGCTGAAGGAGCGCAAGCTCCAGGTCTGGTTCGTCAGCGATCAGGTGATGCAGCCGGTGGCTCGCTACGCTGGGCAGGACAATGCTCCGGGGGTCATCGTGCGGCCGTGGAGTGAGGCGCTACCTTGTGATGGATCGACGGGTCTCTTGTCGGCGAGCCTGGACGGGGAGCTCAAGTCCGCGACTGCAAAGCGTACGCGCCTGCAAGTGTTTGCCGATCTCAAGACGTCGCGGGAAGGCTATGGGGACGTGCTGTTGGTTCCGATGGAACCAGGGGAGTGCTCCGGTGACTGTGCTAGTCAACGCGAACGCTTGGTGAAGGTCCTAGAGGCTTCTGCTGAGCTCAGGCGCAAGCCGCGCCCCGAGCCGGGCGCTGCTCCCACACCTTACCTCGCGCCCGGTGGCTGTGGAGTCGTGCCGCGAGGCAACGCAGCGGGCTGGTTGTGGCTCGGACTTTCAGCGTTGATACTCGTCGGTCGCCGTCGACGGCGCAGCCTCACGGCTGCAAAGCTGCTGGCGCTCGCTGGGCTGTTGCTGATTGGCTGTGAAAAGTCGGACCCTGCGGGCACCGCAACTCCGAGTGCGGACGCAGCTTCCAGTGCGGCGCCCAGCTCAACTGCCGATTTGGCCAACACGGTGCCCGAGACGAAGCTCGAGCTGCCTCGAGACGACGCCGAGGCGCACCCGAAGCTGGTGGCGCTCTTGGGTGGGAAACTCGGTGCGCTGAGCATACCGGTGCAAGCCACCGACGCTCGCACTGGCATCGGCGCCGTCGCCTCGGACTGGCTGCCCGAAGGCATGCCATCGGCCGACGCGCTCGCGATACGCTGCGTCGCCGGCCCCCACGTCGAGACGTTGTATCGTGTCGAGGTCGACTACGACTCTCCCGGGACTCCGATTCGAGTTGTCGGTCCCATCTCGGAGCCGGCCAAGGCCTGCATCGCGCGCGCATTTCGGGATGCTTTGCCCAAGCAGCCGCAGACCGGAACGGTACGCTACGGAGTTGGCTTTGGACCGAATACGCAGCAACAGCGGCAGCTGCAGAGGCGCTTCACCTATCGTCTTGGGCTTAGCGGGTCCAGCCGAGCGTCAGGCAAAGCCACGCGGATCCGCATGCGCGATCTCAAGGTTGCCGGCCGCCTCCCCCCGGAGGTCGTCCAGCGTATTCAGCGTCAAAACTACAATCGTTGGCGCGTGTGCGCAGATAGGGACAAGACGCTCAAGCAACTCACCGTCAGCTACGTCATCGACGCCGAAGGTAAGGTGAAGAACGTGCGTTCGAAACCCGATGGGGGAGCTGCCGGCGTGTGTATCCGCAAGGGCTTCAACGCGTTGACCTTCCCAAAGCCCGAGGGTGGGATCGTGACCGTGTCACAGCACCTGCTCTTCGAGCGCCCGGAGTGATAGCGCTCCAGGCGCTCGGAATATTTCCTTAGGGAAATCGGTTTGGCGCCCTCTGTATCAACCCGTGCCCGGACTCAGGGCGAACCCGGCTGAGCGTTCGAGAGTGCTGCGGGTACCTCGCCGCAGTAGACGTGAGGGGAGCCCAGGTTAGGCTGAATCTTGATCAAAGCCTCTGCGAACTCATTGCAGGTCCCGCCGTGCCCGCAGTGGGCCACGTAAGCCGTCGCTCCCTCGTTCCACTTCACGTCATACTGGCTGAAAGCGACTTGCCACGCCGTTCCCGCCTCCACGCTCTCGACGACCTTCCATTTGTCTGGATTGGCGTTGAGCACACCGCGCACGCGCGCCCACTCTTTTGCGTGGTCTCCCGACTTCGAGACGAAGAGCACTGCGTGCGCCTTCGTGCATCCCTCAGCTGTCTTGCTCACGCTTCCTGCCAGCGCCACCGTGGTGACGAGCGCCATGCCAAGTCCTACAGCCGTCTGAATCATCCTTCGCGTCTTCACAACTGCCTCCATCGGCTCACCCCGGTGAACCGCCCAAGTTACATCACGACCGCGTCACGCGGCGCGTGATGGACCTGAAACGCTAACCGTGGAGCGTCTAGTTCCAAGCGCAAACGTCAAAGCTGACGGATTTCGAGTGTTTCTCAGCGCGCTTCCACGGCGGGAAACACACGGCTCGCCACACCAAGCTCAGGGAGCGGCGCAGACATCCCCACCGAGGGCGGCGGCGCAGGCATTCGCGTCCTGTCCCGCACGCTGGCACGCGGCGAGACGACACTCGATGAAGTCCCCAGACTCCGTCGCTGAGCCGTTTTCGGGTACCATGCCCGCTTCCGCGTGGCACTGCGCTTCGGCCACGATGTGATCTTCGCCCCAAGTGGCGTGGTACTCGTCGTGGCAGCTGTTCAGCATGCAGTCGCAGTACGCGACGACGTTGGCACTGGCGTCACCGCTCCCACCTGTCGATGCTCCAGCACTGCCGCCGCTGGCGTCTCCAGCGCTGCCACCGTTGCCCATGCCGCCGCTGCCCCCATCGCACTGCGAGCAGGTGTCTCCACTCCCACAGGCGGTGAGGACGCTCGTGAAGAGTGCAGAGTTCAAGCAGAGCAGGCTGATGAGCAGTGAGGCTTGGCGGCGATTCGCATGTCGTAGCATTGGCTGACCTTGCACTGAGATGGGCTAGCGGTTCTCGCAGTCCGCGTAGCGTTGGATGAAGTATAGAAACGCTTGGTAGGCCACGTCTTCCTGGTCTTTGAACTTGGTGTGACCGCCATGCTTGATGCCACCCGCTTCTTCAGCCAACGGCTTTAGTAGGAGTTTGCTCCGCTCAGGTTGATCCGTGCGGATGTAGCCCGAGTGTTGGATGTTGCGCAACGTTGCCAACGAGGCCACGTCACACACTTGGGAGGCGTTTATCCACTTCGGCGCATCAGCTTCTGGCTTGGTGCTGTCGAAATGACAGGGGTAGCAGCGACCACGCCAGCGGTAGATGGTGTCGCTGAAGAGTTGTTCGAGCTCCTTGTCGCTGCATCCGCCTTGGTCATCTACGTCAAAAACGGCGGGTTCCCGCTTCGCGAGGCAAACGTCGCCACCGCTCGAGCTGGTGCACGTGACGCCCTTGCACACCTCTGCGCCGCAGTCACTCTGGTAGCGCAGGAACTGACGGAAGGCCTGGTACTCGATGCTCGCCGCTGTCGGCGTGAGTGGCGAAGTGGACTCGCCGCGCCCGATCCATTCCAAGATCAAGCTGTTGTCTGGGTCTTTGCGATTCGCCAGACCTTGGTCCTCTAGGCAGGCCATGGTTTCGCATGGCGTATCCCGCGCGAACGCCGCGAGTGTGACGCCGGTGAGGTGGCACTTGTTGCAACTCGACACGTTGTCGTCGCTGAGCAGCGGTTGGATCTTGCGGTTGTACAGCTTGAGGTTGTCCTCAGAGGTGCACTCGTAGATCTCTTCGTTGGTGCAGCTCGGCAGCGCGCCGACGCCGAGGCTCACGCACAAGAGCAGGCCCGCGATTGGGCGCAGCAGCACCGGCTGCCGACGTCTCGGCGGTTCTCGTCGCACTCCCGCGATTCTCGCAGATCTTCGCTCGCCGCGCAGGTTTCGTCGCGGGCGGCGCGTGACCCCATGTCGCACCTTGGGGCGTAGATCGAGGACTGAAGCTGAGGTATCCCAGCGCCGTTGAGTAGTTGGCTGCAAGCCTGCAAGCTGAAGAATTCAGATGTTCACGTTCGCTTGGATGCAGCGGCAGATGAGCCGCACCCTCGTCGCAACCACGCTACTTAGCGGCGGTTGGGCGGCGGCGGTTGCGTGTTCGTCGAGCAGCGAACCGGGCATCGAAGCCACACTCCTGCTGAGCAGCGTCGATGATCCGCCTCTGGTGGACTCGACGCGCCGTTTCGACACGGACCGTGGATACCAAGTCGAGTTGCGCCACGGTTACCTCGTGCTGGAGCATCTGGAGCTGCAGGACTGCGTTGAGGATCCCGTGGTTGGCTCCCTGTGGGAGCCAGCTGTCGCGTTCGCCCACACCGGGGGCAACCCACGGCGCCTCGCCGCGCCAGTCTTTGTCGACTTGATCACGCCCCCGTCGAACACTTCGCTCGGCGTGCTCAAACCACCTGCGGGCACCTACTGCGCATTCCAGCAGTCCCTGGGACCCGCCGACGCGGACACGCCGGGGGCACCGGCGGAGGCCATCGGCCAAAGCTTGTCCCTGGCGTTCAGTGTGAGTGGAGGCCCGCTACGCGAGCCCCGCGTGCTCGAGATTCGGTCCGACGTGGTGTTCGACGGGTTCTACTCCCTGCAGCCGATGACGCTGGATGGGTCGCACCGACACGTCTCCATTCAGATCGCGCACAGCGGTGCCGCTTGGTTCGACGGGATCGATTTCGCGACGGCGGGTGAGGAACGGATCACTCAGAAGTTCCTACGAAACTTCCGGGACTCCGTCGAGGTCTCTTGGCAGTAGCCGGCGCGCGGTGCGCCCTAGCAGTAGCTACGTTACTCGGGGCGTTCGCGTCCGTGGAACGCACGGCGTCGGCGTGCGCGGCGTGCGGCTGCGGCGATCCAACGCTTACGGTGATGGGCAGCGAGAAGCCCTTCGCCGGGCGTTTCCGTACGGCTCTAACCGGGTCTTGGCGACGCGACACCATGGGCTACGCGGGTGAGGACGAGGTGGTGTTGACCGAGCGTCGGTTGGATCTTCGCTTGGCCTGGGCACCGGCGCCCTGGGTGTTCCTCGAGGCGGGGCTCCCGCTGCTCGATCGCGAAACTCGGGACGTCACTCTGGCCGAGGCCCGCACAACGGGTCTCGGCGACGCGGAGCTCCGCGCAAAGCTGTTTGTTTACCAAGACGATGTGCGCCCGACGCATCTGATCGCCATCACGCCCGGTGTTCAGCTGCCGACCGGTCAGCTTCAGCGCGACGCGAACGGAGACTTGCTCCCGATGGAAGCGCAGCCCACCGCTGGGGTCTTTTCGGCCTTGTTGGGGGTTTCCTACGCGTTCTTTGCTGAGCCCTGGAGCTTCTATACGAGTCTCAACGGGTCCCACCCCTTGGGTGAGGTGGAGGGCTTTCGCCTGAGCTCGTCCTTGCGAGGGACCTTGGCGCTCCAGTATCAGGCGCTGGATTGGCTAGCGGTGAGAGCCGGACCTGATTTCCGTGTGGATAGCAAAGCTCGGGATAGCGGCGCCTCAGATCCGCACAGTGGAGGCTTCATCGCCTTCGCTACGGCGGACGTCGTCGTCAGTCCGTTCGAGGATTGGTTGTTTGGGGGAGGGGTGAACCTCCCGGTGGTGAACGCACTGGACGGGCGCCACGAGGAATCCCCGATCTGGCGCGCGTCGGTCACCGCGGATTGGTAGCCACTACTGATGAGTGGGAGTCGGCGGCCGCGCCTTGAAGTGACGGGACGCCCAACTCATGGACTCGTTCACGCGGTTCCAGGATGCCCAGCTCGCCACACTTCGCGTGTCCACGCCGGTCTCGCGTTGGGCCTGATTCGCGTAAACGACGAACAGGAACCCTTCCGCTGCACGGCGACTCATGGTGTTGAGCAGGTTCACGCTCTCGTCGATCAGACGTCCCTGCACATCCATGGGCGTGGGAAGCCAGGTGTGGTGGCGCGGATGTCCATCCTCGTCGAAGTCGATGATTTCGTCTGCCGCCCTCAGCATGCAGAGCTCGACGGCCAAGTCGGGGTGCTCGAGCGATGCGCGTCGCACGCCAAGCAACTTGCGAGTTTCCACGCGCAAATGTGGGCGTCGCCCGGATAGTTCGCTGAGCGGTAGGAAGCTCGTGCTCAGGCTCGAAGCATCGAAGAACAGCCGGTCCCAGGTGGGGTCTTGGGCCATGCTCCGGAGATTTTCACGCAGTCTGAAGCCGAGCTCGAAGAGGATCTGCTGTTCTGGGTGCGGCAGATCGAGGAGCTTTCCTCTCCCCCCGAGCCAGGTCATGAGTTCGACCCAGGTGTTCTCTACGATGCGTCTGAGTTGGGCTGGATTAAGCGGCATGACTACTGAGCCGGTCAGACTAACTCAGTTCTCACGCCGCATCACGATGGCTCGGCTGCCGGAGTCTCCGTCGTCGAGGACCCAGCGGATCGAGTGCTCGTCGTCGAGCTTGAAGTGGACTTTGTCAGCGCCGCCGTTCTTCCGCGCGACCTTCAGCCAGACGTCGTTCTGATGGGCGCGAACAACCTCGTACGCCCCAGAACGTGGATCTTCCGCGGGGATAATCACGGTGAGCTGATTGTCCGAAAACTCCATGCTGGTGCCTTTGGCCCAGCCCGTTGCGGCGGCGATCTTGTCGTCGTCAAAGTTCTCTACGGCTTGGCCAATCCAGCGCCCCTCGAGCTTTCCCTGGATGGGATGACCGCAGGCGGTGCAGAGAAGCAATGAGGCGAGGGTGAGGGGGACCAGCTTCGACATCACTTCGTAATGGTAGGGGATACACCTACATTGGGCGCAAGTTCCCGACACTGGATTCTTCGCAACTTTGGCTTAAAAACCGCTGCGTATCGCTTCGCCCCGCTGTGGCGCTCAGGGGAGGTCCAGAACACCGCACGGGTGCTCAGTGACTCCAGGCGCTTGGACCTGGGCTAGTGCCTTTGTCCCAGGGTCACTCGCCGCGCCGCTTCCCGGGCGCTTCCGGCGTTGACCTTGACCCCCGCCATTTGAGCGCGGGTGCAGCTCTCGACCGAGGGTGACAGTGGTGGCTCGAACGCGATCCAGTCGAGTTTTCCGTCAGCGGTCACCGCGATCTTCAGCTGCGTCGAAGCACTGACGCGAACACCACCAACCTCCGGCGTCTCCTTGACGAAGCAGCTCTGCGCTGCGGCGCTGAGCTGCTCCAGAGCTGCGTCCAGGCTCAGACTGGCTGCCGGCTTCGCTGCTGCTGGCTTCGAGGTTGGCGAGATGGGGCCCACGACGGGTTCGGCGGCAACAGCAGGCGCGTCCACATTGCCCTCCAGGTTGGCCCCTCGCTTGGCGCCATCCAGGCTGAACTCGCCGGAGGCCGGTGCGCGCAGCACCCATCCGCCGGTCTCGCCGGGTTCACCCGCTAGGCCTACCACCACGGTGCCGTGGTCCACATTGACCTTCGCATGTTGCTCACGCAGATCCACGCGGAACTCAGTCCCGCGGACGGCAATGCGAGTCTCTCCGGCCTGGATCGCAAAGCTCTCCGGTAGGTTGCGTGGGACGACGCTCGCGTCGATCACGCCCTGCTCGAGGCGCACCGTCAGGTAGCGCCCACTCGAGACCAAGCGCGCCCGTCCACCGGGAGCGAGCGTCCAGCTGGCGCGCCCCGAGTGCTTCACCACCACCGGTGAGGCCTCGCTCTGAATCAGACTGCCTATTTCCAGCCGATCGCCGTCGAGGGTTTCGCTTCCGGCTTGCGCGACCGGCGCCTTCGGCGTCTCTGTTGGACGCTTGAGCGCGAACGCCCCAGCGACGAGTACGGCCGCAGCTACTGCCAGAGCGGTCCACGTGCGGAACCTAGAATTTTGCCGCGCGGAATCATTGATCGCCGGGCTGACTGGTAGCTGGACCACCGGCGCCTCGAAGCGTCCACTTTCTCCTGCTGCGATCCGGGTCCTTAGCCGAGCTTCGACTCGCTCCCAGTCGAGCTCCATTTCGGGCTGATCCTGAACTTCTCTGCTCACGCGATCGAGCGCTGCGAACGACGCTCTTTCTGCTTCAGCCAGCTGTTCCTCGCTCATCACTTCTTCTTCGCCCACGGGGCGGTGCTGCTCTTGCTTGGTCATCACTCGTCTCCCGCTGACTCACCGCGGGAACGCTTGCTGCGCTCGAACCCGCTGGCTAGTGCCGCGAGGCAAGGCTCCTTGAGCAACAGCTCAGCGAGCTCCTTGCGTGCGTAGAAAAGTCGAGTTCGCACCGTGAGTACTGGGGCATCCACGATTTCGGAGATCTCTTGGGGACTGATGCCTTCGAGTTCGTGGAGCACGAATACTTGGCGCTTCTTTTCGCTAAGGTGTTCAAGCAATGAGTAGAAGGCGCGGACGCGCTGATTGCGGGCCGCTTGAGCGTCAGGTAGCGGAGCGTGGTCTTCCGCCGGGGCCGCCTGCTGCTCGTCCGTGTACTTGGGACGGCTCTTGAGCGCCCGGCGGTTCATCAGCACGACGTTGACCGAGATCCGGTCGAGCCAGGTGGAGCTGCGAGCCTCGGCGCGGAAATCCGAGATGCTGCGGTGCACCTGAAGGAAGACGTCTTGAACGAGATCCTCCACCTCGTTCTTGTGCGGACCGATCATGCGCTGGATGAGCCGTGCGACGTCTCCGCGATGTCGGGAAAAGAGCGCCGAGAATGCTGCCTGATCCCCGCGCTGGACGCGTCCGACCAACTCAGCGCTCTCATCCATCGTCGAGGGCGCGGCGTTGCTGGCCGCCTCACGGGTCATGCGGCCTCTGTTCGTGGACGAGCTGACGGGCACCCGGCCTTGATCTTTCAAGGCATTCGAGGTGTTGGGCCAGCTTGGGGGTGGGCTGTGGGCGTCGGCGACCTGATACACGACCCATTTCAGATGCGTGGTGTCTCACAAGGTTCATCAGCGCCGCGCAAAGCGTGTCACGGGTGAGCGATTTCCGCACCGCGCGAAATCCTGGGGACAAAGCAAGATCAGGCACGACGCCTTGCGGCATCGTGCCTGATGAAGTTTGAGCGTGGCCGAGGAAAGGGCCTCTGCTCTCAGAACAGGGCGCGCAGGTCCACCGGATCCTGCTTGCGCTGCTCGAGCACGCGGTTGACCGCACGGAGCAGGCGCGTCTTGGCCGGGCCGGACACCTTCTTGCCGGCGTTCGCGCTGTCCAAGAGACGCGCCGTCACCGGGCGACCGGAACGACGCTTCGGTGCGTCGCTCTTCTCGCCCTCATCATCGGAGTCAGAACCGCGCTTCTTCTTTGCGGCTAGACGCAGCGCGCGATCCTCGGGACGCAGCTTCTCGATCTGCTTGCTCGAGGCGATCAGGCGGCGGGGGTCGATCTTCTTCTCTTGGAGGAACTCAGCGAACTTGGTGGCCATAGGGTGCTCCACGCTTTGGGCCGCGGCGTGATGCTCCGCGGGAAGGATGACGATACTGAACGGATGCCGGCCATGCCGGACCCTCCAGGGGGGCGGCACCATAGCAGCGCTGGTGTCCTCGTCCAGTGGGAAACAGGCGTGTGAGAGCCACGCGAGAAGCTTTGATTTGTCGAGGGGTCGGGCAACGATGCGCCAATGACCGAAGCAACCACGATTGATGCGGAGCTCGCGGCTGCCGCTGCCGCCGTTCATCGCCACGCCCATGAAACTCCTCGCATTGGGTTGGTTCTGGGATCCGGCTTGGGCGCTTTCGGAGACGAGCTGGAGCAGCTCGAGAAGGTTCCTTACCACTCGATACCGTACATGGCGCAATCCAGCGTCGTCGGACATGCGGGTAACCTCTGCGTTGGCCGCGTCGGCGACGTTCCCGTCGCCTGCCTCCAAGGCCGCGTCCATTGCTACGAAGGACACGATCTAGACCGAGTGGTGTTCGGTGTGCGCCTGCTCGCGGAGCTTGGTTGCCGCGCGGTACTACTGACCAATGCGGCCGGAGGCATCGCAGAGGGGCTGAGCCCCGGCGATCTGATGTTGATCGTGGATCACATCAACTTCATGGGGCGTAACCCACTGGTGGGGCCAAACCAGGAGCCGTACCCGAGGTTCCCCGACATGAGTCGCGCGTACGACGTCGAGCTCTGTCACTCGGCGCGCGAAGCTGCAGGGCGCGCGGGCGTGGAGCTGCGCGAGGGGGTGTACGCGGCGGTGCTCGGGCCCAGCTATGAGACGCCCGCTGAGATCCGCATGCTGAGGACGCTTGGGGCAGACGCCGTAGGCATGAGCACCGTGCCCGAAGTGATCGCGCTGCGCCATCGCGGCGTGCGCGTCGGCGCGCTGAGCTGCATCACGAACCTCGCGGCTGGACTCGGTGGGGAACTCTCCCATGATGAGGTGAAAGAGGTCGCAGACCGCGTGAAGGGTTCGTTTACGAACGTGCTCCGCGAGTGGGTGAAGGCGGCAGGAGTCATGTTGTCCTCGGTGGAGGCCTAGTGGGGCGCGCGCTTCGCACGAACGCACGCACTGAGAACAAGCCGTCGCGCGACCAGCAGCGCGATCCCAACGCTCTTTTGTTCCGTGGGGCAACGATTGTGACGTGCGACGCCGCAGACAGCGTGCTGCGTGCGGACGTCCTCGTGGAGCATGGTCGCATCAGCCGTGTCGGCAAGGTTCGTCCCAGCCATCCGGTGGAGGTGATCGACGCCAAGGAGCGGCTGATCCTGCCGGGGCTGGTCATGGCGCACGTCCACCTGTGTCAGGTGCTGATGCGCGGCATGGCAGATGATTTGCCACTCCTTGACTGGCTCGCGAAGCGCATTTGGCCTCTCGAGGCGGCTCACAACGAGCGCAGCATGCGCGCGAGCGCGGAGCTCGGTCTTGCGGAGATGCTGTGCGCCGGTGTGACGTCGATCCTCGATCTCGGCACGGTTCACCACCACGATGTGGTGTTCGACGCTTGCGTGCGCGCTGGCATACGCACGTTCGGCGGGAAGTCGCTGATGGACCAAGGCTCCCAGGTGCCAGCCAGGCTCCGGGAGACAACCGCCGAGTCGCTGCGAGACGCGGAGCGCCTCGCCGACGCTTGGTCGAAGCATGATTCCGGGAGGATTCACTATACCTGGATCCCCCGCTTCATCCTCTCCTGCTCCGAGGCGCAGATCCGAGGAGCCCTGGAGCGCGCCCTGGAGCGAGGTGCGCTGTTTCACACCCACGCGGCGGAGCATCCCGGAGAAAAGCGCGCAGTGCGCGAGGCGATCGGCGGAGACGACGTAGACGTGCTGAGGCGCTGGGGTATGCGCGGGCGTCACTGCTCGATCGCCCACGGAGTTCAGCTGACGTCCCGCCAAATGAATCAACTGGCGAAGGACGGAGTTGGCGTGGTGCATTGCCCGAGCGCGAACCTGAAGCTCGGTAGCGGTATCGCTCGCGTGCACGAATTGCGTCAGTCGGGCGTTACGGTCGCCGTGGGTGCTGACGGAGCTCCTTGCAACAACAACCTCGATCCGTGGCGCGAGATGCGGCTCGCGGCCCAGCTGTCGAGCCCGATTGCGGGACCTGGTGCGCTGCCCGCCCGCGCTGCGCTGCGCATGCTGACCATCGACGCGGCACGCCTGCTGGGCGTCGATGCAGAGCAAGGCAGCATCGAAGTGGGTAAGCGTGCGGACTTGCTCGTGGTGCGGCGCGATGAGCTGCACACGCTGCCAGCGCTCGACCCGATTGGTACTCTGGTCTACGCGACGCAGTCCCGCGACGTCGAACACGTGCTGGTTGGGGGGCAATGGGCGGTGCGCTCGGGGGCGCTCCTGACGTTGGACACGGACAAGGTGCGCGCGAGCGCCAAGCTCGAAGCACCCCGGTTGATGCGACGAGCCGGACTGAACTGACTCGCCCGACGCTCCTCACCCCAAACCCCGATGCGCGCGCATCCCGGGACGGTGCATCGGTGTCTTTGCGGGCTCGCCTGCGAGCTCGTGAGCGGCTAGCGTTCGCAGTGGATGCGCATCGATCGCGAACGGTTCCTTTGGCTCACGGCGGCGCTCTCGGGGTGTCACAGCGGTGGAGCGGTCGGGGAACCCACGAACATCGTGATCGCCGCCCCGACCCCGCCGAAGAAACACAAGAAGGACGACGGGGACTTGCCGGAGGCAGCGGGCAACTCGCTCGGCGCTCGCTGTGCGAAGCTGCGAGCCATCGAACCGAGCGACGACGGCGAGGTCGCGCCGTACGGGATCCGCTCGTGTCAGCTAGCGGGGGAGCTGTGCGAGCACATGGCAGAGGAAATGCTGCCGAGCGTGGCGGAACGGGGCATTAGCTGCCTGGAAAATCTTGAGCCCGCGTGCGACGCGTGCGCGATGGCGGGCTGCACCACGTCTGCTCTCGAGAGCCTGGAACCAGGCGAAGTGCGCGAGTGCGACGACATCGGGCCAACCTCGGAGGGCTACACCGACGAGTACCTGGTCGACACCTGCAAGCGCTACGCGTCCGGCATGAACACCCAAGGCCGCCAGCGCTTTGCAGCGTGCATGGCAGAGAATCGCTACATGGGGGTGCGCTTCTGCTTGTGGGATACCCCTGACAATCCTTGCTACAGTGGCTATCCGTCCTACGAGTAGACCCCGCGCCTCACCCTGGCTAGCCGCGGCGCTCTTCGGGCCGGCCCATGGTGGGCACCAGCGCTGCGGCGCCGATGACGGCGAGCACGACGAACACCCAGAACAGCTTCTGCCAGCCGTAGTGCTCGCTGACCGTCGCCGTCACGAAGCCTTGTGCGGCTGCGCCCACGGAACCCAAGCCGTTCACGAATCCAGCCGCCGTGGCGGCCGCGTGAGGACCGCCAGCGTCTTGGGCCGCGGCGCCGCTGAGCAGCGAGTCCGGGCCGTAGAGCATCGCGCCAACGAGCGCGAGCACCGCGACGTTGGTGGTGACGTTCGCCGTGCCAAGGCCTGCGTAAAGCAACAGCGCTCCCGCCAGGCCCAACAGCGAGATCGCGCTCAACGCCGAGCGAGTCATGCGCACGCGATCGCTCAAGAGACCGATCACGATCACACCGCCGATGCCACCCGCCTCGAACGCGCTCGCGACGTCGCTGGCGGTGAGCGCGTCGTAGTTGAGCTTCTTTGACAGGTAGTAGGGGAGCCAGAAGAGCAAGCTGTAGCGGATGAGCTTGATGCAGAAGTACGAGCCGCCGAAGCACCACACGGTGCGCGAACCGAGTAGCGCCCGGCGCGCAGCCTTGCGTGTCTCCTCGAGGAGCTCCTTGGACTCTTCCGTCTGCTCGCCACCAGGAGTCGAGCTGACGCGCGCGCCTGGCCCAGGCCGCACGAAGAACAACACCAGCGCCGCCACGATCACGAGCCAAATCGCCGGTCCGTGAAACGCGGCGCGCCAGCCGTAGAGGCCGAGCAAGCGGCTCGCCATGAAGTTCGCGGCGATGCTTCCCACCATGTAACAAGTGGCCCAGAACGCCATCACCGTGCCGCGGTTCTTGGGGGTGGTCCACTCCGCCATCGCGCGGTTGTTGCCGGGCCAGCCGCTCGACTGGGCGAAGCCGTTGATGGTGAAGAAGACGCCGAACAATATCCCAGCGGAAACGGACCCGAAGAGCGCGACGCAGGCCGCTGACAACAGCATACCAAGACCGATCAGCCGCCGCGCGCCGAGCTTGTCGCCAAGCAAGCCGTTGACGAACTGCCCGATGGAGTAGGCGACGAGGTACGCGGTCTCGATGCTCGCGAAGGCGTACGTGGATACGCCAAGCTGATCGTGCATCGTCTTCTTGGCTACGCTCAGACCCTTGCGGCCGACGTAGTAGCTCGCGTAGGACAGCCAAGTGACGCCCCACACCACGAAGCGGTAACGGCTGCTGAAGCTCGCGTCGGCTAGGGCCGCCCTAGCGGGCGCACTCGACTTGCCCTCACCGGAACGTTGCGGCTCGTCGCCGTCCTTGGCCTCGGAATCAGGCGACTCGGTCATGGGTGCGATCAACCTCTGGCTGCGACCCTACGCGCTACACAGACAACGCCGGGGCAACGATTCGGTGACACTGATAGCAAGTGTTCGGGGGCGAAGGCTAGCGAACGCCGCGCGACCATGGCAGTGGGAAGCGTATGCGCCTCGTCAGCCTGACCTGCTCCAACACGGAGATCGTGCATAGCCTCGGCTACGCGGCGCATCTGGTCGGAGTAGACGACCACAGCGACTACCCGGCCGACGTGCTGTCGAAGTTGCCCAGGGTGGGGCCAGACCTGAGCATCGATCCGGAGAAAGTCGCGGCGCTGGAGCCGGATCTCGTCCTGGCGTCGCTCACGGTGCCGGGGCACGAGCACGTCGTCGCGAGCCTCGAGCAGAAGGGCCTACCGCTGCTCGTCACGGAGCCAATCAGCGTTGAAGACGTCTATGCTGATGTTCGTCTCATCGCGGAGCGCCTCGCAGAGTTTCCTCCAGGAACTGATGCGCCGACGCGCGCTGCGCAGGTGATCGCCGATATGCGCCGTGAGCTCACCCCCGCCGCGGAACCCGTGCGGCGCCCAAAGATCCTCGTTGAGTGGTGGCCGCGGCCGGTCATCGTGCCAGGGCGCGACAGTTGGGTGAATCAGCTGCTCGAGGTCGCCGGGGCACGGAACCCGTTCGGCTCGCGAGACGTGAAGAGCACGCCCATCGAACACGAGGAGGCGCTCCTGGATCCACCGGACGCGGTGGTGATCGCTTGGTGCGGTGTCCACGTGGACAAATATCGCCCGAGCAAGGTGTACGAGCGCGAAGCTTGGCATGACACGCCAGCGCTGAAGGAGCGCCGCGTGTATCGCGTTCCGGAGGCTTTTCTCGGGCGCCCGTCACCGCGCCTGGTGTCCGGTGCGGCAGCGTTTCGCAGCATCGTCGCGGACGTCCTGGAGGGGCGTGCAGCGCCAGACGACGCATTGCCGCACGGCACTGATATCCGCGACGTCTAGGGGCTGACTTCGATCGACTCTTGTGGGTCGGCCAGGCCTTCGCGCAAGAACTTGAGCAGGAGTCGCTTCTCGTCTGTGGTGAGCTCGAGCTTCCTCACATCAGGGTCTTGATTCGGCAGCTCGAGGCCCAGGCCTAGCGCGCCGCCCTGGTCGTAGAAGTCGATCACCTGTTCCAGGGTCTTGAACGCTCCATTGTGGAAGTACGGAGCCGTGAGCCCGATGTCTCTCAGGCTCGGTGTCTTGAACACGTGGCGGTCGGCTTTGGAGTGGGTCACTTCGAAGCGCCCCAGGTCAGGGTCGAGTTGCTTGCTCGTTGGTGCCGTGGTGACGCCAATGGCCGCGAACACGCTGATCGCGAAGTCGTTGGGACGCGTGCCAGCGAACAGCGGAGGCACGTGACAACGCGCGCAGCGCGCCTTGCCGGAGAACACATCCAGGCCTCTTGATAGCTGTGCGTCTAGGGGCGCTTGCCCACGTGCGAAGCGATCGAGCGGTGACTCGCCCGGACTCAGCATCGCGGCCTGAAACGCCGCGAGGGCGGTACCGACGTTCTCCGCGGTCACACCGTCTTTGAACTCCTTCGTGAACGCAGCTTTCAGGTCCGCGTCGCCGCTCAGGCGCTCGACCAGCTCGGCCTCCGTCAGCCCCATTTCCGCGCGAGAATGGATGACGCGCTGGGCCTGGCGCTTCGCGGTGAGCAGGCGCCCATCCCACAGAAACGCTGCTTGGCTGGCCGTGTAGAGCAAGCTCGGCACGTTGCGTAGCTTGGGTACTGCGGGGTCGAGGGAGACGGCGCGCGGTTTCCCGTCGCTGTAGCCGCGCCCGGGTTCGTGGCAGCTAGCGCAAGAGCGCGAGTTGCCCTTGGAGAGACGCTTGTCGAAGAACAGCCGCTTGCCTAATTCCACACGGGATTTGGGGGTGAGGGTGCGCGGTTCTGGCAGGCTGAGCACGGTTACAGCGACGTCTGTCCTCTCCCCCAACCGAACCTGCTCTGTGTAGGCATCGCGCCTCGAGGGTTGAAAAGGCAGCTCCAAGTCAGAAGTCGCTGAGGGGTCTGCCAAGCGAATCAGGCGTCGTACCTCCAGTCCCAGGGCGCCGGTCTGGCGTACCAGCTCCGCACGACCGGTCAGTGGCGGAGCGTCGAGCAACGCGGCGTCACCTTCTGGCACGAGGGCGGATTGAAAGGCGGCGATTTGCCCGTTCAGCTGCTCGAGCGTGTTCGCGTCCGTGTGGAGCAAGGCTGCTCCTTCGCGCAGGCCGCGTAACAGGCCACGAGCGTCGGCGCGCATCCCGCTCTGGAAGAGCGAGACCTCAGGCGTTGCCTCGAGGATCACACCACCAAGCTCTGCGGCCATGAAGGAGAGCCGTCGCGCGCTCTTCGGGCGTGACTCTGGGAACGTCCTGAGCTGCAGCTGAATCAGGCGTAGCGCGGAGCGGATCTGAAAGACGTGGTTCTTCGCGTCCTTGCAGTCACCGCTCTCCAGGGCTGCGTCGAGCATGCCGAGGCGTCC
Organism: Polyangiaceae bacterium; assembly: GCA_050183255.1. GTDB lineage: Bacteria > Myxococcota_A > Polyangia > Polyangiales > Polyangiaceae > JAHBVY01. Next base: position 7,304 of record JBFXBK010000112.1, on the reverse strand, counting down.
GCCGCCTTCGACCATTGGTCGTTCGGGACCGAGCAGCACTTCGGAAGCTTCGCGCTCCGCGATTCGCCACCACGCCTTGCCTGCGAATATGGCGGAGCGCAGCTCGAGGTAGGCCGGCGTGAGCTTGCAGTTCGTGGCTGGGTCCACCTTCTCGAGCGCCGCCAGGGCCTGCGTCGCGTGGTCGCGTGCGAGGTCGTTGAAGCGGCGCGTCGAGGCTGGTGCAGACGCCTGTTCCGCCGCGCTGGCTGACAGGCTGGCGCTCGGAGCCGGCTTCTGATCGCAACCTGCCACAATGCTACCAGCAATGACGCTGCCAGCAATGAGGCAGTACGCCATTGCCGGGAGGAACTGTCTGAGCGCTGGTCGGCGAGCGCCTACTGATTCCAGATCGACTCGCACTTGGCCAGACGCTCTTGGTTGATCGCAACCTCAGGCACGTCGAGCGCCGCGCGAGCGGGTGGCGCGTCGAAGTCGAACATGTCGAAGGGTGCTTCCGCGTTGGCGTCGCGGTTCGTGAGCGCCGGGATCGTGAAGCGGGCCTGGATGAAGCGCAGGATTGACGTGTGGTCGTAGACGTTGTGGCTGACGTAGCCCTGCTTGGCGAACGGCGAGACAACGAAGAACGGCACTCGCACACCGTACATGTCGAACGCCTCCCCATCGGCCAAGCTGTCGCGGCGGTCATCCGGCGGGCAGGCCTTGGGTGGTGCCACGTGATCGTACAGTCCACCGTGCTCGTCGTAGGTGATGAACAGCGCCGAGCTCTCCCAGTTCGGGCTAGCGACCAGCGCGCGGACCACGTTGCTCATCCAGTTCTGTCCGATGTCGGTCTGCGCCGGGGGATGCTCGTCGATGCCTTCCCACGTGCGAATGTCGGGACCGGGATCGATGATGGCGACCTGGGGTAGCGTGCCGGCTTCCGCGTCTGCGTAGTAGTCGTCCAGCGTGAAGAAGCGCCCCTCCGCCTTGTACTTGAAGTACTCGTCCAGCAGCATCGCCATGCTCGGCGTGTTCTGGTGATAGAATTTCCAGTCGAGCTGCCGCTCGTTCAGGTAGGTGAAGATCGTCTTGTCCACTTCCTGGGGGAAATCATTGCCCTTCTCCCCGAAGCTGGTGGCCGCCCACAGATACTCTCGGTTGGGCCAAGTGGCACCGGGTACCGAGCAGAAGTAGCGGTCGCCGATCGAGAAGTTCTTCGCCATCCAGTAGACCAGAGGCACGTCCTCTTCGGTGTTGTAGACGAGGGCGCGCTTGCCCTCGATGTACTCGAGGGTTGCGTTCATTGGCGTCTCGTGGCTGCCGCTGGCTTCCGTGACGAACCCGTCCATCTTGCCGCCGTTGATCTGACGATGCACCGACGACCAGCTGTGGGGCGTATCCGCAAAGCAATACGCGGTGTCCCGAGCCGGGGCGATGGCATCGCCATTTTCATCGGGATTCGTGTAGGTGTCCGGAGCCACATCGGCGTCGATTCCGATGCTACGAATGCCCTGCAGGTAGTGATCGAAGGAGCGGTTCTCCGACATGATCACCAAGATGTGATCGATGGGGATGTCCTTGCCCATCGGCGCGCCCGCCCCGTGCGTCTCCTTGGGGAGCGCCCCCGCCTTGTACTGACACGAGGTGCGACCAGTCGCCGCTGCCTCGGTGCTCGGGGGGGTCACGTCCCGGTTCCATTCTTCCGGGCCCGGTAGCGTTTCCGCACCAGCGCTTCCGCCGCTGGCGGCGCCAGCGCTGCCACCACTCCCCAAGTGCTCCTGAGTGCTGCCCTCTTCAGAGCTGCACGCCGCGAGCACCAGGAGTCCGCCGAGGATCCCCAGCGCGCCGTAGGAAACCGTGCGAAGCGCACGCCGAGAGGAGAGGGTGGTGTGATGCATGGCGGGAGTTTCCTCGATCGCTGAGCGCGTCGCAATCATATCATGACCCATGAGTCATGATATATAGTGCTCAGCGCGAGCCCACGCCAAGCACCCAAACAGGTGAGTGCCGGTAGTTTAGCCCTAAACGACCTCGCTGTCCGACGGGCCGGATTCTCGACGCGGCGTGTGACGTGTTCTCTCCCAACGTGTGACGACTCGGGATCCGCGGAGGCTTGGCGTCCTCGGCGCAGCACCTGCTGCGCCGTTGGCTGACGTGTCTAGAGTTGGCTCACTCGAAGGAGCGCTGCTCGGCTTCTTCGATGCGCTCGAGCGCCGCGGCCAACGCGTCCTTGGCCGACTCCAGGGAAGCCTGGTCGTCCTGCCACTTCTTGCGCGCCTTCGCGTATTTGCCCTGCTCTGCCTTCAAGGAGCCCTGGGTGCTGGAGAGAGCCCCCTGGGTGGAGGACAGCTCTGCATCCAGGCTGGCGATTCGCTGGGCCTTTTGCTCCGCGTCGGCTTGGCTCTCCGAGAGTTCTTGCCTGGTCGCGGCGAGCTCTGCCTCCAGCGTGGCGATGCGGCCGTCTTTCTGTTCTCCCGCTTCCTCCGCGGCTGCGAGCTGTGCTTGCGTTTCCTCGAGGTTTGCCTTGAGCTCGCTGATCGTCTGATCGCGGGCAGCAATGGTCTCGTTCGCCGAGTCGCGCTCCTGAGTGCGTGTCTCGAGGTCACCCTCCAGGCCGGCGATGGTGGCGTCGCGCGCCTCGATGGTCTGATTGGCGGTGTCGCGCTCCTCGGTACGCGTGTGCAGATCCGCGGTTAGTCCGGCGATGGTGGCGTCGCGCGCCTCGATGGTCTGGTTCGCGGTGCCGAGCTCGTCAGTGCGCGTCCGCAGATCGGCGGTCAGTGCGGCGATGCTCGCGTCGCGAGTGACGATGGTCTGGTTCGCCGTGTCGAGTTCGTCAGTGCGCGTCGACAGCTCCTCACGGAGCTCTGCGATGGTGGCGTCGCGCGCCTCGATGGTCTGGTTCGCGGTATCGCGCTCCTCGGTGCGCGTCGCCAGCTCGCTCTGAAGTTCTGCGATGGTGGCGTCGCGCGCTTCGATCGTCTCATTCGCGGCGTTCCGCTCCTGAGTGCGAGTGGCGAGGTTCATCGTGAGTTCGTCGATCGTCTCGTCGCGTTCGCCGATCGTGGCGTTCGCTTCATCGAGTTCCTGGGCGCGCGCAGCGAGCGCGGCGTTTGCCGCGGCAAGAGCGGCGTCGCGCGTCTCAATCGTTTGGTTCGCAGTGTCGCGCTCCTCAGTGCGGGTCGCGAGTTCGCTCTGCAGTTCAGAGATGCTCGCATCGCGCGCCGCGATGGTCTGATTCGCGGAGTCCCGTTCGTCGGTGCGCGTCGAGAGCTCCTCACGCAGCTCGGCGATGCTCCCGTCTCGCGCCTCGATGGTCTGGTTTGCGGTGTCTCGCTCCTCGGTGCGCTCCTGGAGGTCGGCGCTCAGCCCGGCGATGCGCGCGTCGCGCTCGGCCTCGGCTTGCTCCTTCGCCTCCTGCAGTGCGCTGAGCTCGCCCTTGGTCGCGTCGTGCGCTGCGGTTAGCGAGGTCTCCAGCGCTGCGCGCTCGGCCTCGAGCTCGGCCTCGCGCGACGCGAGCTTGTCCGCTGCTTCTCGCGCTGCGGCTTCCATCTGCTCGGCGTGCTCAGCCTTGAGCTTGGAGAGCGCCTCCTCGTTGGCACGATGGAGCGCGGCCAGGCGTGAATCGTGCTCTTTCTTGAGTTCTGCTTCCCGCGCGGAAATTGCCGCAGCTTGCGCCTCGGCGGCCTCCTCGCCAGCGGCAGCAAGCGCTGCCTCTTGGGCCGTGGTGGCGGCGGCGGCAGCCGCGGCGAGCGCTGCAGCTTGCGCTTCCGAGGCGGCTTCTGCTGCCTGGGCGAGCGCATCTTGCTTGGCTGCCTCCGCGGCTTCCAGAGCCGCCTCGTGGTCGGCCGCCGTCGCGGCCTCCTTCGCGTCCCGTGCCGCCAGCTGCGCCTCGTGCGCTGACTTCAGCTCGGCGGCCTCGTTGCGGGCCGCTTGGAGCTCAGTGTTGAGCTTCTCGGCCTTGCGCTTGAAGTCGTCGGCGCGCTTGCTCGCCTGCTCTTTGTCGGCGAGGTAGCTCTCGCTCTTCTTGCGCTCGTCGTGCGCCTCCCGCTCGAGTCCGAGGATGCGGTCGTTGAGATCGGCCTTCTCCCGCTCGAGTCCAAGGGACGCGTCGCGCAGATTGAGCAGCTCTTTGTCTTTCGTGGAGAGCTGGTCCCGGAGGTCGAGGATTTCCTTGTCCTTCTTGTTCAGCGCCTCGCGCAGATCGAGGAATTCCCGTGCGGAACCGCCGCCTTTACCGCTCGACGCCTTGGCCTTGGCTTCGTCTACCTCGCGCCGCAGACGCTGCACTTCAGCGTCTCTGGCGGCGTCTCGGCCCGCTTGGTCCTCGAGCTCCGTGACCTTGGCACGTGCTTCCCGCAGCGCGATCTCGAGCTCGTCATTCTTACCCTTGAGCTTGCTGACCTCTTCGCGAAGCCGTGCGGAATCGCCGGTGTCGGCAGGGCGCGGCGGAATGCTCGTCGGGGACTTCGGCGCGGCGGGGATCTCGCTTGGCCCCGGCGCAGATGCCATGGGTGCTCTCGGCGGCGGCGCCGCGGGGGGAGTTGTCGCCGGTGCGTCGGCCTCCATGGATTCGGGCTCGACCTCCATCGACTCTGGCTCGATTTCGATCGACTCGGGAGCCAGCTCTTCGGGCTCCGGTTCCGTCACTGGTGGGGGCTCGACCGGCATTGGCTCATCGAGCAACGCGTCGAACGCGGCTTCTGTGAAGCTGTCGACCTCGTCGTCCACGGAGCTCTCGGGAGCGGCATCACGGGCCTTCGCTGCGGCGAGCGCCTCCGCCAGCCCCGGCGGGCGATCCATGATTTGGGTGCCCTCGTTCTCGATGTCTTCTTCGATCGCGAGGGGCTCCGCGTCCTCGAAGTCGATATCGTCGTCGATGACGATGTCTTCCTCTTCTTCTGCCATCTCAGCGCCCCCAGGCTCACCAAGCGCGATGCGACTTCCGATGCGCTGAAACAGGTCCACCATGTCGATGGGCTTGCGCAGGTAGTCCTCCGCACGCGTGCGCAGGCGGCGGTGCTGCTCGAACGTCTCCTCGGTGCTGTCGCTGCTCATGATGATCAGCGGCACGTCCTTCAAACCAGGATCGCGCTTGAGCTTGTTGCAGACCGAAAAGCCGTTCATCCGCGGCAACTCGATGGTCAGCAAGATCAGGTCGGGCTTCTCGCTTGCAGCCGCTTGGAGTCCAACATTCGCGTCGTCCACGACTGTGGGCGTCGCACCACGAGCCGTCAGTTCGGCTTGCAGCACGTTTGCGAATTCGGGGTCGCTCTCGAAGACCAGTACCTTGGGCATGTAGAAATCGCTTCCGCGGGGTGGGTGAGTCGACGGCTCGATCGGCGCAAGTACCCGGAAACCGGGACTTCGCACCATAGGAAGCCCCCGATTCAGGGTCAACGACGACGACGGTGTCCTCAGTTCTCTTGGGGCGCTGCCCGCAGGCGCATCAGTTCACTAAGTGAGGCCGCCGAAGCTGCTCGCCGCTGAGCATTCGCCCTAGCTCAGATAGCGCACGAGTTGCTCCACCAACGACTCGACTCCGCTGCCATCGATTCGCGCCTCCCCGGGCGCGAAGCCCGTTGCGAGGTACCCGTCGGCGCGGAACTTCAGCTTCATATGGGACTTTACGAGCTCCGGCTCCCACGTGTGACGAAGCAGGATCACCAGCGGACGTTGCTGCTTCCCCAACGCGCGCATCAGCTGATTCGAGTGCAGGAATGTCTGGTCGCCAGCGCCTACCAGCACGAGGCGTGTGGGTGCATGCACGACAGCTGCGAGCGTGCGCTCCACACTCGCCACCAGCTCCAAATCAGCGTGAGGCTGGAGCGCTCTTCTCAGTTCCTGGGCGAACGCATCCGGCTCAGCGAGCAGGAGGATGCGCGGCTTGTTCACGCTTTGCGCTGCGCTTTCTCGGCGTGGCCTGAGAGCCCCATTCGCTTCGCGAGCACGCTGCCCACTCGCGCGAGGTCGAGGCCACGCGCCTCGAGACCCACCAACGCGTGATACAGCACGTCCGCTGCTTCGCTCAGCACGCGCTCATCACTCTCTTCGCGAATCGCGACTGCCAGCTCTTGAGCTTCCTCTTCGATCTTCTCGCCAATGCGCGGCGCTCCGGCTTCCAGCAACGACTTCGTGTAGCTCTTGTCTGCTGTTGCCTGGCTGCGAGCGTGAATGATCGCGCCGAGCTCGAACAGCGCTGGGTTCGGTTGTGCTTCCAGCGTCTCCCCGCTGCTGGCTTGAAAGAAGCAGCTTTGCCGTCCGGTGTGACAGCTCGGTCCAATCGCATCGACCAGCGCAAGCAGCGTATCGCCGTCGCAATCTGCGGTCAGACTGTGGAGCTTCAGGTGGTTGCCTGACGTCTCGCCCTTGACCCAGAGTGCTCCGCGCGAGCGGCTGAAAAAAGTCACCAAGCCGCTCTCCAGGGTTTGGTCGAGCGCTGCCTGGTTCATCCAAGCCAACATGCGGACCTGACCCGTGATGCGATCCTGAACCACGACTGGGATCAGTCCGCGTTCATCGAACTTCAGCTGCATGAGGCGCGCAACATATCACCGCCTCACCCCTGCGTTCGAGTTCCCTAGCTTGGGTTTGGGGGGGAGACGCCCCCAGCAGTTTTCTGGGCTGACGGGGGTGCTGCCCCTCTGAACCGCGTCAAATACCCTCCAAAACAAGGGGTTTCGTGTTGGCGTAGAACGTGCAACTGAATTCCCGAAGGATTTAGGTGACGTTGGCTCCAGGACGTCGCCGCAGGAGGAACTCATGGCTCGCAGCATTCTTTCCCGGACCGCTCTCCTATTCGCGCTCCCACTCGCGGGGCTCACCGGCCTGATGGCTCCAGTGAGCTGTACGAACGAACCGTCGCAAGAACCGACCGGGGAGAGCTTTCAGAAGATCATCTACGCGGTTCGCCAGCACACCACCGTGAACGGCGACAACGTCGAGATCGACGTGTCCGGCGGCATGGGTCAGGTGATGGACTACCAACGGTACAACCCGGGAGCGCGTCTGGAGATTCGCGATCTGGGTACCGGCAAGGTGCAGAACATCATCGAGGACGAGCGCTTCAAGAATGCTGACGTCTCGAGCCTCGACGTCAGCTTCGATGCGACGAAGGTCGTCTTCAGCATGAAGCTGTCAGGAGACGACAACTACCACTTGTACACCGCTGACCTGGAGAAGGGTGACAGTGGCTGGAACATTCACCAGCTCACCTTTGGGCCGGTGGACGACCTGAACCCAGTGTGGGTCGCTGGTGGGCGCATCGCCTTCATCACCAACCAGCCCTACACGGAGATGGGCACTCGCGCCGACGAGTACAACCA
>JBFXBK010000111.1:0-24532 GCA_050183255.1 Polyangiaceae bacterium | reverse complement strand
AGTCAAGATCCCCGCCGGGCGCGTCGCCCAATAGGCTCTCCAGCGCCAGCGGACTCGGCTCAGCGTACCATCCGTCCGGGCTGGAATAGACCCAGCGCACGGATTGTCTCCCGCCACGCGGTCGCGGTATAGCGACCCCACCTATTCGGAATGCGAAACTTCGCGATCTTCCATGGAGATCCCGAGGATCGCCGGCAGGAGAACAGTTCGAGATGGACGTCAGAGCCCTCAACGAAATCGTCGCGAAGGAGAGCGCCTTCATCGACGACGTCACCGCGGAAATCGGCAAGGTCATCGTCGGCCAGGCCTACATGGTCGATCGCATCTTGATCGGCCTCTTGGCAGGCGGCCACGTGCTGCTCGAGGGCGTCCCCGGTTTGGCGAAGACGCTCACCGTCAAGACGGTCTGCGACAGCATCCAGGCCCACTTCTCGCGTATCCAGTTCACGCCGGACTTGCTGCCCGCCGACGTGATCGGCACGGTGATCTACAACAGCAAGACCGGCGAGTTCACGAGCAAGCTCGGGCCGGTCTTCGCGAACCTGGTGCTCGCCGACGAGGTGAACCGTGCTCCCGCCAAGGTGCAGAGCGCGCTCCTCGAAGCGATGCAGGAGCGCCAAGTCACGATCGGCGACACCACGTACAAGCTGCCGGATCCGTTCGTCGTGCTCGCGACGCAGAACCCCATCGAGCAAGAAGGCACCTATCCGCTGCCCGAAGCCCAGCTCGACCGTTTCATGCTGATGGTGAAGGTCGGCTACCCCACGCGCGACGAAGAGCGCCAGGTCATGGATCGCATGACCCAGAACACCCAGGCGTCTGCGCATCCAAGAACGACGCCCGAACAACTGCTTCAAGCACGAAAGGTCGTGCGAGACGTCTACGTGGATGAACGCGTGAAGGACTACATCGTGGACGTGGTGTTCGCGACTCGCGAACCGAGCGAGCGCGGCCTGAAGGAGCTCGCCTCGCTGATCGAGTACGGTGCGAGCCCTCGCGCCAGCATCGCGCTGAACCTCGCGGCGCGCGCTCATGCCTTCTTGCGTCACCGCGGCTACGTCACGCCCGAGGACGTGAAGGCCATCGGCGCCGACGTGCTGCGCCACCGCATGGTGCTGAGCTACGAAGCCGAGGCGGAGGACATCACGGCGGAGGACGTCGTGCGCCGGGTGTTCGAGGTGGTGGAGGTTCCCTGAGCGGCCTCGCCTGAGCGTCGAATCCAGCTTGATCCCGGAGAAATCGTGAGTTCAAAGGACCAGCAGAGTGCACAGGAGAAGACCCTGCGCACCATCGAGATCCGCACCAATCGTTTGGCGACGGAGCAGCTGTCTGGTGACTACCGCTCGGTGATCAAGGGCCAGGGCCTGTCTTTCCGCGAGGTAAGGCAGTATCAGCCAGGCGACGACGTGCGCACCATCGACTGGAACGTCAGCGCGCGCATGGACGAACCCTACATCAAGGTGTTCGTCGAAGAGCGTGAGATGACGGTGATGCTGGTCGTCGATATCTCGAAGAGCGGTCGCTTCGGCACAGCGCGGCTCAACAAGGGGCGCCTGGCGGCAGAGGTCGCGGCGCTGTGTGCGTTCAGCGCGAATCAGCACAACGATCGTGTCGGCTTGATCCTCGCGACCGACGAGGTCGAGAAGGTGATCCCGCCCAAGAAGGGCCGCAAGCACGTGATGCGCGTGGTGCGCGAGATCCTCAACACGGAGCCGCGGCGTTCAGGGACTGATCTGTCAGCGGCGCTCGAGATGCTGTACATGGTCGCCCGCCGTCGCTCCGTGGCCTTCCTGATCAGCGACTTCTACGCGTCGGACTACGAGCGCACCCTCAGCCTCGCTTCCGCGCGGCATGATGTGATCCCGGTGATGCTCACGGATCCTCGCGACGCGGAGCTCCCCGACGTTGGGCTCGCATCCTTCGAAGATCTCGAGAGCGGTGAGGAGGTGCTGGTCGACACCTCGAGCCCGCTCGTGCGCGCCCACTACGCGCACCTGGCCAAGCAAGAGCGCGCCAAGCACGTCGCGGTGTTCCGCAAGCTCGGCCTCGACCACTGCGTCGTCCACACGGATCGCCCTTACGTGAAGCCGCTCCGCGACCTCTTCGCGCGCCGAGCCAAACGGGTGCATCGATGAAGCCGGCATCGATCAAGCCGCGCGCGTTTGTTTTGGGGGTGAGGCGTCACTGGTTGGCGCTGGGAGTCGCTACGCTCGCGCTGGGCATCGCGGCCGCCGCTGACGCGCAACAGCCGTCGAACGACCTCATCGTCCCGTCGTTTCAACCCCGCGCTCCCGCTGCGCCGCCGGCGAGCGCTAGTGCGCCAGCAGCACCGAGCGCTGCAGCCGTAGCCGATGCCGGCGCGCCGGACGCCCTGACAGGTGCAGACGCCGAGCCCCCAGCCCCCCCCGCAGCCGACGCCAGCGCGGCACCCAAGGCGACTCCAGACCCCGCCAAGCCCGAAGCGCCGGGAGGCACTTGCTCGGAGCATGTCCCCGAAGGCAAGGCGCGCCCGAAGCTGACCCAGCGAGTCGCGCCGAGAGGGCTCTCCGGCTACGCCGTGACCCTGGAAGTCGACGTGGAGCACGGCAAAGGCGAGAAGCTCTTTCCGAGCGGATTCAGGCTGAACCGCACTAGCGAGGAAGCCGCCGCATTCGAGAAATCGGGGTTCGCCTTCCCCGACCCAGACGGAGGCGCGGGGCCTGACATCAGGAGTGAACCCAGCGGTGACCTGATCAAGAGCCAGGTGCGCCTGAACTTCGTCGCGCTGCCGAAGAAAGGTGGGCGCCAAGAGCTGTGGTTACCTGCGGTGCCGATCACCTTGGCGCGCGCGAACGGCGAGCTGGTGACGCTGTGCACTGAGCCAGCAAAGGTCACCGTCGATCCACCGACCGCGAACACGCCTTCGCCGAAACCGCACCCCAATCCCCCGCCCCGCCCCCAGCGCGAGGTCTGGGAGGCCGCCAAGTTGGTCACCGGAGTGGCACTGATTGCCCTCGTAGTCGGAGCCATCGTCGCGAGCCTCCTCATCTGGTTGAAGCGTCGCCCCAAGCCCGCGCCGCCGCCCCCACCACCACGTCCACCGTGGGAGGTCGCGATGGAAGAACTGCACGACCTCCGTCAGCGCCAGCTGATCGCTCAAGAGCGCTTCGACGAGCACTACGACGACGTGTGCCTGATCTTGCGGCGCTACCTAGGCAACCGCTACGGCATCGGTGAACAGCTCGGCGACGCGGGCGCGCTCGAGAGCACGACCGAGGAAATCTTGAGCGTGCTCAAGCGCATCGTCCCGCCCATCCCGGTCATGAGCAGCGTCGAGAGCTTCCTCCGCGAAGCAGACCTGGTGAAGTTCGCGCGCGCGACGCCTGACCCGGAGCAGTGCGAAGCCGCGCTGGCGGCGGTCGAACAGATCGTGATCCGCACGGTACCAGGGCGCCCAAGTCCAGGCCAACCGCTCCCGCGGCAGTTCCCAACCTCGGGTGTCGACGCTCCAATTCAAGATCCAGCGCTGCTCGCGCCGCCGCCAGGTGAGGCGCCGCTCACCGAGAGCGCGACCGCCAAGCTCGACGGGGACGACGAGCAACCTGACGCCAACTCCGAGCCGGTCGAAGACACCAAAGACGACGCGGAAGCCGAGCCGGTTGACGACGCACCGGAATCCGGGAGGAAATCATGAGCGCTCCCGGCTCGAAGAAGCGCGAAGCCAAGGCCGAGGCCCTGCCGAAACCCGGAGCGCCGAGCGCAAAGGAGCGGCGGAGCACGCCTCGAAGCGCGGTTCGCCGCGAGGCTAGCCCAGCGACGCGCAAGGTCTGGCGCGCGTTGCTGTTGCCGCTGTGGATCGTCGTCGCGCTGATCGTGGGCTTCGCCTACCCCGTGCTCGCACGCGGCAACTCGCTGCTCGCGGCCAACTGGCAATGGTGGTGGGCGCTGCCGCTGTTGGTAGTCGTACCCGTGGTGATTTGGCGCGCGACTTACGGCGAAGACCGCAGAGTGCCACGCATCCAACTGGGGACCGTGCAGCCGCTGACAAGCGGCCCTCGAGGGATCCGCGTGTGGCTGCGGGACCTGCCGGGAGCGCTGCGCGGCGTCGCGCTGATGCTCTTCGTGTTCGCCCTGGCGCGTCCCATCGCGACCATCAAGCCGCAGAACAACGACGAGCAGGGCATCGATCTGGTGGTGGTGCTCGACCTCTCCGGTTCGATGCGCGCAGCGATGGACCAGCTACCCCCGGAGCTGATGAAGTACGTCCCGGAGCGCGCACCTGGTGTACGTCCGACACGCCTCGATGCAGCCAAAGCCGTGATCCGGGATTTCATTTCCCGAAGGAAAACTGACCGGATTGGTGTGGTGGTGTTCGGGCGGGATGCGTATGTCCTCTCCCCCCCAACCCTGGACTATCATCTACTGGACACGCTGGTGTCCAAGATGAACCTGGAGCTGATCGACAACGCGGCGACAGCGATCGGGGACGCCACGGGTGTTGCGGTAGCGCGACTTCGGCGCAGCAACGCGAAGAGCAAGGCCATCATCCTGCTCACAGACGGTGACAACAACGCCGGGAAGATCTCCCCCGAGTACGCCGCGCACCTCGCGACCGTCGTCGGAGCGAAGGTCTACACGATTCAGATCGGCGACGGCGAGACCGCCGAAGTGCAGGACCGATTCAACCTGTTTGGGCAGCCGCACTACGTGAAGGTGAACTACCCGACCAATCCGGAGCTGCTCAAGCAGATCGCCAAGGAGACTGGCGGGCAGATGTTCGTGGCAACGGACGCCAGCGCGCTCCAAGCCAGCTTCCACAAGGTGCTCGACGAGCTGGAGAAGACGCGCTTCGAAGCAAGCATTGCGAGCTTTGAGGAGCTTTACCGCTTCTTCCTGCTGCCCGCGGTATTGCTGGTCGCGCTCGAGGCGCTGCTGCACGCGCTGGTCTTGCGGAGGTTTCCGTGAGGAGGCGCGCATGAGGTTCGCCAACTCCGAGTGGCTGTGGGGTGCGGTAACAGCGCTGGTCGTCGCCGGGCTCTTGATCTATGGCGGCATCCGCTCGACCAAGGCGCTCATGCGCTTCGGCGACGAGGAGCAAGTCCTCGGCTTGGTCACGAGCAAGGCCAGCGCGCGCCGTGCGTTCAAAGGCGTGCTGCTGGTGCTCGCGGTCGCACTCGGCTTTGTCGCGCTCGCTGGGCCTCAGTACGGACGCGGCACGCGGCTCATCCCCGCAACCAATCTCGACGTGGTGCTGGTGCTCGACTTCTCGAAGAGCATGTACGCCCGAGACGTGCGCCCTTCGCGCATCGATCGCGCAAAGAGCGAGATCGCACGTTTGATTGCTGAGCTGCCTGGGGCGCGCTTCGGAGCAGTGGCGTTCGCGGGTGATCCGCTGAGCTTCCCGCTGACCAGCGACGGCGGCGCCATCGCGCAGTTTCTAAGGCAGCAGACCCCGAACGACATGCCCGTCGGCGGCACCGCCATCGGGCGCGCTCTGGAGGCGGGGCGGGATCTGCTGCGCCGCGATCCGCTAAGTCAGAAGCACGCCAAGGTGATGATCCTGGTCACCGACGGCGAAGACCTCGAGGGAGACCCCGTCGCCGTCGCGACAGCTGCGGCCCACGAAGGCATCACGATCCACGTCGTCCAGATCGGCGGCCGCACTCCGGAACCCATCCCGGAGATGAACGACCAGGAAGAGGTCGTCGGCTGGCGCACGGATTCTCAAGGCAAGCCCCTGACCACGGAGCTCACGACGGAGGGTGAGCAGCAACTCGGGCAGATCGCCGAACGCGGCAACGGCGTGGTGGTCCGCGCGGCCAAGGGCGAAACGGGGATCCGCGAGATCACCACCCGGCTCTCGCGGCTAATGACCGAAGAGCTGGCGGAGAAAGAGGAGACGGTCTATGCCGACGTCTTCTATTACCCCGCGGCACTGGCGCTGGTGTTGCTCCTGATCGAGGTGTTCGTCTCTCAGGCCAAGCGACGCACACGCCCACCGGATCCTCCGCCTCAGCGCCCCAAGAGGGAACCAAAGAACCGGCGCCGCGACCGGCTCCGCGCGACTGCCGCGACTGGCATGGCGCTCGTGCTGGTGCTCGGGTGTGAACGCCTGGACAAAGTGTTCGAGCGGAATGCGCCTGACGTGGATCGCGCCATCGAGCTGATGGACGCCGGCGCATCCGCTCAGGCTGCGGATCTGCTGGAGAACTACCTCTCCACTGGCGCCTGCAAGGACGGAGCCCTCGGCACCCCTCCCAGGGTTCGCGAGCGTCCCGCAGCAAGCTTCGATCTCGGTCTCGCGTTGTTCAAGATCGCAGAGAGCTTCGGTGGCCGCTTCGAGGTGATCCCGGATGGCGGCGTCCAGCCGATGGACGACAAGGCCGCGGCGCGCAACGCACAGATTGAGTGCGCGCTGCGCATCGTCAAGCTGATCGCAGCGGACCCCGCCGTTGCGCTGGAGCTACGCGCCAGGGCTTACTATCTGGCTGGCAACCTGGAATTTCTGCGTGGCAACTTCGACGAAGCCATCAAGAGCTACGACGAGGCGCTCAAGATCACCCCCGGGCTGCCCGACGACAAGGGCGACCCGATCGGCCGCGACGCCGCGTGGAACCGCGCGATCGCGCTCGAGCTGAAAGAAAAGCAGGAACCGCCGGACGCGGGCAGCGACGCCAATGACGCCTCCAGCGACAGCAGCGATGGGAGCCAGGACGCCCAGCCTGACAGCGGCGATGACGGTGGCGAAGACGGCGGGTCCGATGGCGGAAACGATGGGGGCAAGGACGGCGGAGGCGACGGCGGCAACGACGCAGGCAAGCAAGACAACAAGCCCGATGCTGGCAAAGACGCTGGCCCGAACGATGGCGGAAAGCCGCCGCCGAAGGCGAAACAGCCGCCTTCAGTGAACCAAGACGATCGCATGCTAGACATGCTGGAGCGAGCACCAACGCTGCAGCAGGAGGCAGCCAAGCGGAACGCGCTTCAGCAGCGCGTGAGAGGGCTGGAGGACAAGTGAACGAGCGAAGCATCACGCGAACCCGGCGACACACCGCAGCGATCGCTTTGCGATTCGCGGTGAGTACGGCGCTGTGCGTGGGTGCCTCCACATCGATCGCGCTGTTCTCCTGCGAAGCCCAAGCCACGCCGGCCCTGAGCACCAGCGTCAGCTCACGGCGTGTGGAGGCGAATCAGCCCTTCAGCCTGGAGCTCAAGGTGTCCGGTGACGACGCCGATCGGGGCGGAGCGTTTCGTCTGCTTTTGCCGCGCGGATTCGAGATGAGCGGGCCCAGCATCGCGACCTATCGGTCATTCAGCATCGGCCGCTCGACGGGGGCCCAGCAGTCCTCCGGGCTGAAGGCGACGTGGCGCATCATCGCTTCCCGCCCCGGGACCTACACGATTGGCCCCGCCTCCGTTCAAGTCGGCTCGAAGCGCTACACAGGTGACTCGATCAAGATCGAGGTGCTCCCGGCGGGGAGCGGACCACGCAGGAGACCGTTCGATCCGTTCGGCTTTGGGGCGCCACCGGGGTTTCCAGGGCTCTTCGACGACCCCGACGATGACCTGAACAACACCGACGACCTCTTCCCCCCAGCCCCGGAGGAGTACCGTACGGATACGGCTCCGGACCAAACGGCGTTCATCCGCGCGACGGCTACACCCCAGACGGTCGTGGTCGGCGAACCGCTGGTGTATCGAGCCTATGCGTATGGCGGGCGCGGGCCGTACAACGAACTGAAGTCGACGGAGCCGACTCGCGCGGACTTCCTGGCCTACCCAGTGGTCGAAAACTCGATGGGGCAGGACGCGCATCGCGTGCGCATTGGTGACGTGGTGTTCACTGCCGTGAAGATCCGCGAGACCGTGATGGTGCCGATCAAAACGGGCGATCTCGTGATCGGGCCGATCAGCATGGGGTTTGGAGGACAATCCTACGGGTTCGGTTCGCCTCGCGGCCTGACCCGCGCGAGTCCCGAGGTACACGTGCACGTGGTCGAGCCGCCGGCCGCTGGGCGACCTGTCGGCTACACGCTTGGCGACGTTGGGAACTTCACGCTCAAGGCGCGGGTAGAGCCGCGCACCGTCGAACAGGGTGACTCGGTCAGTGTAGTCGTACGCCTGGAAGGCCAGGGCAACCTGCCGGCAGCGCTGAAGCCGCCACAGCAAAACGGCGTGGAGTGGCTCGAGCCCAACGTTCAAGAGCAGATTGATCCGAGCGGTTCGTCCCTCGGCGGCTGGCGTCGCTTCAGCTACACCGCTCGCCTGACCAAGGCAGGCGAGGTGGAGCTCGGCAGCTTCAAGCTGCCCTACTGGAACCCAGCGACCAAGCGCTACGAGATCGCGCAAGCCGATCTCGGAAGCGTACGGGTCGACCCTTCCAAGCAACCAATCGAAGAACCCAAGACCGGCAACGACGCGCGTCTCGACTTGTCCCCGCGCCTCGAGCTTGGTTCCGCGGAGCAACGCCGCGGCCACATCACCGACACGTGGTACTACTGGCTACTGCTCCTCGGAGGACCTCTGGGAGTCGCTCTCGTACACCTGGGTGGCCGCGGCGGAAGGCGCTTCGCAAGCCGTCTGAAGCAGCGCAAGGAAGCCAGCGAAACGCTGGCGATGGCCGCGCTGACCAAAGCCAGAGACGAGCAGAAGGCTGGCAACACGAAGCAAGCCGCGAGTGAACTCGAGCGGGCGCTGCTCCACGCGATCGAAGCTGCTACCCGGGTGAAAGCTCGCGGCGTGCTGCGCGCAGACCTACCGCAGGAACTCGAAAAGAACGGCACCTCCGCCAGCACCGCTCAGGCGGTGTGTGGCCTCCTGGATGAGCTGGACGCCGTGCGCTTCACCGGTGCCTCACTCGAAGCCGACGTCGTCGATCGGACCAAGACGCTGATGCGCGAACTAGGCAAGCTCAAACCCAAGGCGTCTCGTGATACGGATGCAGCCTCCGCTTGAAGCGGACCGGTGTACGCCGCCTGCCTGAGTATGCGTTTGGTTCTCCCCTTCCACGCCGCCCTGATGCGCTGTCACGCATGCTTGCTGGTGTTGCTCTGTGTGTGGAGCACAGCGGGTCTCGTGTTTGCCCAAGCTCCGGCAGCGAGCTCGAACGTCGACCCCAAGGTCGCACCGGCCCCCCCATCCGGAGCCTCCAACACGGAGCTATTCAGGAGCGCCGCGCAGGCCCTGAGCCAAGGCGCTTTCGACGCAGCGATTGACGAGCTCGAACTCTTGGCAGACCGGGGGTTCGTCCACCCCGATGCGAGCTTCAATCGCGGGGTGGCCTACTCGCGCCGTGCGGAAACACGTCAGGTACAACCAGGAGACTTCGGCCGCGCCGCCGCAGCGTTTCAAGAGTGCCTGCGTCTGCGGCCCGGGGATCGCGAGGCAGCGAAGGCGCTAGCCGCGGTGGAAGCGCAGATCACGCGCCGACGGAGTCGTGAAGGCCGCGAGCCGGTGGTCGTGAACGCCTCCTTGAGTCGCGCGGTCGTGAACCTCGCGTCGGAGGATGCCTGGGCCTTGCTAGCCGCGGTATCCGCGTTGGTCCTCAGCGTGGGGCTCGGTTTCCGCTTGTGGAACCCGAAGCCACGCGCGCGCTTCAGCGGTGGCGTGGCGGCGGCGGTCGCCGGGGTCGCCCTCGTGCTGTTCAGCGTCCTCACCTACTCGGCACGTCACTTCCGGGTGACGACGACTCCGGCGGTGATCGTCGCCACCGAGGCGCGCTTGCTGGACGCTCAGGGCCGGCCGCTACCGAAGACGGCAAAGATAGAGCTCGAGGCGATCCCCGAGGGCGCCCTGATTTGGATCCTGGAACGCAACGGCAGTCTCGCGCACATCGAGTGGGGAACCACCGAAGGCTGGGTCTCGACGCACCAGCTTCAGCCCCTGGCGAACCCGGACGAGATCAGCGCACCCTAACGGCTGCAGAAGCACCAATTCGCGCCGACCGAGCGTGGTGGCTTAACCAGACGGAGCGCGTTAGAGTCAGCGCCGTGTGGGTACGTCGAGCCGCAATTAGACCGGTCCCGAGCTACGCGCGAGTCCCTGAAGCCGTCATGGATGAGCTGCGCGACGTGTTTGCTTCGGAGGACGACGACACTCGAGAGCGACTCGACGACGCCTTCGATGACTTCGAGGAACGTCAGAGTACGCTCTCGGATTTCGCGACCGAGGTACTCGCGCGGAACCTCGACGAAACCGCGCTCGCGCTGGGCTACTTTCTTGTGCTCGCTGTCTGGATGGCGTTCGACAACTACCACGCGGAGTCCCTGCAAGAAGTCTCCCGCGATCTGCTCACCGCGACTGAAGAGTCCCTCACGCTGGATGAGCAGCTGCGCATCGGCGACCCCGCCGAGCCGCTCGACAGCGACGACGTCGTCGCGATGGAGCAGCCCCACGTGCTCGAGTTCATCAACGAGCACCTGGACGCCACACTCGAGGCCCACGCGGATCAGGTCGACGTCGACGACGTACAGGTCGTTTACCGCATGGTACTGGTGTGCGTGCTCGTGCTGTCCTACGCGGTGGAGCCCCCGGCCGGCTATCCTGTCGCCAAGACGGAGCTGATGGCCTAGAGGTCGCCGCACCCTCTGCACCAAGGAGAAACCATGGCCCTGCGTTACGTGGTTGGTTGTCGTTTTGCGGACCCCGAGGTGCTCGGGCACTGGGTCGAGTGGCTCGAGCGGGAGCACCTGGCTGATGTTTGTGCGGCGGGCGCACTCCGCGCGGAAATACTGCTTGCAGAGCACGAGCAGTATGTCGAGGTGCACTACACCTTCGAGGATCGACGCGCATTCGAGCGCTATGAGGCGCAAGACGCGCCGAAGCTCCGCGAAGAGGGGCTCAGGCTGTTTCCGCTGAGCCTGGGTCTGGAGTACCGCCGCGCGACGTTCGAGGTCAGGGGCGGCTACCCGTGAAGGGGACACCCAAGCGCCCTCGCCTGGCGTTCGTGGTGACGCTCTCGCTGCCCAGCGTCCTCGGCTGTCGCCCTGAGAAGGTGACAGAGGGAGAAGCTTGCTACTTCTTCCAAACCAATTGCTCCGAGCACAAGGACGGCTGCGGGTCGAACGGCTTCAGCTGTGTGAAGGGCAAGTGGCACGAGGACTTCACCTACTGCAATCCTCCGGCCTTCACTTCGAGTCCGCTCTCGCCCCCCTCCGAACAGCCGAGCGCCGCGCCTTCGAGTGACACTCCATTGCCTCCCGGAACCGCATCTGCGGGAGACTGATGGCGACCAGCGCGGCGCGAGAGGTGGAGACAGCGTGGGAAGATGGGGCCCTCGTGCTGCGCACGCCACCGCGGGCATTCAGGCGGCGCGGTGTCATCGCCATCGCGCTCTCCCCTCTGATCCTGGTGGTGTTGGTGCCAACGCTGGTGTGGTTTGACGACGTGGATGACCCGGCGATAGTGCTCCTGCTGGGGCTTTGCTGCCTGGCGCTGCCTGCTAGCTTGCTCACGGGCGTCTTCCTGCTGACCTTCGCGTCAACGCTCTCTGCGCGCACACGTTGGGTGCTCCGTCGCGCGCAGGCGCCGGATGGCAGCACGGAGGTGCTCGCGACAGGGCGACGCGGCGCGCTCACTCACCGGCTGACCGGCGGGCACCGCGCGAGTGCGGACGTGAAAGGCCTGCTCGGCGACACCTACCAGCTCTTGCTCTACGACCCTTGGGGGCGGCAAGTGGGACCGCTCAGCAAGCCGGTACACCAGACTTTCCGCGCGGAGCTAGACGCGGCAACGCTGGAGGTCAATCGTCTGCTCGGTCACGCCGTCACCCAGGCCACCGGCAGTGCCGATGGCCCTGGCGCCCCGCCGGGCCTCCCGCAGCTGGGGAACGCGCAGGGCGCCACGACTCCCGGCGAGCGCAGCCTGGCAATGCTGTGCTACTTGCCGGTGCAAGGGATCTTTTTGATCGCCTCCCTTGGCTGCCTCGTTGCCTCGCGGAGCCAGTACGTGCGCAACGCCGCCAAACAGAGCCTGCTGCAGTTTGGTTTCTCACTTTGCGTGCTGACCTGCGTGCTAGTCGTGCTGGGGGTACCGACGGCGTTGCTCGACGACGCGTCTCCTATCAAGTGGGTGCTCGCCGGCGTGCTCGCACTGGCGCTGGGTGGCTACTTGGTGTGGAACCTCGGGGCGCGCATCTACGCTTGCATCCGTTTCTATCAAGGCCGCCCGTGGGTCATGCCGTGGCTCCGCCCAGTCGCTCGGCGCTGGTTCGAGTAGCGCTAGCCGCCGCTGACGGGCGGGATCAGCGCGACGGTCGCTCCGTCGGGGATCAGCTCACTTGGATCCGCAAAGCTTTCGTTTACGGCGACGCGCACCGAGCCGAGCCTGCCGGCGAGCTCAGGACGCCGGCGCTCGAGCTCAGCGCACAGCTCCGCCACGCTGGGCGCGGACAGGTCGACCTCCAGGGCCTCGCTCGCGGTGCCCACGAGGTCCTTGAGCGCTGCGAAATAGAGTAGCTCGATCTTCACCCTCACCCCCAAACCTGGACTCGGCGCGGCGTGGAGCTGATTCAGCTCGCCTCGGCGCGATCCTCAGCGCGATCCTGGCGCTGCAAGAAGCGCGTGAGACCGGAGCTCACCTCGATCAGGTTCGGGGTGATCTTCTTGCACAAGAACTCGGTGACCGTCTTGCTCACGCTGCTGCGCAGCAGCTTGGGCACGCCGGAGATCTTGCTCGCGTCGATCTCAATTTCCCCGCGGATTTCAAGCCGGGTCCCCTCGGGGGTCTCGACGAAGAAATTCTTGCCCTCACAGCGCACCGCCTCGGTGAACGAGTTGGTCTCGATGCGCCAGGTGCAGCTGTACTCTTCAGCGTTCCAGATGGCGTAGTCTTTCCACGACATCATGCTCTCGCTCAGCACCACGCGGGCCGCGCTGGGGATGTCGCCGCCGCCGTGCCACACGTTGAGGATCTCCGTGATGGAGCCCTTATCCTCTTTTTCTACGACCTCGATCCGCCGGATATTCGGCAGGAACTCGGTGAGTTTCGAGAGATCGTCGCGGTAGGCTCGAAACACTCGGTCGCGGTCGAAGGGGATCGTGGCGTCGGCAGAGAGCTCCATTGCTCTACAGCCCGTACGCCAGACCCAGGCTCGGTGCAATCACGGTCACGCTGTCGGGGAACATCTGCCGCACGCCGAGTTCGATGTTCATGCCGAGGTTCTTGTCGACCGCGTACTGCATGCCCAAACCAGCGCCCGCAAAAAGTCCACCTCCGAGCTGGTAGGCGTCGACGTTGAACTGACGGATCCCTCCATCCTGCGTCGGCTCCTGAACAGGCGTTGTGATGCGCGCGACGACGTCCGCCCAGCCGCCACCGGCGAACACGTAGGGTCGGACGCCCGCATGGGTGAACGGCTCGTTGGCGAAGTGGAAGGTGACGCGGAGCTCCCCGTGAAACGGGTTGAACTTCTTGCCGTCAGCGCGCTCGGGATGACCGAGGAAGGCGAAGCCAAGTCGCGCCCCGATCAGCAGGCGCTGACCAATCAAGCGATCGTAACCCACCATCACGCGCATGCTGCCGTAGCCCACGCCGCCGGTGAGGGAGTTCGACTTGCCGTCTTGGATCGGCACCCCCTGGTACTGACCGTTGCTGAAGAAGCAGCTCAGGGTGCCGTCCTTCTGCGCGTTGGGTGAGCACGCATCGTCTGTGGACTGCACGATGGACAGGTCGGGGCTGAAGGCGAGGCTCAGCCAGTTCTTCACGGCGAGGTCGTCGGCGGTCGGCTCATACGCGTCCGCGGCAGCGACGCAGTACAGATCCTTGCAGGCTTGATCCCCAGGGCAATCGTCGTCGTTCTCGCAGCTCAGGCGATTGTCGACCTGCCCAGGGCACGCATCGGGAGGCGTCGTCCCCGGCAGCGCCGGCTGACGTCCGTCGATGCTCGGCTTGAGCACCACGCGGCGTGGCTCGGCTGCAGAACCTGCGCTCGCGACGCGATCCAGGTTCTCATCGAAGGCGGTGGTGAAGTACAGCACCTCGCCCGCCTTGGTGACCGCGGTGCAAGGGATGTAGCCGCCGTAGCCATCACCCGTGACGCGTAGCGTGACCTCTTTCCAGTTCTTGTCCCCAGGCGCGCGGTAGCGCGTCACGACCTTGTTCGCGTTCACACCCTCGGGAACGCTGACGTAGACCGGGATCGGGGTGCCCACGAGCTGCTCCGCCCAGGGCTTCTCTTCGAGCACCGCGACGGCTTTGTCGACGGTGACTGGCGCGGGACCCACGGCTTCCATGGCTTCGTCGTAGGCCTTCTGCACGGTGTCGGTGACGAAGTTGCCATCGAGCGCCATCTCCGGAGACAGCTTGAGCATCTCCTTGAACTGCTCGACCGCTTCCGCGTGGCGGTTCATGCCGCCGGCGTACACCACGCCCAGGTGATGGTGGATGCGCGCCTCGACGTCCTTCGGACACTTGTCGCCTTCGCAGACCTTGAGCGCGGTGATGAGCTTCGCCTCTGCCGCCTTGAAGTTGGTCGCCAGGTAGTCCTGATCCATGGCGTCGCGCATCAGGTCTTCGGCGCGCTCCTTGGGGCCTGCCCAGGCCACGCTACTGACCAACAGACAGGCCAGGGCGATCAGCAAGCCCAGCCAGGGCGAGCGTCGGTTCGCGCTCGGCGCAGCGCGCAACGCCAACTGTGCAAAGTCACCAAGCAAAGAACCACGAATCGATAGCTGGCCAAGATCCCGCATTGCGGCCGCAATACTAAGGCCAAACGCCCGAAATGTTCAGTCAATCTCGCGTACTGCTGGCGCCGAAGCGTGCGGGACGGTCAGCTGCCGCCTTCTCACGCGCTCTAGAGCGACCGCACCAGAGGTCCAAAGCCCCCGCGAGCCGCATATGAGCTGGCGCGTTCTGGAACAACCAGGCCGCCATCAACCTCAGCCCAAGCATTCCGAAGGTTTTTTTGGGGGGAGAGGAGCGGCGCGGCCGACGGGTCAAGCTGGGCGGCGCCGGGTGGCGCCGCGCTACGTTCCTCCAACACGTCCAGCTCGCGACCGCGCGACAGGCGCTGCGGCTTTTCCCTGAGGCAACGCTCCAGGCGAGCATGATCGCTCTGCCCTGGACGCTCCACCAGGCGCGGTGGAGGCGCGACGGTCCAGTCGAAGTCGCTCAACGCCAAGTCCAACGACCTGTTGGCTGAACCCAACATGTTGGCTCGCCCCAATAGGGGCAGCAGCCGAGCGGGGGCCAAAAGCCTGCGGGTTTCGCCCGGCAAGACTCAGCTGAAGGCTGGTACGCGGCTTGCTGTTGGGCGTAGCGGCGCGCCCCCTCACCCGCGCTGTCAGGAGCGACATGTTCAAACGGTTTTCAGCGCTAGGCCTCACTGCGCTTCAGCTCTTTGCCTGTAGTCAGTCCGTGGTCGACTCCGCGAATCCAGGCGGCGAAGAAGCCCACGGCTCGCCCGAAGACTACGCCGTCAGCTCGAGCGAGCTGTCGAGCATCGATTGCTCTAGCCGCACGGATACGGGCTACACATCAGGCGCGCCGTTCGCGATCGAGGTGGTGAGCGTGGATGGCAAGCCGGTGGAACGCCAGACCGCGGACGCATACTACGTGATGGCGCAGGCTGCAGCGCGCGCCGGCGTCTTGCTGAAGGTGGTGAGTGGCTTCCGCACCCTGGCGGAACAGCAGTACCTCTACAGCTGCTACGTCAACTGCAGCTGCAACAACTGCAACCTCGCGGCGCAGCCTGGCTACAGCAACCACCAGAGCGGCCACGCCCTGGACCTCAACAGCGAGGCGCCTGGAGTGCTCTCCTGGCTAAACGCCAACGGCTCCGCTTACGGGTTCCGGCGCACGGTTTCGGGTGAACCATGGCACTGGGAGTGGTGGAGCGGTGGTCCCGGCGGTGGTCCGTGCGGAAATACATCGAGCGGAGGGAACCAAACGAGCTCGTACGACCCCATCGAGGTCTACTGGGCGCGCCAAGCAGACGGTAGCTACGCCCTACGCGCGCTCGCGGGCAGCGCGGTGACGAAGGTGGAGTACTTCGTCGACGGCTACGCCATTGGTTCGGCGACCCGCAACGACGGCAGCAACTTCCCCACCAGCTACGCCTTCAGCCTCGAGAAGCAAGAGCGGCTCTTCGAGGTTCGCGGCTACGACGACGCGGACACCCAGATCGCCAAGGGAGTCGGCTTGATGGATGTCACGTCAGGCGTCGGTGTCTACATCAAACAAATGGGTGCAGCTCTCTACGAAGTCGGCCTGGAGCGTCCACCGGCTGGCGTGGCGGCGATCGAGGTGCGTGCCGACGGGTACTTGCTGAAGGACTCCGTCAGTGGAGCGACCCACAGCGCGCGCGCCGCGGTCCGTAGCAAGTTCCTCACGTTGGGTGAGCGAGCCTTCGAGATCCAGACCTTCAACGCCGATGGCAGCGTCCGCGGCACCCTCCGGCGTTCTTTCCGCCTGGAATAATTCCGAGCAGCCTTTCGACTGGGAACCGCAAAAATCATGCACAATTCAAGCAAACTTTCGCTCACCGTCCTCGCAATGCTGCTCAGCACGGCGTGCTCCGTTGAAACCACGGGCTCCTCGGAGTCCGTAGACACCGCAAGTGACGATGTCAGGGTGTGCGCCGAAGGCACGACCGTGCGCGGCGTCGACGTCTCGTTCTACCAGGGTCAGGTCAACTGGCAATCGGTGAAGAACTCCGGTGTGGGCTTCGGCATCGCCCGCGTCAGCGACGGCACCACATATGTCGATGACCAGTTCACGCGAAACTGGTCGGAGATGAAGCGCGTCGGTCTAATCCGGGGCGCCTACCAGTACTTCCGACCAGGACAATCCGCGAACGCTCAAGCAGATCTGATGATCAACGCGGTCGGCGCCCTCGGCGACGGTGATCTGCCCGCAGTGATCGACGTCGAAACCGCTGATGGCTACTCGAGCTCGACGATCGTCTCCAAGGTTCAGGCGTGGCTCGATCGCGTAGAAGCAGCAACGGGCAAGCGGCCGCTGATCTACGCGGCATCGGGCTTTTGGGACACCCTGAGCGGAACGAGCCAGTTCGCCGACTACGATCTGTGGGTCGCGAACTATGGAGTGAGCTGCCCATCGATGCCCAACACCTGGGGCAACTGGGTGTTTTGGCAGTACACCGACAGCGGCAGCACTCCGGGGATCCCCGGAGGGGTCGACACCAACGTGTTCAACGGGTCACTGCAGGAACTCACGAGCTATGCCTCGGGTGGGTCAGTGGCGGTACCTCCACAGCTCGCGATCGAAGTCTATTGGGCTCGCCAAGCCGACGGGAGCTACGCATTGCGAGCGCTAGCGCCCGCAGAAATCACTCGCGTCGAGTATGTGGTCGACGGTTACCCGATCGGAGCCGCGACCAGGGCTGACGGGAGCAATTTTCCGACGAGCTACCAGTTCAGCCTCGAGAAGAACGAGCGGCTCTTCGAGGTCAAAGGCTACGATTCCTCGGGGCAACAGAAGGGCCATGGCATCGGGTTGATGGATGTGACCGCCGGGGTAGGCGTGTATATCAAACAGATGGGAGCTGCCCTCTACGAGATCGGCTTGGAACGCGCGCCGAGCGGGGTCGCCAGCATCGAAGTGCGGGCCGATGGCTACTTGCTGAAGGACAGCGTCTCAGGCGCCGCGCGCTCTTCCCGACTCGCGGTGCGCAGCAAGTTCACGCTGCTCGGAAAACGCAACTTCGAGCTCTCCACCTACAACGCGGACGGCAGCCTACGAGGCACTCTCCGGCGCTCGCTCACGTTGGAATAGTCTAGCGAGCGTAGTCGATGCTGACGGAGACGTAGTCGACCCTCACGGTGTCTGGCCCCATCACACCGGGCCCTCGAGGGTTGACTACCCAGCCGACTCCCAGCGCTCCGTTGACGGCTTCGGGAGTCCAAGGGCCGGGCGCGAAAGGGTTGGTTGGCCACGTCGCCACCAGGGTCTCCCAATTTCCACTGCAGTTGACGTCATTCAGCTCAAGGGACGACGCCGAGTCTTGCACGGCGGTGTTGAGCAGGCGGGCAAAGAGCCTGGGTGCGGCTGCGCTGCAGACGAAAACGCGAAGCTGGACGCTGACACGGATGTCCCCCGCGTCGGGCGGAACCAGGGCGTCCGCTTCCGTGTCGAATTGTGCGGCAACGAAATCGCCGACCGCGAAGGATGCCTGGTTCGTGCTGTAGGACCCGTCTGCTGCGAGCACCGCGCTGGTGTTGTCCCCCGGGGCCGGCTGCGAGTTCCAGTTGGTTTGCGCGGTCGTCCCCCACCAGCGAACCGGCGACCTCGACGCTACCCCCGGGTCGTCGAGTAGTTGCCTCACGGAAACTGATAAGCTGAACGGCAGCTGCTGCGAATCGGACGTGACCAGGACCTGCCCGGTCCGGACGCCGTATTCGTCACCGCTCCCGTAGCTGGCCTTACCAGCGCTGCCATCGCCTTGCAGCCATCCCCCGAGCGTCGGCCACGCGTAGCGAACGTTGGTACCGCCCACGCACGCCGCACCCAGGGTCGCCGTCTGTCCCTCGTCCACTGTGATGGTCTGATCGACGTTACAGACGAGCGGATCGGCATTGGCGTCACCTGCATCCCCACCCAGACCTCCACCCCCGCTGCCCGCGGCGGCGTCCGCTGTGTCCCCGGCATCCGACGCGGCGGGCTCGAGGTCGTCGATGCCCGCGATGCTGTTGCAAGCAACAGCGACGAAAAGCCCACCGAGCAGCAGCCAGCGAGGCATCAGAAACTACCCGCCAGACTCACCACCGAAGCCCGCTCCGAGCCACTCGGCGCCGCCCAAAGCACGAAACCCGTTCCTAGGCCGACACCACCCACGACGAAGGCAACCGTCGAGAGATCGCCAAGCCGCCGCGTGTCCTCGAGCTCTTGCTGCCGCGATGCGGGACAGCCCTTGGCGCACTCGCGTTTGAGATCGCTCGAGCGAAGCAACACCAGCGTGCCTGTGATCGCGCCGACCAGCGAGCTCACGCCGCCGAGACCGAAAGCCACCCACGCTGCGGTGTTGGGGGTGGACTCAGGGCTCGGGTGTTCAAGCGCACGAGCCTTCGGGGGCGGTAGGAGCTCGACGTGAACGTCGCCGCCCTCCGCAACACGCAGCGTGCGCGTCCGCCGATGCGAGCCATCCACGCGTTCAAGGACGTGAACGCCAGGATCCACCGCGAGTCCCCTAGCCACCGACCAGTCCGCTACTTCACCGTCTAGCCGAACCGACGTGGCTGCCGTGCGCTCGGGCACGCTGACGATGAGATGAGGGATGCGAGCGAGCACCTCTCGACGTTCCCGAGCCGCAACCTCGCCAACCTCCGAGCCGTCCCCTTCGCGCTCAGCCAGCGCGTAGAGACGCGCGGCCTCGAGCAGGGCACGTTCGATGGCCGCACACCTCGCCAGGTAGACTTTGTGAACCGCCGCCGGGTGAAGCTGCTCCGCGGCGACGAGCAACTTCTTTGCCTCACGGTAACGCTGCTGGTGGAAACGCTCGATCCCCTCGGCCGCGAGACGGCGCGCCTTCGCCAAATTTGGCTCAGCGTCGGCCTCTGGCGCCGCCGCGAAGGCAGGCTCAGCGAGCACCGTAGTCGAGAGCAGCGCGATGAATGTGACTCCGACCGCGATTCGCCGCATCAGTAGTCGACTTTCAAGCGCACGGGCCCAGCGGACGCAGGGTGAGTCGTGGCCTGAGGGGCCGATTTGCGGGGCACCTTCACCAGCGTACCGAGGGGCATCGGTTTGGGCAGTGCGCTAGCGCTGGGCACCGGTGCGGCAGGCGATTCTCCCGCCGGGGCCAGAGCTTCGAGCGGCGGCGGCTCAGCGGATGCAGTCGCTGCCCCGGAAGCGAGGGGTGTCCCCGCAGCGGACGGCGACGGCTCAAGCACGGCGACGCCCCCGATTGCCAGGGCTGGTAGCAGCAGCAAGCCGAGCCCCACTCCCGCCCAAAC
Source organism: Polyangiaceae bacterium (assembly GCA_050183255.1). Taxonomy (GTDB): domain Bacteria; phylum Myxococcota_A; class Polyangia; order Polyangiales; family Polyangiaceae; genus JAHBVY01. Next base: position 4,643 of record JBFXBK010000111.1, on the reverse strand, counting down.
CCGACCACGTCGCGGGCGCGCGGAACTAGTATGCGGCTGAGGTGCCGCCTCTGTGAGCGCTCGCGCGGCCGCAACCGCGAACTCCTCTCCGGTCTGAAACCGCTCGTCGGGCGGCCGCGCCAGGGCCTTCGCGAAGAATCCATCGAATCCTCGAGGAAGTGAGCTGTCTAAGCGAGACGGCGGAACCAGCTCTGCGAAGCGAATGTTGAAGATCAGGTCTGCGACGCTCTCTCCATCGAACGGCCTTTCTCCGGTGAGCGCGCGGTACAAGATCACCGCCAACGCCCAAAGATCCGTGCGTCCATCCACATGCTTCGGGCTGTGGGTGTGCTCAGGACTCATGTAGTGAGGCACTCCCATCAGCTCGCTGGTCTGAGTCGCGTCCGCGTCGAGCGTGTCGTCGACCAGCTTCGCAACTCCGAAGTCGAGCAACTTGACGACCTCGGCGCCCCCCACCTGAGCGAGAAAGATGTTCCCTGGCTTGAGATCGCGATGCACCACGCCCGCGGCGTGAGCGACTTGAAGTGCGTTTGCCGCTTGAGACACCACTTCAACGGCGACGACGGGTGACAGTCGCCCGAGTCGCTTGAGCCGCTGACCCAAGTCTTCCCCCTTCAGCAGTTCCATCCCGATGTAAGGCGCTTGGAGATCCGCTCCATACTCGAACACCTGCACCACGTGAGGCACCTGAACCCGAGCCAGCGCCTGCGCCTCCTGCCGAAAACGAATCACGCTGCCGGCGTCGAACAGCGCGGCGCCGCGCATGAACTTCAGCGCGACGAGTCGACCGAGTTCCAAATCGTAAGCTCGCCACACCACGCCCATGCCGCCCTCGCCCAAGAGCTCTTCAAGGCGGTAGCGACCTGAGATCAGTCGACCGGAAGTGAGGGGATTCACCTGGATGTGCAAAGCTTAACAGTTGTTTGGTTGAGCGGTAGCGAGATGCAGGGACTCCCACTAGACTCGAGCGCTTGCCGCGTTCCTCGACCGACCGGCCACTCACCCAGTTTCCTCTGAACGATGGATGAAGAGCCCACACTGAGGCGTTCGTCACCGAGCGCCGGAATTCGCAGCGTGAGGCTGGTGCTGTCCAACGGTTCGGGCTCTGGTCGCTGGCACGAAGTTCAGGATGCCCAGCCGGTGACCGTCGGAACTTCCCCCGATAACGACTTCGTGGTGACCGACCCCACGGTCAGCCGTTATCACTTGGAAATCAGCATCGATCGCGACGAGGCGGGGATCCGACTCAAGGACCTTGGCAGTTCCAACGGCACCTACGTCGGCAGCGCGCGCATCCTCGAGGCTTTGGTTCCGCAGGGTACACAGGTCCGCCTCGGCAGCAGTGTACTCGTACTTCAAGAGGGCAGCGTGGCGGCGCCCAGCCGAATCCCACGCCACCCGATCGAGGGCGTGGTCGGTCACAGCGCGGCGATATGTTCCGTCGTGGACCGAGCCCTGCGCGCCGCTCCTTCCAACATTCCGCTGCTCATCCAAGGCGAGACTGGGACGGGCAAGGAGCTGATCGCAGCCGCGGTGCACCAATACAGCGCGCGTGGCGCGCAGCCCTTCGAGGTCGTTGACTGCGGCTCCCTGCCCTCGACCCTCGTCGCGTCGGAGCTGTTCGGTCACGAGCGTGGTGCGTTCACGAGCGCAGACAAGCGCCACATCGGCGCGTTCGAGCGAGCCGCTGGCGGGACCATCTTTCTTGATGAGATCGGAGAGTTACCACTGGCCGTTCAGCCTGCGCTGTTGGGCGTGCTCGAGCGGGGCCGCTTCCGCCGCGTCGGCGGGGATCGGGAGCTCGAGACCGACGTGCGCGTGATTTGCGCCACGCATCGAGACCTGCGAGCCGAGGTGAACAGTGGCACTTTCCGCGGGGATTTATATTATCGCCTGGCAGTGGCGCGACTCGTCTTGCCCCCGCTGCGCGAGCGCCCTGAGGACATTCCCGAGCTCGTCACTCACTTCACCGAGCTGGAGCTCGGTCCAGGCGCGCGCCCGCCATTCTCCGCGCAGGAGATGCAGCAACTTCAGCAACACTTCTGGGCGGGCAACGTCAGAGAACTCAGGAACGTCGTCGAAGCGGCCCTTGCGATGGGCGAGCTGACACTCGACGCCGCCGCACCGTTGTCTACCCCCTTCGCGAGCGCGCCGGATAACACTGCGCCCCTCCGCCCTTATCGCGACGCCCGGGTCGAGGCGCTGCACGCCTTCGAAGCCGACTACCTGAGCCGATTGATCAGCGAAAGCTCCGGCAACGCGTCCGAAGCCGCGCGCCGCGCGAAGATGGACCGCCCCTACTTGCTCACGTTGCTGAGGAAGCACAAGCTGCGCTGAACCTCGCACCGGGGCGCAGATCCCCGAGCAGGCAACACAGAACGGTAGGCCTAGCTGCCTTCAATCACTACGGAAGCACTGGGTGGGATGAAGTAGCCCTCGCGGCAACGCTCGATAACGCCCCGCAAGCCGAGTTTCCGCAAGGTACTCAGCGCAACGTATACGCGATTTTGTGCGCCCACCGCGACACGCTCCCCCGGCCAGCCTTGCGCAAAGACGTCATCGACACTCATCGCCTCACCGGGCCGCTGGGCACGCCGCAGAATGAGCGCCCCGAGCAGCAGCCGCAGGCTACGTCGGTGTTCCAACGACACCGTTTCTCCCTCAGCGGTGACGAACCAGCTGCCATCACGACTGACCCTCACAAGCCCCCCCCGGGGTGCGTAAGCCGTGTCGACCGCGTTCTGCATCCATACCTCCTAGGCCGCGGGTCCTCGAAGCGTTCCCTCCAACACCTGCCCGGCGCATTCGTTGGTTGGAGTTCGACGTGCAGACTATCAACGGTGTGGCGTTTTTTGGTGTGCGGGAGAGTGCGCAGTGGAGCGACCAACCACCGCACCGTCGAACCACTGGCTAATCCAGGCGGATCTTCAGCCCCATGCGCGCCAACTCCAGCAGTGCCTCTGCGTTTCCGCGCGCATCATCCACAGGGTGGTGCGAATGCCGTGTCTTGCGCAGGTGCTTGAAGTTCTTGAACGTGTCGCGCACCAGGCCCTTGTACAGGGAGCCCAGGTTCTGTGAGCTGAAACCAAACGGATTCGCGCCCAGAAAGTGATGGAAGTACCAGTTGATGAAAGACCAATCGAAGCCGTTGTTGTCGGACATGAAGAACACACGGCCGCTGGACACCCCACTCAGCCACTCGGCAAACTCGCCCATCACCGCCTCGGGCTGTGGAAACGCCAACGTCTCGTCGCGGGTGAACCCCGACACCTTCAGGGCATCGGGCAGCCAGCGAGCAGAGATCGGGCACATTTGCCCATAGAAAGTCTCCTTGAGCCCAGGGCGAACCACCACGGCTCCAAAGCAAATCATCGAGTAGTCGCCGGGGATCGGGCCGTCGGCTTCTACATCCACACACACGTAGGTCATGGCTGGATTACACTCCACGGCTCGCCTCCATGCCAGGACACGATTCCGGACACGCCGACCCGCGCCCCCCCATTGGCCTCAGCTGGGAGAGCGTCGTCCTGGCCTGGGTCCAAGAGCTCGGCGGCTGGTCCAACTTGAGCAATGAACTGGTGCGTCGCGGCCACGACGAGGAGAGTATCCCCACGGATGTAACCGCGGTCGAGAAGGGTCTTCGGCGCCTAGCCAAGCGGGAGCATCGCCCCGGCGGGCAATACGGGCGTTGGCTCACTCGCTACTTCGGCATCCCGGCGTCACTCGAGCACTGGGCGCGTTGGATGGGTCAGTATCACAGTCGCTTCGCGGATCTCCCCACGGGTGTGCGCTGGCAGCAGCTCAGCGCCTGGGACAAGCCCCCGGTGTCGGAGACGCGAATCAGCGCCTGGATTCACATCGGGTTTGCGTCGGTGATGCTGCGCATGGGTGATCTAACGTCAGCGCTTGCGCGCTTGGAGATGGCTGAAGGCGCTGCGGCAGTCGCGGGTGAAGCTTGCTTGCTCGAGCTGATGTTGGTGCGAGCGAAGCTGCAGACGGACATGGGGGATCGCCGCGGCGCGGCTTCCACCCTGGACGAAGCGGGCGCGCTGCTCGGAGACGCGTGGCTCGATGAAGATGACCGGCTCTGCTATCACGCGCGCTGGATCTCCCAGCGGGCCTATCACCTCACCTCCCCCCATCCCCAACCTGCAGAAGCGATCGCCGAGGCGCGACGTCTGTTCGAGTCGATTCCCGATGAGCCCTTTGTGCCCTTCGTTGCCTTCCGGAAATGCAACGGACTCGCCTATTGCGCATGGCGGCTTGGCTGGCAAACCAAGGCGCTGAGCCTCGCGCGGCTCGCGGAGCAACACGCAGGTGACGGAGGACTGGTGCGCTTTCGCGTGATGTCCCTCAAGCTGCAGGCGAATATCGAAGCCGAATCCACGACCAGCGCCGCGCATGCTCAAAAGCTACTGGAACGCGCCAAGCGCCTGGCAGAACTCTTGGAAGACGCAGACTTGAGCGAGCGCCTCCGGCGCTAATCAGCCAGCGGGCAACGATCGCGGGAGGTTTCCGCGCGATTGTTGGGCTTTCACAAATGCAGAAGCCGCAGCAAGATGGGATACCCAAGGGTCCCCTGGGCGGTGTAGGGTTTGCGCAAACGTCGCGCGCGGCTGCGTGCGACCGAGGGTTAGTGAGGA
>JBFXBK010000110.1:0-24572 GCA_050183255.1 Polyangiaceae bacterium | reverse complement strand
GAAGTAGAAATTGAGCCTGTCCGCCATGACCGATTCCCGAGGGCACTAGGCTCTCGGGGAGGCAAAGGGCTTGGAGGCGTCCGTCGGGGACCGCTATGCTCAACGGCGTCATGACCGAGCCACTGCTGCGGATCGTGAGCTGGAACATCGCTCACAAGACCAGCGCTTGGGACACGCTGGTGCGCTCCGATGCGCCGGTCGACGTAGCCCTCCTTCAAGAGGCGGTTCCACCGCCGACGTCGCTCCCCTTTCAGACCATCCCAGGGCGAGACGGTTCTTGGACCACGGCCGGGGGACGAAGGAACTTCTGCGCTGCCGTAGCCAGGATCAGCGAGCACGTCCGCATGACCGCTGTTGACTCTGAGTCCCTTGCTGACGCGAATTCGGACCAAGTAGGGGTGAGCCGACTCGGCACACTCGCGGCGGCAGACATCGCCATCGACGGAGAGGAGCCGATCACGCTCGTCTCTCTCTACGGGTCATGGGAAGCCGCGCGGAAAGGGAACTGGATCTTCGCTGATGCCTCCGTGCACCGACTGGTGTCGGATCTTTCGTACTTCGTCGGCGGTCAGCACGGCCATCGGATCATCGCGGCCGGTGACCTGAACATTCTTCATGGCTACGGCGAGTCTGGAAGCGCCTACTGGGGCGAGCGCTACGCGACAATCTTCAAGCGCATGGCGGCTATCGGGATCCCGTTCGTAGGCCCTCAACATCCGAATGGCAGTCAAGCGATGCCCTGGCCGTCCGAGCTACCGACGGAGAGCAAGAACGTGCCGACGTTCCGAACGCGGCGCACCGACCCGAGCTCTGCCACCCGTCAGCTCGACTTCGTGTTTGCGTCGGAAGAACTCGTTCCGCGCCTACAGGTGAGGGCGCTCAACTCCGAGGAGGAGTGGGGGCCGAGCGATCACTGCCGGATCAGCATCGAGCTGCGCTAGCGCACAAGCTCACTCAATCACGTACCGCGTCACGAGGTCGGAGACCCACGAGCTTGGCCATCGACTGGTGCGCTCTTGTGCTAGCCGAGCCACGAGGTCCCCGACGTCGATGTGAAGTACCGAGTCAGGGTTGGTGAGCTGCTCAGCGAAGCTCGACAGAACGGAACCATCCCTGAGCAGCGCATCGTTGTTCTTGGGTGCCACGACGCCGAAGACCCCGTGACGAGCGCCACGGAGCTTGGCTTCATGCGCCGCGAGCGTGTGGTTGACCCAGAGTTGCCAACCTGGACCTCCGAAGGGACACGCTCCGGGAAGCAGACCCGGGCGGAGCGTCTTGTGTTCTAGCGTGCGCTGCCAATACCCGTATCCCTTCGCGCTGGCGTAGAGGCAGTTCGAGCCGTCGCGTGTGACGACCAGGCTGTCTGGACAGTGAGACTTGCCTTCCTTCGCGCGTGAGGGGTTGCGAAAGCTGCACGAGCTGAACTCGGGCTCGACGAACTTGGTCTCTAGAATCGCGACGGTGCCATCGCCGTCAGTTGAGACCCCTTCGACCAACACGTCGCAGTCAACGCCACCACGACCGGATTGGTCACCGAAGACATCTTTCGCTGGCGTGTACTCGATGTGGATCGCTGTCACTCGCTGAAGCTGGGGAACGAATGAGCCGAGTGCGCTCGACGCGAGGTCCAAGTCGACTGCCAAGGGTGCGAAGATGTTGAAGCACATCGCTTGGCTCGAGAGCATGTTGTTGAACGTGCGGAGTGCCACGCCCTTGCCCGCTGCGGCGCGATCGCGAGCCGCGTCATGCGCCTCTGTCACGATGAAGTTGGCTCCTGACTCAGTGGCGTCTGGCGAGAGCAGGTGTCCCCACTTGTCACAGGCCGCTCCGAGCTTCGTGGCACGGAACATGCGCTGTCGTGCCTCCGCGCGGGCCCGGAACGAGCGTCCCTTCGTGTAGGTTGGTCCGTACTCTGCTGGCTCTGCGGGTGACATCGGCTAAGGGTCGCTCACGCGAACGTCAGTGAAAAGCGTTTCGACTCCGAGGACATTCGTTTGGTTCCGGAAGGTACTCACCCGCGGGTGACGCAGGTGCAGGCGGTGGAACTACCTCACCGTGTCCTTGCACACTCGGAGTGTTCCTTGCGTCCTACAGTTGAGTCCGCACTCGTAGTCGCCGGAGGTTCCCGCGTCCACGCGGCTCAGCCAATCGCGTGCGGCCGAACGGCAGTCCTCAAGCGAGTCAAATGTGCCGATGTTTTCACTCTGCAGGAGATTGTGTTTGTCTGGGTACACGTGAGCCTCCCATCGATCGCGTTCTGACGCCTTGCAGGCGAACATGGCCAAGCAAAGAACGGCCAATGACGAGCCAGTGGGGGCGCTTCTTGCTCTCATGGCACAAGCATTGGGGAGCCTCGCGCTAGTGCAAAGCGGTTTCGACTTCGAGCTCACTCAGCCCGAGTTCCCAATGATCCGGCACCGCGGGCGGCACCGGTTCCACAAGGTCTACGAAGTGCGTGTGCGCGGGCTTCAGGTACCCGACCAGCTGCCGCAACTGTCGTCGCTCCACGAGCCCCAACAGTCTAGGTACTTCGATGTTGAAGGCGTAGCGCGCGAAGCGATCGCTTGGACCGAGGATCCAGTCCACGCCGAGCTCAGACTCGCCAAGCGTGAGCGCATCGCTCGCGAACTCGGATACCACCGTCCCGTCGATTCCGAGGAAGAAGCGGATCGCGTTCTGGATCCCTTTGGCGGTGCCCTTCTGCTGGTACATCTGCACGAGCACCGAGGCGAGTCGTCGCTTGCCGAGCTCGTCGAGCTCAAATGGGAAGGGGTTCCCGAGGTCATGGAGGATCAGGTCCAGGAAGCGCTCGGGGGCGCGCTCGTAGTCGAAGATGTCCGCCCATCGATCGATATCCGCGAGGAGAAGGTCCGTCACTTCCTGTAGGCACGCGATGAAGCGTTGAAGGTCCCCGGTTTGATCATCGCGGCGGTTGTGCTTTGGGAGCATCGACCAGAGGTCGAAGCGGCGGCTCGGGGGACGCGCGGGGCGGAAGCCCGTGAAGCGAGCGCGATCGAACGGAGGAAGGACGACGTTGCCAAAGCGGTCGGTGACATCGACTGCGGTCACCTCGTATTGGACGTCTGGTGTGAGCTCGGTGTTGAGCGCGATCGTGACGACCGAACCATCCACGCTAGAGCTCGCACTGGTCACTAGGACCGCAGGTGCCCCAAGCGCCAGGAAGTCAAAGCGCGCTGGCGATGGCAGAACTACTGGTTCGTCGAAGGCAACACGCACGGTGAGTGGGTCAGTCGCGTGCGCTGCTACGACCCGCGGTGCGGTGCGATCTTCAACCGTGAACGAATACACCTCGTCGAGGGTTGCTGCGCCGCCAACCGTCTGGCTCGCGACGCGCACGCTGACGGTCGCAAGGCTTGCAAGCGGCACCGCGGGATCGAGCACGATGCGCAGCGTGTCACCGCTTTGAGTGACTCGTGCCCTCACCCCCGAGAACGCTGATGCGAGCTCTGTCGGCGCGCCGCCTTGAAACGCCAGCGCCCCATCAACCCAAACACGCGTCGTCCCGCGCGCTATGCCATCGGTGCCGGTGTCGATGAGCTCGAGCGCGATGGTCGAATCGACGGGTACACCCAGCTCGCCCGGAGCTGGATCGCGATTCGCGATCACCAGCCTCGAGGTGGCGACGTCGAGGCGCGCTCGATCGACGACGAGTCTTGGCAGCTCGACGAAGGTCACGCGGTCACCAGGGAGAGTCGGAAGCCGATCGCGTGCATTCCCGAGAGCTTCGACACGTTGGCAGCGAGGTCGGTCAGGGTGCGTTCGCGTCCAGGGGTCGTGCTGGCTGCTGCCGCGACGTTGCCATCCACAACGATCGCCGCCTCCCATGCGAGCCCCGCGGGGATACTCGTCGGAACCCGCAGCTTCAGCGTCGCGCGCACGAAGTCGACGCCGGTCAAGTCGGTGAGCTGCGTGACTTCCGCATGGTCTCCAGGCGCGAGCTCGTGGATGCGACCAGGTTGGTCGTCGCCCAGCACGAACACGAAGTTGCCGTCAGGAGCGTCGTCCGCTGCGAGGCGCCCCTGGGTCGTACCCAGGCGAGCTGAGAACGCGTCGAGCGCCACTCACACCTGCCGGTAGAGCTCGAGGTGATCGAAGTACGCGCGGCGAGTCACGTCTTTCACCGCGAACCCGAAGCCACCGCGCCCGGACGTCAGCGGTTGGCTGCCCGAGTTGATGCCCAGGTGGTCGTCGATGAACTCCACCATCCCACTGACAGGCTGCCAGTCAGGTGGGTTTCCGAGCGGATTGGCCGCGAGGTCGTTCTGGTAGACCTTCAGCACCACGTCGCCGTTGGCGTTGGCGATGACGTCGAGCCGCAGGTGAAGCCAAGTGCTCTGATTGAAGCTGGCGGCAGACTTGAGAAGCGCGCCTGGGCCATCGGAGTCCGGCAGACCAACGGCGATGCTTCCCTTACGCAGGACGATGCGATGCGGGTCGTCATCGGAGAGCCCGAGCAGGTACGCGGAGTCGTTGACCGAGTTGCCTTGGCAACACAGGAACAGGAAGGGCGAGAAGCCGGTAGGACCGCCACCTGCGCCGCGCTGGAGGACTCCGCGGACTGAACCGCCTTTCGCCATCGGGGCAAAGTCCGTGAGGTTGGCGAACAAGCCGACGGCGCCGGTGACCGCCGCGAGCGAGTTGAACGCGAACAGGAAGTTCCCGCCTCCTGGAGGTCGTGGGATGCCCGCAGTCACGCCGCGGTCCACGCTGCCGATGTCCAAGCCGTCGTTCAGGTAACTCCAGTCTGTGCTTGCCATGCTTCTTCAGAGGGTGGTGGCGCTCGGCCAGTTGGATTCGAAGCGCTCTGCGCCGGCGCCGGAGAACGATGCGGCGTTGTTCGTCACGAAGAGCCAGTCGCGCAGGTAGCTCTCGTTGCCGCGCCAGTGGGTCTCGAACGCTTCGCGCGGCGTGCCGTCGAACACTCCCACGACGTTCGGGACGGTGGCGAACTCCCACGCGAAGCTCCCGTTGCTCCAGCCGGTCTCGCAGTGCTCGACCGCCGAGCGATCAAACGGAACAGGAACGGCCTGCGCTGGCGGCAGTTCCGTGAGGTACACGCCGATGCCCCATGCTTCCTCGAAGTCTTCGTACCCTTCGAGTGAGCCATCGAAGAAGCCGAGCACCATCGTCGCATCGGAGAGGTTTGCGGCGAACTCAAACCAGCCCTCGAAGTCTTCCTGGCCCTCTTCGGGTACACCGAACCCCGCGATTCGCTCGAGCGCGGTGAACGAGCTGAACGTCCAGCGAAAGGCCTGCCCGGGAGTGGCGCCGACTGCTTCGAAGCTTGGGTTGTAGAGCATCAGAGCAGCGCCCCGCTGTCACCGTCACGGATCGCGACTTGGCCGAGCGCGGGAAACTCGTGGATGTGGAGGCGCACATCTGCCGGCAGTCCGTTGAGCGTCAGGTCGAGCCGCGAGTCGCCGAGCTTGCGCACGCCTGGTGTGTCGCGAATGACGTTGAACACATCGGACCAAGCCACCTCGCCAATCGGATTACCCTCGGCGTCCTTGATGTTGAAGCCGAAGTCCACGAGCGGATTGGGCGTGCCGTCGGGCTCACTGACGCGGAAGTAGTCGCGGAGCCGCTGGCGGATCTGGTCGCGGACCTCGCTTGGCGCGAAGCCCTGCCGCAGGAATATCCGCGCGGCGATATCGATGACGCGATAGACCGGGTCCTGCACGTTGACCTGAAACGTGAGCGTGCAGGGATAGACCTCGGTGACCTGCCGCAGGACTTGGTTCTTAAGCGCTGGCGTCGGGAGCGCTCCGGGTTGGTCCGCCTCTGGGATGACGTACAAGATGCCGGAGTTCTCGGCGATACTCGGGTCCTCGTTCGAGGAGAGCATCAGCGCGCGTGCGACGCTCGGGAGTTCGAGGGCGTGGAGCTCGAAGTCCTCGCGGGCGACCGATCGAGTGGGAGCGCGCAGGCTCGCGGGGGCGAGGAGTTTTGCGGAGGCGATGCTCTGGCGCTCAATCCCTCCGGAAGCGGGCAGTGGGTTACGAACGCGCACTTGAACGGGATTGCCGTGTGCGTCGGTGAACGCGCCCTCGAGAACCGAGAGGCGCTCCGCGTCGACGTTGCCTGCTCGTCCGCCGCCGGTCTTGTACTGCACGGTGATCGTGCCGCTTGGCGGGAGACCGTTCGTGCCGTTGCCAAACCGGAGCGTGGCGCGCTCGTTCTGGTCGACGAGCACGACGAAGTGACGGTCGTTGGGTCTCGAGTCGAGGAAGCTCTCGACCGCAGTGAACGCGCCCTGGGGCGTGGTGACCTGAGCTGAACCGTCGAGGTAGGGCGCGAAGTCGAGCGGGACGTCGAGATCGCGGAGTCCTTTCGCGTCGGACAGCTGCGTGTGGTTCTTCGAGTGCTCGCCGACGACCTGTGCGATGGGTGGGTTTGAACCCGCGGGAATGAACGCGGCGGTGAGCAGCTGGAAGCGGATCGGTTCGGTGACTTCCTTCGTGCGGATTGTCGTGCCGGCTGGGACCACCACGTCCGCGATGGGCGGCCGTGCGAGCTCGACCTCGATGGTCGCCGTCGCCGCTTCAGCTCCGCTCAGCCGGTAGCCGAGCATCTTCGCCAGCGCGATGACGTTCTTGCGCTGAGTGGCGGTGACGAGGCGCGACTCGCGCGCGAGGTTGTCCTGGTAGAACGTCAGGACGTCGCCGACGAACGCGAACATCTCGAGGAGCAGGTTCCCGAAGCTCGCGACGTCGAAGTCGCTCCAGTCGGGGAACACGCTCTGGAGCAGCGCGATCAGCCGCGCCCGCAGGGAATCGAAGTCGCGGTCCGTGTAGTCGACGGATTCAGGAAGCAGCGCCACGCTCGGAGGTCTCCGAGGGGGCAAAGGCGATGATGACAGGGCCCAGGGACCAAGGATTGGTTGCCTCGTTACGATCCGATTTCACTACCGGGCCGGCGGCAGGTACCATCTCGCGTTTCATGGGGAGCGGTGGATGAGATTCTACGGGATAGTCAATCAGCTTCGGCAGGACGCTGGAGTGTACGGCCGCGCGGTTCCGGACGAGGCGGCTGGCGCAGTCGCGAAAGCCATCGAAGGTGCGGCATGGAAGGCAGATGCTGCTAGCGCGTTGGCGGCAATCGCCATCACACCGACGCCTGCCCTGACCGTCGCGGCGTTGGGAGGACTCGCAGCACGCATCTTCCAACGAACGAAGCGGCCCTTTGCGAAGCTCCAGGCGTTCGATTCCGAAGAACACCCAGCGATGATGATCATCCCAGACCGGTATCTCGATGGCGACTACTCGCTCTCAGAGGAAGACGGGAAGGTGCTCCACGGGTTGATATCCGACCGCGGGCAGTTCAAGAGACTGATGAGCGCGGAAGGGGGCTCGGAGCTCTTCATCATGGAGCGAACTGAAATAGCCGCACTGGGGCTCAAGCACTTCGGCGGTGACCTTGCGTCCTTCTCCCCAGGACTCTATTGCGAGCATCCGAAAGACACTTCGGTTCTGCTCCCGCTAGGCAGCGCCGACCAAGTTCTTGAGAGTGAAATCCTTGAGGAAATTATGTCCGTGTTCGAGGCGCTTGGTGCAACTCGGATTACGATCGAAGAGTTGACGGAGTATCGTGGGGCCGTAGACGTGCAGGAACCTGATGTGAAGGTGAGGTCCAATGCGAGCGCTTCAAGACGCGTTCTGCGAGAGAAGCGCTTCGAGCCGCTAGGGATCGACTTGGAGCGTGCGGATAATCTCAGGAAGCACGTGCATGACCTGAGGGACGTCGCCGGGATCATCGAAGCTCGAAGGCACGGCAATGAGGTCTATGAACACTGCGAGCAGCTTGTTGAGATCAACTGTGGGTTGACCGTCGACGTGTTGGGAGCGTTCAGTACCGCGGCGGAATCATCGTACCGGCGGCGCTGGAGCCTGGAGGTTGAGTTCATCTCCAAAAGCGCCGTAGGTTGAGCGCTTGTTGGGGGGCTTAGAGTCCCCTGCAAACTCAGCGCTCGTGGCGTATGGCGCAGCAGCGACCTAGCCTCTCTGCCACGCAGCGACTGGTTTATTGATTCGCCTTTGAGTGGAGGTGACTCTCCATGCAGACTCGCTTCGTGCCGCCGAAATCAAAACCACGTTCTACTCCGTTCGGTGAGCCGCCTGGTGAGACCACGTGCCCTGAGTGCGGGGCGCGTTCGGATATCGGTACACTTGCCTGTTGGAGTTGCGGCTTCGTACCCAGCGCTCTGGCTGCAGTGCCGCGGACGGTCTGCGGCGTACCCTTTGGTGTGACCATCCCTCACCTCCACGGCCTCTTTGCAGGGCGTTTTGCCGACCTTCCCGGAGTTCCGGGCGCGCTCCTCTTCCAGGACGCGCCAGTACCGCTACCAAAGGCGGATCGTGGGCTAATGGTTGAGACTTTGGGTGGTGTGGTGGTCCGGGTTGCGATCTACTGGGGAGCATGGCGACCGCCGGTTCGGCTACTGCTGGGGAAGTACGGGCGTCCGATGATCCGCTCCGCTGGCGATGGTGAACCGATTTTTTCTGTACGGATAATGAAGAAGGACTACCTGGCGGTCTGGCCGTTCCGTGACGGATTCGTCTCTCTTGGACATAATGGTCTCAGCTGGGATACCACCTATGTGGCAAGCGACCTGATCGACGAGATTCGAGCGCATAGCTACTGAGTCGCCGCATCGCTACTCGTCGATCTCTTGGAAACCGAGCGCACGACTGTAGGAGAAGGTCTTCACTTCCAAGACCTTTGCACCGAAAACGTTCTTGCCTCGGACGTCGCACTTGAAGAGCCAGCAGATCTTCTTGGTCATGATGGGCCGAGTACAGGTTTCAACGTCAATCGAATCCGGGTCGTGCGCGCTCCGGGCCAGGACGCTCTCGAGGCCGACAACTTCTCCGTCCCAAGGACTAATCTGAGGCGCCTCCCCGCAGGCCGCGACGTACTTCTCTTGCTTGCGCCGTTCCTCAGCTTCCTTTTCTAGCTTCTTGCGTTCAACGGCGACGCCCCCTGCGATTGCTCGTCGGAGTTGATGGATCTCCGCTTCCTTGCGCTTTGGGTTAAAGCCTTCAGGGATGTACGCCTTCGCAGCATCCGTTGCGTGCAGGACCGTCGCGAGGGCGCCCTCGGCATCCAAGTAGATGTCGTCGGCGCGAACGTAGGAGCGATCCTTCGCGAGCTCTTTGCCTGTCTTGACCTTCGACTCAACGGTTTCGCAGGCTGTCACCACGTCTGCGAACTCTTTGAGTACCTTTGCATCGGCGACGCCCCGCACTTCGGCGGACTCGAGTTCTGCAACCCGATCAGCCCCCAAAGCGAGGCGGGTCTTCTCCATGTCGGTGAGCACAGCTGTGGCATCGACAAAGGCCTTCTTTGGATCCCCGTTCTTGGCCGTGGTCTTCGCCTTCTCGATGTCTGCCTGCCACTTCTTGATCTGATCAGGTACCGCAGCGACTCGTGCGGCCTGCTCATTCGCTCTCTGCTCTGCAGCTGCCGCCTCCGCGGCAACTCGCTTCTCCTCTGCCTTGGCCTTCTCGCGGTCGCGCATGACACCAGTCGCACCGCATGTCGAGTAGAGGAGACCTAGCGCCACGAGTCCGCTGCTCATCAGCAGTCCCCGCTTGGCACGGAAGACGAAGGACAACAGCGATCGCTGACCCTTCTGATGCGCGACCACGGCCCACGCAATGAGTCCAAGACCGAGCAGCACGCCGAACCAGCCATACACGGCTGCGAAGATCAGAAGGGTGAGCCCGCCGAAGATGAATCCCATGACGGCTAGTGCTTCGCCGAGACCCATGCTCGGCTTTGCTGGCTGAGCCGGCTGCGCTTGCGAGTACATGGGGTTCAGGGATGGCGGGGGTGGGGCGTAGCCCGCGAAGGGTGACTGCTGGATGCTCAACCAAGCGCCACCACCTTCGCCTCGGATGTACAGATCGGGCCGTCCCGATCTCACGAGGTCGACGATCTGCTCTTCCTCGTATGGGCCTGTTGGTTGGCCATCCACGCTCACGTACCAACGCATGCTTCCTCACAATCGAGAGTTCCTCACTCCCAGCAAGATGCACTGCCGCTCGCCGAGTGGCGGCAGAAACCCCTCTTCCTACCATGCCCGTTTCGCGTCCGTAAACGAGCACAAGCGCCTTGCTTTGGGGTTATTGAGGTTTCGACTGTGTCGCGCTTCCGCCCGGTCAGCTAACGCTCTGTTGCCATCCGGAACTCCGATCGCGCGGCATTTCGCGTGGACGCCGTGACGGAGATCTGGAGGGCGGCGTCGTGTGGGCGAACGGCGACGTTGTGAACTCGTGTGCCACCAAGCCACCGCCTCAGCGCATCCCGCACGTACACCCGCGCCAGCTCCTTCAGCGCCACATCATTCCGCTGATGCCTGAGCAGGGTCAGCGCTGACCCGAAGTTCGTGCGCCATGGCAGCTCGCCGGACGAACGCTGCGTCGCCCCTTCGGTCAGCAGCGTCTGGCGCACCTTCGATGCGAGCAGGTCTTCACCAGTGCCCGAGGCGAAGTCGGACTTCTTGTCTCGCCGAAACGGGGTGAGCAGGTTGCGCGGTGCTTCGGGCATCGATTCCTCACGGTACAGGGACTTGTTCGCGGATCGCCTTCATCTGCTCGATGAGCGCGTCGATGGCCGGGACCGCGTCGTCGAGTGGCATGCCAGCCAGGTCCGAGAGGTCCGGAACCTTCGGCCCTCCGATCAAGTCCATGAACAGGTTGATGAGCCCGATGAGCTTGCCGAGGCTCGCGAGCATTTGACCAACGTTCCTGGCTTCTTGAGCGACGTTGGCCTCGGCGCAGCTCGTGATCGCCATGAGCCCCGCGTCTTCGAGGTTCGTGGCGCGGTCGATGGCTCCCAGGATTTGCTGCATCTGGAGCTGCAGGTGGTGAAGCTCCCGCTTCGCCTGCTCAAGCGTCCGGATGACGAGGTCGATGAGCCCAATCAACGTGTAGGGCAGCGACAGCTGCGGGATGAGCCGCAGCAGCTTCGCCACCTTCTCGCCAAGCTCAGGGATGCAGATCGCAATCGCCGTCGGGTCTGGCGGTGGTCCCAAGGAGTCGGGGATCGCCTTCATGCAGTTGTAGACGGCGACGATCGTGTCCACGACATCGAACAGCGGAACCAGCGGGGTGAGCGCCGGCTGGATCACCTCCATCAGGTTGATGTGCTCAATCGTGATTCCGCCAGGCAAGTCGAGGGCGAACGGATCGTCGAGCGCGGGGATATCAAGGCAGATGGGAAGCGCCATGGGACCTCAGATGGGCTCGGCAATGGGACGCACAACTCGACCCGCGATGGTGACCTGTGTCGCTTCGAGCGAGATGGCTCCGACTGCCTTGAGCGTGATGGCCGTCGTTGCTTCGAGCGTCACCGAGTTCTCTTCAGCGTCGAACACGAGGTGGTCGCCCGTCTTCTTGTTCGTGAGGCGGAGCTTGCGCGCGCCCTTCGACTCGTCGAGCTCAACCCGAAACGTCGGCGTCGCCATCACACGGTTGTCAGGCGACAGGCGCTGAGCCTCTTCGGGCACCTCGCTCTCACCGTTCGGCTTGCCCCAGTTTGCCGCGAGGAAGTAGGGAGCATCGACGTCGCCTCGGTTGAAGAAAACGCCGACTTCGGCGCCGACTTCAGGAACAGCGAAGAGCCCCGTGTCCTTCGACCCACCTCCGCCCGTTCCCAGCGGCCACGCCCAGGCGCTCTCGGGCTCGAGCAAGCCGGGGATGCACACCTTCACGCGGCCCAGTTGCTCTGGGTCGTCACGCTGCGTGACGTAGCCGACGTAGAGCCCCAGCATCGGTGTAGCATCTTGCTCAAGGTCGTCGTCGAACTGAGTCATCAGCTTGCCTTTCCGCGCGGGACGCTCATCCCGGCTTCTGGATCTTCCGCGCCGATCACTTGGCCGCCTCGGCGGTATTCGACGTGCGAATCCCCGGTGACGGGATCGACGACCTCAACCTCGCTCATTCCCTGGGAGGCCTGTGCGCGATTGCGTTCACCACCCTGTGACTGCCCGTCTTCCGATTGCGGAGGCGGTGTGGTTTCGCTCTTCTTGCGCTTGCCCGAGCCCTGGCGCCGTCCGGTACCGTCTCGGGTGAGCTTGAGGTCTGTCACGTACCCTGAGCCAGAGACCGTGTGTTTTGCCTCGGTGACGTAGTACTTGCCAGATAGGAAGCTCGAGGCGCCGCGTAGCTCGATCACTTCCTTCGCGCGGATGGTGGGGTCGCCAACGACCTGCATCGTGAGCTTGATGGTCGCTCGCTCCGCCTTGCGGAAACGCGCCTTCGCTTCCGTCTTCGCCGCTTCAGGCGTTGTCGCGGTGCTGTGGTGGGTGGTCTGAGTGGCGTTGCGCACCTGGATCTCGGTGTTGCCCGTCTGTGGATCGACGACCTCGACCTCTTCCGCGAGCGTGGTGCGTTCGGTGTTCGTGTTGGTCGACTCCGCTTCGATCGTGGACTTGGTCAGCGGGCTCCGGGCCTTGACCTTCACCTTGCCAACCCGACGGGCGAGGTCGGACTCAACGCTCAGCGAGATCACCTCACCCCGATCTGGATCTGCGAACCACGTGAACACATGCGTCGGCGCCTTGCTCTGGTCCCGAGAACGCCAGTGAAAGCCCGCGTCGTCGCTCCAGAAGTCGAAGTCGTGCCGAGCTGCGAGACGCTTAAGGAATCGCGCGTCGGTCTCTGCGCTCTGGTTGATCGTCTCGATGACCTCGGCGGTGTCCTCTACGTCGACGAAGTCGCCCTCGTAGCCTTGCTCCTTCGCGATGGCGCGCGCCACGTCGCTGCGCGTCTGGTTCGTCCACGCACGAGACTTCACCTCACGGTTCATGAGCACGCTCGTGGCCTGACCTTCGAGGGTCAGTGTCTGGAAGCCCTTCAGCTTCTTGATCACCACGCGCCGAGGTGGCGCCATGTTGCCGGGATAGCCCCAGGAGACCTCGAGGGTGACGCCTTGGAGGATCTCCTGTCGTTCGAACAGCGCGAGGTCGAAGTTGTCGAGTTGCAGTGAGACCTGGTCGGTCTTCTTCTGCGAGTCCTCGAAGCTGAAGGATAGCAAGCGGCCGTCGAGCTCCAACGGCTCGCCACTCGCAGCCTTCTCGTTAGCAAGCACCGTGATGCGGACACCCGGAGCGCTGCGATCGTCGACGAGCATGCTCATGCAGCACCTCGTCGTCGCCACTCCCCGAGGACGACGTCCGTCAGCACCCGGAGGCTTGGGATGAACAGCTGTTGCCCAGGTTGGAGCTCAAGCGTGGGGTCGATGATGGGGTCCGGCTGGAAGTCTGCGATGACCCACCAGAAGCCGCAGGCGCGTGGGAGCGGTGCGAAGTAGCGACCCGCGAGGTCGAAGAGCGTGTCGCCTTGCGCGACGACGTGAGAGCGTGTGTCGGCGTGAGTTCTGAAGGCGTAGGGCTCTCGTTCCGTGAGGAAGAGCCTGCCGCGCTCGTCGCGGACCCCCCGCGTGAACGAGTGACGGGAGCCGGTGCGGGGAGGCATCAGTCCTCACCCTCTCGGAGTTCCTCGCTCGTGACGCGCTCGTCGAGGATCTCCTCGAAGGTCACGTCCGCGCTGTACACAAGCACGGCGCCGTCTACTGCGAGCTGCTTGTAGCGGAACTCAACGCTGCCAATGACCGCCTCGACGGTCAGCACCTCGGGCCAGATGAAGAGCACGCGAGGCGGCGCGGTGTTGACGACGCCCTCGGTGCCTTCCGGAGGCACGGTGAACGCTCGAAGGAAATAGCGGAACTCGAGGATGTCTGGATCGCCCGGCTGCTCCGCGGCGAAGAAACGGTCGAGGTAGAACTCAACGCCTGAGAACTGGCGGTTGCTGGTGTTCTGGAACTGCAGCGGCTGGTGGGAGAGGCCGGGAACCTGGAGCCGGTTGTAGTTGACCTGCAGCTTCTCGCTCAGCTCAGTCGGGTTGAATAGGCACTCCATCGACTCGCCATTCGAGAGGTTGGCGAGGATGCACCGTGGGGGACGGCTGAACGCGGCGCGGAGCGGCACGCTTGGGCAAAGGTCGCGGGGGGCGATCCCTGGGACAAATGAGGGGCAAATCGTGCTGCCGTGCGGCGCCCTACCGGGTGCGATATGGAGGTTGGCCACACCTCACGCGCTTGATACGCTCCGAATTTGGCGATGAGACGTCTACCCTTTGCGCTCACAACTGCATTCCTTCTACCAGGATGCTTCGCTGGCAGCTCCGACTTCCGAGAGTCAGTGCTGCCCCTCGGTCATCCACGCCCTGTCGAATCCAGCGCACGCCTTAGTCGGGAGAAGCGCAACCTGACCCAACTCGTGGATGTGGACGTGGCCGTTGACAGCGTTTCCGTGACTATAAAACGCGTCGTGGAGTGCAGAACAACTTCGCGATACGATGAGGAGTTCACGGCCGCGATCACGTCTGAATGGAAGGAAGGCAGCGGGAGTAAGCAGACCTGGAACATCATCCTTGCTGCGGGCCTGGGGGTCGTGGGGACTGGTATCTTAGCTGCTCCCTGTGAGCAACAGGACGATGATGGCACGACTCGGGACTGCACGAGCGATGAGAAGCGTGACAGGCAGGTCACGGGAGGGGTGACTCTAGGGCTCGCGGTTGTGCCTTTGATTGCGCTCATCTACAACTCGTCCCTGACCGGTGAGCGACGCGAAGTACGGAAGCGAATGGGTCAATCTAGTACCGCGTGGAAAACGTGCGAGAGCGAAACGCTTCCGCGGATGGCGCTACAACTTCAGATGTCTGAAACCCTGCTTGCGGTCGGGACCACTGACGACGAGGGGCGTGTCGTGTTTCCGATCACAGACCTTCCTCAGCGAATGGAGGACCGCCTGGTCGTGCGAGGAAAGGGCAGGACGCTTGGAACGATCAGACTTGAGGGCACACCGCTCCTGGAGCGATCGAGCGAGATTCGGGTAGCGGGCGAACAAATGCGTCTCTGCATCGACGCGGTATCGGGGCGACGCTACTCCGGTGGCGAAGGTCTCGATATCCGCACGGCCGACACTCATCTAAGTGAAACCTGCGAGGCTGAAGCATCACATCGAGGGCTGCTGGGCAAGGCGCTTGAGCAAGCCATCCAAAAGTGTCGCCGTGAGGGCGCCGTGAAATTCTGTCGGGAGCGTCAGGCTCTGCTTGAGCAAGGCATCAATCCGGCTGAGGAACTCGAAGCAGAGCGAGAACGGGCTAGGGAGCGAGCGAGGGAAGCCATGCGAGCGAACTGGCGAGAGTGGGAACGACGGGTTGCTGCCGCATCCAACCGAGCCGCCGACGCGAAGCTCCGAAAGCTTGCGAAGGAGGGACTAACAGCCCAAATGAAAGCTCCTGCCACCACAAAAATTGTTGGCGAGGAGTACGTTGGGTGCCCCGGTGGGATCGCTGCGACGCTGACGGCAGACTCGCAGAACTCGTTTGGGGCGTATGTGCGAGGAACCTACTGCGTTCAGGTCAACGATTCTGGTGGGGTCCAAAGCATTTCTGGGGGAGCATGTGGCCAGGCGAGTTACGCCTGCCTGGGGCTTGACTAGTTCCTAGTAGCTCGGGACAGGTGAGAACGACCGGGACGCCGCGTCCCGGTTCGCCTTCGCGACGACTGAGGCTAGCGTCTGCCCATCAACCTGAAGCTGAACGTTGACCGGGGGAGGTGGCGGCGCAGGTGGCGCCTTCACCACCAGCGGAGTTGCCGCGTTGCTACTCATCGCGGCCGCAGCGGGCATCGTCGCAGTCGCTTCGGTTGCTGGCGTCATGTTCGCCTGAGGCACGGCACGTACCGGCTTGGTGAACGTGAGGTCTTGGACGCCGTAACGGTCGGCCATATCCGTGCGGATTGACTGACGGAAGTCACGGATCCCTTGCTGGTACTTCGTGTTCTTTCCGAAGAGGCCTGCGAGCGCATCGACGACGCCCGCGATGGCGCCGGCGAGCTCGAGCACGACGCCAATCACGGCATCCACCACGCCAAACGCGACCAGCTTCATGCCCTTCCAGATGTCTGACCAGTTGCCATTGATGATGCCGCCGATGATGAACACCACGCCGGTGACGACGTCCGCGAGACCGCTGAAGGACGCCATCACAGCGCCCACAACGCCGCTCACCACCGCCACCATCGCGGAGATGACGGTCACGAACGCGCCGATGACCCCCAAGGCCATGCCGATACTGAACGCGATGACGGTGCCGAGCGTGCGCCAACCACCGCCGCTCTGGTCGGTCGCTTCGCGACTGCCGAAGAGCTGGTTGATGGCTTCGTCGAGCTTGTCTCCAAGTTGGCTGAGCGCGTTCTTCACCATGTCGATCCCTGGGGTCATGTAGTCCCAACCTGCAGCCACGCCCTGGGCGACTTCGGTCACTGCGGTGAGCACTTGCACGACGAAGTCGAACGCCCGAGCCAGCGCCTTCCCGACGCGCTCGCCCGTCTTCCCAAACGCCTCGAACTTATTGGACGCCGTGGTGGCGTCGTCCTTCTCCGAGAGAAGCCCCAGGGACTTTCCTAGTCCCGTGAGCGCGTTCAGGAACGCTTCGATGGACGGCTTGGCAGCGGCGACTCCTGCGGAGAAGCCTGATGCGATGCCTGAGAAGAAGTTCTTGATTCGGGCGACCCAGGTGTAGACGGAGATGAGGAAGTCCTTCAGTCCTCCGTTTTCCGCGCGGCTGAGTTCATCCTTCACGGCTCCAGAGAAGCCGCCCTGATCGAAGAGCTGCATGAGCCCTTTGAAGGCGAGCCCCACCTGCTCCTTGAACCGCGTGAAGAAGTCGCTGATGCCCCCGACGTTGTCTCGGAACGCGACGACGAAGCCTGCGATGGTGAGCGCGAGCAGTCCGAAGATAGCTACCGCCGGGAGTACGATCGCGACGATGCCTCCCAGCGTCACGCCGATGGCTTGAAGCCCAATCGCCAGAAGCGCGATCGCTGCCTTCGCGGCGATGATGCCGCCAACCAACGCCACGACTGCACCAGCGCCGGTCACGAACGCAGCGAACGCCTTCTTCACCGGCGCGGGTAACGCTTGGAACGCACCAAGCACCGCGTTCACGATCTGGATGACGACGGACACGATTGGCTTGAAAAACTGAGCGAATGCCTCGCCGGAGACGATAGCCAGCGTCTGCATCGAGCCCTTGAGTAACGTCTTTTGCCCTTCAAAGGTGTCGAGCAACTTCTCCCGGAAGCGCGCTGCTGTGCCCTCTGCGCCGCTCATCTCCTCGCGGAGCGCCGCTAGCGCTTCGGTCCCCTTGAGGGTGACCTCCTGGCCATCGCGCATCGTGGTGAAGCTGGCGTTCAGGATCGAGTTGAAGGCGAGCAAGCCGCGAGCGCCGAACGCCGTGACGACGCGGCGATTGCGCTCCTCAGCGGACATGCCGGCGGTCGCCTTGGCGAACTCGTCCATGATGTCGACGATCGAGCGCATCTGGTTCGACTGCTCGTCGAAGATCTCAATTCCCGCACCCGTCACCGCCTGCTGCGCTCGGCTATCCGACCCCACACGACGCACAGCCTCACGGAACGCTGTCGCCGAGCTCGAAGCGTCGATGTTGCGGTTGCGGAGCAAGCCCATCGTGATGAGCACGTCGTTCAGGTCCTGCCCAAACACCGCGCCTGTAGCGGCGGCCTTGGACAGCCCCGCTTCGAAGTCCCGCGTCTGGAAGTTCGTCAGCTGCGTGATGCGGAGCAGCTTGTCGGTGACGCCCGTCGCCTGGTCCGCTGCGACACCATAGGCGTTGAGCGTGCCGACGAGCGCGTCGGCGGCTTGTGATACCCCGAGCTGTCCCAGTGACCCCGCAGCGAGGTCGAGCACTGGGATGAGCGTGCGCGTAGCTTGCTCCGCGGTCTGCCCTGCGGTCGCCAGCGACTGGAGTCCAGCGACTGCTTCCGCGGGGGAGAACTGGGTCTCGACACCGGCCTGGATGGCGGCGTTGCGCAGACTGTGGAGTTGGTCCGTCGTTGCTCGCGTAACGGCGCCAACAGACGCGAGCCCTTGCTCGAATTCGCCGGCGGCGTTGGCGAGGCTCAAGCCAGCGCCGACCGCTGCTGCTCCAGCGGTGAAGACCGCGAGGCCGACCCCGAGCTGCATGAACGCGCTCTGAATGCGCGCAGCACCGAGCCCGACTCGCTGGTCGAGGCCCATGAAGTTGCGCTCGAGGTTGCGGATCGTGCCGGACGCGAGGTCTCGTGCCGTGAACACGAACCCGAGGCCCATGTTGTTCAGCATTCGGGCTCACCGTTTCCGTGGGTCATCGCTTGCCTTTGCTCGCCTTCTCCAACTCCTTGGCTTCAAAGCGGCGCTGGCTCTGGATCCGCTCAAGCAACCAATCGCGGTCAGCGGTCGACAGCTCGAGCGCCGCGCTCCACGGCAGGAGCAGCCCCGAGCCGCCGTGCTGAACCCAGCAGAGCTGAAAGAGACCCTCGAGCCAGCCGTCGACCCCTAGCTGAGGAAAGAGCTGGTACGGCCCTTCCGCCTCGCCGTCCGGTTCCGACCCGGCAGGAAGAACCCCTTGTCGAAAGGGAGCTCAACCTCCTGCGTGGTGAAGCACTCAGGGCACTCGATCTCGATCGTCGTATCGATGCCGCAGTCGACGCGGTCGAACTCATCGACGAGGAAGTCGGCGTCGCGCAGCGACAAATCCTCGAGGAATTGACGCTTCTGTTTTGGCTCGACACCCTCGACCTCGAGCACGCGGTAGTTGAGCACTGAAGAGAGAACCCGATCTGGATTCGAGCGCTGCAGCGCTGGCAGCTTGCGCTCGTCGTCTCCAGTCATCAGCCGGAACCAGAGGCGCTGCCCTGTATCGGGGAGCTTCGCCTCGAAGCGGTTCCCTGCTGCGAAGGCAGTCCTGGACTCCTCGGAGAGCTCACGCACCGGAAGCTCGCGCAGGTCAAACTCCCACTCGATGCGGGCTCGGCACCCGCCGTTCTGGCAGCTCACCGCGAATGCGTACTCAGGGCCGTAGGTGAGCACGCGCAGCATGACGAGCGCGTAGAAGCGATCTCCTTGGAGTACGGTGCCCCAGTTCAGCTTCCCCGAATCGCTAAGCGAGTAGAGACCGGGTTGGTGCGTCTCCTCCCAGCAAGCGTTGAGTAGCTGATCAATCTGCCCGCCAGACTTCGCTAGCTTGCGATCGGTCAGAACGCGCTCCTCGCGCACCTTCATGTCACGAATGCGGCCAGTGAGTCCCGATGGGCAGGTGATGATGGACATGCGTTGCCTCCGGGAAGGCAAAGCTGGTAACCACTACGGAGGGGGACTGCGACGCGTTCAGTTCCCGGGAGGAGCGCGATGAACTTCAACATGTATGTCGATGGCAGCTGGCTGTTCAAGCAGTGTGGTGCGGAAGGGCTGCTTTCCAGC
The DNA here is from genome assembly GCA_050183255.1 of Polyangiaceae bacterium. Taxonomy (GTDB): domain Bacteria; phylum Myxococcota_A; class Polyangia; order Polyangiales; family Polyangiaceae; genus JAHBVY01. Next base: position 5,221 of record JBFXBK010000110.1, on the reverse strand, counting down.
CGCACTGAGTATCCGTCCAATCGGTTTCGGCTGGACTTCAGTCGGTTGCTTGATGTCGTTGGAGAGCAACTTTCGGCTCGACTGAACGGCGAGGCGATCGAAAGGGGAGAACTCTACTACTACACAGCGCTCTTCAGTATCCCTGAGGAGATTGACGAGGATTGGCCTGATACCACCGTGATCACGCGCAGCACGAATGCCCGTCAGCGATTTGTTGATGAGGCCTTGGCTGCTGGTTTCCTGGATTGCGGGATATTCAAAGTGCCCCTCCGTCGATGGATGGTCGAGAAGCTGGCACAGCAGCGGTATCAGGAAAAGATGGTCGATACCTCGCTCGTTGCTCGCTTGGTTGAACGCACAATCAACCATCCGACAAGTATCCATGTCGTCGTGAGCGGGGACCTAGATATGTTGCCGGGGATCAGCACTGTGGTGCCCGACTATTCTCGGAAGGTGGTCCTCCTCACGACCCATCCGGATCAGTACGACCGAGCACAGGCTCAATCCTCCTTTAGGCTGAACCAGTTCAAGTTCGACATGGAACCGATCTATCTAGAGCAGCACGTGGAACGTATTGTTGGCGGTGACAACGTGTATACGTGCGGAAATCCGGCATGCAGAAAGGTGTTCGCTCGATCCAAGCCAGTGCCACGCGGCAAGAATCCGGTGTGCAAACCCTGCCACGAGGCTAGAACGTAGGGGCAACATGGCTAAGGGACGAGCAACTCTGCGCTCCAACGGGCCTCGGCAAACACTCTACCTCCCACTCGCACCAGCCCTCCTCGTAGTCGGCGCAGATCGCGCTCTCGAACGATTCGCCTCTCACATCCGCGCAGATTCGCCGAGCTCCCTTGCGGTAGCTCGCGCAACGCTTGTCCGCACGCTGCGGTCTACTCCCACGAGGAAACGAGACGCCATCCGTTGTCCGCTCACAGAGCGCCGAGCAAAGCAACCAGTGCGTCTGGCAGTCCCGCGTGGCGTAGGAGCAGGTCGGAGCGTCCGGGTAGAGGTTCAGCTCGTCGAGCCAAGCTTCCGGCGGCTTGCAGCCGGTCATTACGAGTGCGCCAACCACTGCGAGGAACAACCGAAGCGGTTTCATCACCTGCTTAACTCAAAGAAGTCATACGTCAGCGTCACCGACTCGATGACGTTCTCGTCAGCCTCGTTGTCCCACTCCCCAGCCACGAACTTCACCGGCCACGCACGCGATAATGACCAACGCCGCAGGGAAACGCCGTCGCGGTCCTTCTGCACGATGTCGAGGTTCCGCTTGTAGTTCGGGTCAGCAAGCCCGAATCCGCTCGACGTGATCGCGACGTCCTGGAACCAGTCGAAGAGTTCATGGTCGGAGGTGGCTCCACGCTCGAGTGTCACGTCCGAGAACGTCAGCCGTCCGGGGCTCTTGTTGGGGATGAGGCTGCCGCCTTCAAAGTACTGGACGTTCGCTACCTCGACCGACAGCTCGCTGCACTTCTGGAAGCCAGCGTGCGTGATGTCATCAATTTCCACTACGAATGAGTGACGTTTAAAAAATGACCGAGGATTCCCGATAACCGGCATCTGCTAGCTCCTCACGGATTCGATTCGGCGAGCTCCGCTTCGAGTGCCCTTGTATCCTGGCTGATGCGCAGGATGATGAACTCGGCGGGCTTGTTAGTGGCGAGGCCGACGCGGGCGATCAGCTGACCGGCGAAGATGACCGTCGGGGTGTTCGCGCTCATGTCGACGAAGAACGCCTTCGCAGGTTCCCGCGAGCGAAACGCGCCGTTGTTCATCTGGGTGAGCAAGAACGCGGTGATGGTGCGGCGCACCTGAGCTCGTAGCGCTTCGGTGTTGTTCTTGTGCCGCGCGAACTCGAGCCCCAGCCGCAGGCTTCGCTCGATGAAGATGACGCCCCGCCGCTCGGCGACGTACGGGAAGTTCCCCTCGCCCTTCAGGGTGCGTGACCCGTCGATGTACCGCGGCAGACCAGGCGCGGTCGTGAGCGGATTGATTCTGTGCGGATAAACTAGGTCGCGCTTGCGCTCGTCGAGCACCTCGTCGGTCTCGAAGCCCAGCACCCCGAAGAGCCGACCCTTGTCGATGCCTGCCGGCGGGTCGTAGACGCCACCGGGGCGCTCGCCATCGGTGCGTGCATACGCGCCAGCAACTGCTCCCGAAGGCGGCGCAACAATGCGCTCCGCGTTACCGTACACGCTCTTCTGCGGGTTCAGGACCTCGATGCGCGGCCAGTAGATCGCCCCGTACTCGGAGAGGTTCTCCAGGGACGCGGTCGTCGCCACGTAGGTCACGATCTCCGGTGCGCTGAGACTTGCAGGAGGGTCCAGCACCGCGAAAGCCATGCCGTTGCGCGTGACCTCGCAGTAGCGAAGCATCGCGTCGTGGACCGCGGGCGTCGCTCGTCCTGGCACGATCAGCAGGGAGAGGTCTTGCACCGCGTCCAGTGCGTGCAGCCCGGTGTGCCCCGCTTCGCTGCCGATGAAGTCTGCGTCGTCGAGTCCGAGCAGCCCATCGTTTCCGCCGGCAAGGGCGATGGTCTGAGGATGGGGGATGGGCGTGCCCGCGAGTCGCTGGTCTGTGACGCCGATGTACAGCGACCCAGTGCGCGCGTTGTTGATGACGGTCTCGACGTAGCGCGGATGCGCCTCTGTCATCGACAGATTCGGGAAGACCTCGCGGTACACGCCGTCCTCAACGACGAGGAGGTCGAACGCGTCAGCAGAGCCGTTGGTGGCGGCTCGCACCTCGACCTCGACGCGATTGCCGTAGACGCCAGGGTCCTTGCCCTCAATCTGGATTGCTTGCGCAGCGCCAGTCGCGGCGCCCGTGTGCAGCGCCGCATCGAACCCGAACGCAGCGCTGGTTGCTGCGTCGACCTCCAGTGTGGCGGTCGGTCCCGTGCCGACGGTCTCGAGCACCACCTGCCCGCCAGGCCCTTCCACGACGTGGAGCGTGGGGATTGCGGCTTCCACCACCACGCGCACATCCAGCACGTCGACTGCAGCGAGGTTCGGGACGTTGCCGCCGCCGCTGACGGTCGCGTCAGGGAACTGGAGCACCGTGTTAGCGGTGCCTCCAACGATCTGCGCTTGGCCTGCGAGTCCGAGGGTGTCGCTCTGCACCTGCAGGATGCCAGCGGTGACGCTCGCGCGCGCGCCAACAAGGACTCGGTTCAGGAGCGCTGCGACTTCCGGAGGCGTGGCCAGAGCGATGTTGTTGAAGTCCGCAGCAGCGAACACGACCTCCTGCTCTGCGCCGCCGTCGAAGCGCAAGAGGAGGTTCATGCCGTCGGCCAGCGCGAACGGTCTCGCGCCACCAGCTGCAACGGTCGCAGCAGAGCCGATGAACACCGCGTCTTGCGGTGCTCCGCCATCGACTACCGCACGGATCAAGCTCCCATCCGTGAGCCGGAACGGACCCGAGGTCGCTCCCTGTACGGAGGCTGGAGTGGGACCGCCGCCCGCGGCCAGGAAACCGGACGCTCGCACTCCGAGCGCGCTGCTCGGGTCGCTGACGTCGCCATAGTGCGTCGTGCGCACGACCCACAGCTGGCTGCCGCCGTTCTCGAAGAAGCCCATGGCTGCGAGCGGCATGTCCGCGTCGACCGTGAAGCCTCCGAACTTGTCCTGGAACTCGTCGAACGACGAGCACAACACGGCCTGGCCAACGGGCCCGCGTTCGGTGATGCCAACGGCGCCGGCGACCGACGTAGGAGCCGAAGGAATGCCGCGGACGCGGGGCTCCTCTTCGACGATGACGACCTTGGACGACAGAAGCTGTCCGCTCATCGACTGCCTCGCTTCTTCTTTTCGCGCGTATTCGGCACGGGCTCAGGTGGGGGAGAGGCGCGCTCGGGCTCCACAGCGGTCACTCGCTCGACGCCCAGGGCTCCGCGTCGGATGGCGCGGTCGACGTCGTCGAGCATGAGGATGGTCTCGGGGAGCGGCGTGCTTCGAGTGCCGGTTGGGACGGTCAGGGAGCGCGGGATCCGGCGCCCTGAACGCTCGTCCGGCACGGCACATCCGCACCGACCGAGGGCGCGGCAGTAGCGCTCGTGAGCCAGCACGAACACCAATGCGCCGCGCCCCCGGTTCGACAGGATGACGTTCAAGGCAGCGCCTCCGTTTGAAGCTCGGGGTCAGTCACGAGCCGCGTGCGGTCGAGGGGCAGCCCTTCGTCGATATCGAAGCCCCTCACGATGAATCCGCACGTAAACGCCCGAACGTCATCGCGGCTTGCGAGTTGAGTGCGGAACTCCCCGTCCGCAGCGAGCTCCCAACGCACCGAGCCGAGCTCGGGACGCGCTGGGTCACGCACGAGCTCCAGCCACCGGTTCCGATTCAGGAACGTGGCGGCAGCCGCCATCAGGTTCAGCAGCTCTGCGGTGCGGTTACTGGCCCCAGTGAGCGTGAATACCAGGTCCGTCGTGAACGGCGTCTTGCGCCGCTGAAGCTCGGGACCACTTGTCCCTGCCACCAGGTCTTCGTGGCTCTCGTTGGTCGAGTAGAAGCGGTTCTCGCGCAGCGTGGGGCCGCTCAAGACCAGCGACGGCAATGAGGCCATCGCCACGATGTTCAGGCCGTCGCCCGGGCTGTCGTCGTAGTCGACGGAGATGGTCGTCGAGACATTCGCGAGCACCTGGCGCTTCAGCTCGCGCAGGAGCTGGCGGACGACGCGCGTCAGGTTGGCTTCGGGCGCAACCGGCGTGCGGACGAACCGGTACGCTTGCGGCAGCGCGGCCGATTCCCCGGGGATTTGATTGCCACCAGCGTCGAGGTTCTCGAGGACGACGTCCGCGAGCCCCTGCTCTCCTGAGGGAGTGCGAACGTCGGCGATGCTGACACCGGCTTCATCACGAACCGCGACGACGACAGCAAGCTGCGCCCCGACGCGAACTCGAACCTCGGCAGCAAACGCGGTTCCGGCCAAGCGCACCAAGTCGCCACCGCTGGCGGGGCCAGATGAAGGCGTGATGGAGTTGAGAGTCGGAACCGCCACGCCAGGGCAAAGGCGTGGATGATTCAGGACGGGGACGCTGATAGCCTCGATGTGATGAAGCGCGTCTCACCTTCGCTGAGCGGAGCTGTCCGACTTTTCTCGTTCTGGATCGCGAACGGCACTGTTGGGCATCCGCTGCTAGATGACGTCGACTACGCGTGCATCTTCGAAGAGCCGAGTGCGCTTGAAGCGACCTACGCCATCTTCATGAACTGCCTTGAGT
>JBFXBK010000109.1:0-24814 GCA_050183255.1 Polyangiaceae bacterium | reverse complement strand
TGACGGACAGGTACATGCCCGTGACGCCACCGATCGTGAACACCCAGAGGAACGCCAGCGCGTACAGCATCGGGGTGTCGAGGAAGATGCGACCTTTGTACATGGTCGCGAGCCAGTTGAAGATCTTGATAGCGGTTGGAATCGCAATCAGGAACGTAATGGCGCTGAAGATCGTGCCCGCGAGCGTCGACTGGCCACTGACGAACATGTGGTGGCCCCACACGAGGAAGCCCAAGATCGCGATCGCCACCGAGGACAGGGCGATGAACTTGTAGCCGAAGATCTTCTTACGGCTGAAGGCTGCGATGACCTCGCTGACCACGCCGAAGGCCGGCACGATCATGATGTAGACCGCCGGGTGCGAGTAGAACCAGAAGAAGTGCTCGTAGAGCACGGGGTCACCGCCGAGCGCCGGGTCGAAGATACCGACGTGGAAGGCGCGCTCGACGATCAACATGAGCAGCGTGATGCCGAGCACCGGCGTCGCGAGCACCTGCATGATGGCCGTCGCGTAGATGGCCCAGCAGAAGAGCGGCATGCGGAACCAGGTCATGCCCGGGGGACGCAGCTTGTGGATCGTCACGATCATGTTCAGACCGGTGAAGATCGAGCTGAAGCCGAGGATGAACGCGCCGAACGTCGCGGGGATGACCGCGGTGGTCGTGGTCGTGCTGTACGGCGTGTAGAAGGTCCAGCCCGTGTCCGCCGCGCTGATGTACATGCTCAGCACCAGGAACATCGCGCCGATGGTCCAGAGGTGGAAGCTGAACAGGTTCAAACGCGGGAAGGCGACGTCTTTCGCCCCAAGCTGGATTGGCAGCACGAAGTTGCCTAGTGCCGCGGGGATACCCGGGATGATGACCAAGAAGACCATCACTGCGCCGTGCAGCGTGAACATCTGGTTGTAAGTGTCCGCATCCATGATGGTGCGGCCGGGGGTGAAGAGCTCCGTGCGCACCATCAAGGCGAAGAAGCCGCCGAGCGTGAACGAAAGGAGCACACCAATCAGATACATCACGCCGATCCGCTTGTGGTCCAGCGTGAGGATCCACGAACGGAGGCCTCTCTCGTTCGTGAGGTAACTCTCATCCTTCGAAGGATGAGCGTTTCCAAATGCGTCGGGGGTTGTTGTGGTGCTGGCCATTTCAGTGACTCACTTCTGGCTCTTGATGAACTCGATGATCGCCCGGAGCTGGTTGTTGGAGAGCTTGCCCTTGAACGTGGGCATGCTCGCGGGGAAGCCCTTGACGATCTTCGCCTGGGGATCCTCGATCGACTCACGGATGTAGTTTTCGTCTACGGCGACGCTGGTGCCGTCCGCGAAGCTCTCGGTCTTGCCCCAGAGCCCCTTGAAGCTGGGACCCACCTTGATGGAGCCATCCGTGGAGTGACAGGTTGCACAACCGTTGCGGTTGTAGAGGGTTTCGCCGTAAGCCACGGGGTTCTTGAGCGCCTGCTGCTCTTCTTCTTCGGCGGCCTTCTTCAGCCACGCGTCGAAGTCTTCCGGCTTCTGGACGACGACCTTGGTGATCATGTCCGAGTGGGAGGTGCCGCAGTACTCGGCGCAGAAGAGTGGGAACTCGCCCTCTTCGATGGCCTGGAACCAGGCGTACGTGTAGCGCCCTGGAACCGCATCCATCTTTTGACGGAAGGCTGGGACGTAGAACGAGTGGATCACGTCCTGGCTCTCGAGGATGACCTTGACCGGACGGTCCTTCGGCACGTGCAGGGTGTCGCTGACGTATCCGCTCGGATACTGGAACAGCCACTTCCACTTCTGCGCGGTGACGTGGATGTCGTAGGTGTCCTTGGGGGGGGTCCGCAGGTCGATCCAGCCCTTGAAGCCGAAGACGAAGAACGCGATCACGAAGAACAGCGGGATCACCGACCAGGTGATCTCCAGCGTGTTGTCGTGATCGACGTCGCTCGTGGGACGCTCGTTCTTGGAGCGATCCGTCGCACGGTACTTCACGCAGAAGAACACCATGGCAGCGACCACCCCAAGCGTCACGACGGTGCTCGTCCAGGTGATGAACTGGAACAGCCAGTCGACGTCCTTCGCGAAGGTGGACGACTCCGTTGGGGTCCAGAAGTTCGGGCTGTGAGGGATTTTTGGCTTGTCGCTCGGCTGCAGGGCAGCGAGCAGCATGCTCGTTACGTTAGTCATGACTCTTGGTCCGAGTTGGTGGACTCGTCGTCCGCGGGTTGCGGAGCGTTCTTGTTCTTGTCTCGCTTGCGTCGCTTCCGGAACTCGTTGGCCCAGAGCGAGGACAGCACACCGCCTAGTAGAAGGGCGGTAGCCCCACCCGCGACCTGCATGATGTTCATGGCCACGGGTGCGTATTTGCCTTCACCGGAATCGTAGTGAAAGCAGTACAAAATCAGCCTGTCGACGGTGGAGCCGATCTTGCCCTCGGAGGACTCGACCAGACCGAGACGCAGGGTCTTCGGGTGATACTCGATGCCGTACAGGTAGCGGGCGATCTTGCCTTTGGGGGTCGCTAGAGTGAGCGCAGCCGGGTGCACGTACTCTTTGCGCACCTCGTTGTAGCCGTAGCGAAAGCCAATCGCGTTGGCCAAGGCCTTGATGTTGGCTTCGCTGCCCGTGAGGAAATGCCAGCCGGCTTGGGCCTCGGGTCGACCGTACTCGGTGATGTAGCGCTTCTTGGTTTCGGCAGAGCGCGCGGGCTTTTCCTCAGGGTTCAAGCTGACCGTTACCACGCGGAAATCTTTTCCGGCGGTCCAGTCCATCTGCTTCATGCTCTTCACCAGTCCGGTGAGCTGCAGGCTGCAGAGCATGGGGCAATCCGAGTAGTTCAGCGTGATGATGACCGGGTGCTCGCCGTCGAAGAAGTCGCCGAGCTTGACGATCTTCCCGTCCGTGTCGGTGAAGGCGAGATCGAGCGGCAGGTCGGTGTCGAGGTGCTCGTCGACGTCGATGCCGTTCAGGCGCTTCGGCTTCGCTGGGGTTGCATCGCCAAGCTCGGTGGCGAACGCGGTGCTCGGGGCGGTGGTCAGGGCGAACGCGACCAACAGCGCGCAGAGAACTGCTCGCTTGATGCGCACGAAGCTGTAGACCACCACCGCAGACATCACTCAGCGCCCTCGCCTGGAGGAGGTTGAGTGCCGCTTCCACCCTGAGTCTTCGGAGCGGGCTTCTTCTTCTTGTCTTTGGGCTTCTCGTCCTTGCCGTCGAGCTTCTGACCCTCGGTCGGAGCCGCGGCGTCGCCTTCGGTGGCTGCTCCGCCGTCCGTTGCCTCAGCGCCCGCATCCCCAGCATCTCCGGCACCGGCGTCAGCGTCCGCGGGGGGAGGCTCACTGCCTGGCGCTGTTGCTGCCTGCGGGTTGTCCTGAATGTCCTTCACGACCGCAGCCATCGCGCGGTCGAGAGGCAACGAGATGCGCTCCTTCTTTTCGTCCACGTAGCTGGGGGCTGCGTTGAGGGCCTTCCCCTGCTCCGCGCGGAGCTCCGTCACGGGGGTGAGATTGGCTTCCGCGTTCTTGCGCTCGTCCTCGCTGCTTTGCTCGCTGCGAACGAGCGCTGTCAGGACCGCGCAGATCGCGACCATTGCGATGGCACCGGCGATGGTCACGGTGCCGATCAGGCCGGAGTTTGGCTTGTCGTCTTCAGTTGCCATGGGAAGCGTCTCAGAAGTTCTCGAACGCCAACGACTTGGCCAGTCGCGGGTCCTTGGTTGGGCGCAGGTTCATCCCGGAGGCGACCCGAGCTGCGTTTGCGATCAGGACACCTGCCACACCGATCACGGCGAGCAAGTCCATCGGGCTGAGCGGTGCTTTCTGCCCGTCATAGGAGGGCATGATCAGCCAGTAGAGATCGATGTAGTGCACCACGAGGATGTAGATGGCCCAGAAAGCCAGCGCCTTGCGGTTGCGCTTCACGTGGCGTGAAACCAGCCCGAAGAAGGGGATCACGAAGTGACCCACGAGCTGAACGATGCTCACCCACTGCCAGCCCTCGACGAAGCGCGGCTTGAACCACACCGTTTCCTCGGGGATGTCTGCGTACCAGATCAGCATGAACTGGCTGAACGCGATGTACGCCCAGAACACGATGAAGGCGAACATCATCTTCCCGATGTCGTGGAAGTGGTGAACGCTCACGCTCTTCGTCAGGCGACCGGTGCCTTGCAGCCAAAGCAGGCTGAGTGCCAGCACGCAGTGGAAGCTCAGCTGACAACCGGCGAAGACGTAGACGCCGAACATGGTGCTGAACCACTCGGGCTCGAGGCTCATGATCATGTCGATCGCGCCGAACGTCGTCGTGAGCGCAAAAAGGAGCATCCCAGGGGCGCTAAGGGCGAAGCTCTTGCGCGTGAGAGCGGGGTCACCCGATGCGTCCTGGGCCACGCTGTTCTTCGCCAGCGTAGTCCCTAGACCGATCCACACCGCGAAGTAGAACACCCAGCGGATCAGGAAGAACGTCTTGTTCAGGTAGCCTTCCTTGTGCTGGAGCAAGTGGCTGCCTGCGACATGGTGAGGGTCGTTCCAAGAGTAGAGTGCCGTGTTGCCGAGCATCACTGGAACGATCACGACCAGGGACAGCACCGCAAGCGCCGGCATGTTGCTCACGAAGATCTCGGCGACGCGGCGCACGACCGGGCTCCAGCGAGCCTTGGTGAGGTGCTGCACCAAGATGAAGAACAGCGCCCCGAGGGTGATGGTTAGGCCCCACCAGAAGGCCACCAAGTACGAGTGGAAGAAGTGGGCGAAGCCATCACCGGCGCTGGCGCCTAGCGCCGCGGCGCCGCCCAGGCCGACCACCGCCATTCCACCGCCGACCTTGAGCAAGGTTCCGCTCAGATCGCCCAAGCGAATGTTCTCGCCAGATGGGCCGTGGTCGCCGCCGTCTTTGCCGCCGCCGTGACCGCCGTGGCCACCGTCCGCCTTCTCAGCCTTCTTGGGCTCGGCTTTCTTGGGCTCGGCTTTCTTGGACTCGGCCTTCTTGGGCTCGTCCTGCTTGGCGGGCTTGCTGGCCGCGGCCTTGGGCTCCTCCTTCTTGGGAGCAGGCTTTTCGGCTGCCTTGGGCTCCTCTTTCTTGGGAGCCGGCGGCGGTTCGGACGCCGAGTCCTCAGTCTCGTCGTCTTCGTCGTCTTCGTCGTGGTCCTCGTCTTCGTCCGTGGTCACGGGTTCGGACTTCGGCGCTTCAGACTTCGAGCTCGTTTCTTCGGGCTCGGTCTTGCTGACGGTCTTGCGGGGCTTCGCCTTCTTGCTGGCCATGTCGATATCCGTAACTACTTGAGCGAGGCGATCTCGCTAGGAGACAGGTCTTTGGTGGTGGCGTTGCGAGTACGCTGAAGCGCACGCACGTAGAGGATGATCGCCCAGCGGTCCTCGACATCAATCTGAGGGCCATAGGCGGGCATGTTGCGCACGCCGTGGGTGATGCTGTTGAAGAGCTGCCCAACGGGCTGCTTCATCAGGTTCGGGTCCGTGACGTCGGAGGGCGGAACCCAGCCGTCGGTGCCAGCACCGATCAACTCGGCACGCTTGTTCACCATGCCGTCGCCGCGGCCCTGCAGTCCGTGGCAAGGGGCGCAGTAGATGCCGAAGCTTTCTTCGCCTCGCTTCATCGTGGTTTCACTCACCTCGACCTGATTCGGGAACGTCGTGGCCCAGGTGTTGCCTGACTTTCCGCGGTAGAAGTGGTCGTCCTCTTGAAGGTTGCCCTGCGCCACGGTGCCTTCCACGAAGGGGCGGTCAGCGCGGCGATCCTCGAAGAACGTGTTGACCCGCTGGGCCTTGTACTTCGTCTGCCAGTCCATGTCGGGGACGACATGGATGCGTGGGGTCCGGTTGCGGGACTCGCGGGCGTGGGCAGCCAGAGCGAACGGGATGATCGCTGCGGCGGTCAGGATGACCAACCCATAAATGATTCCGCGCGGCAGCTCGGCCGGGGTCTGGTCGTCGTCCATCAGCGGCTCGACGATGTCAGCATGCTCCGCCAGTAGCGCCGTGACTTCCTCTGCGTCGTACTTGGGATCACTCGCCTCGATCAGCAGGAAGAACTTGTCGTCGGTGACGCGTTCGAAGCGTTCCTTGAGATCGAGCGGGTGAGATGGGTGAGGCAACTTGTTCAGCGCGAGCATGCCGCCCAAGGTCGTCAGCGCGCTGAGCAGCACGGTGAGCTCGAACATGATCGGCACGTTCGCGGGGATCGACCAGAAAGGCTTGCCGCTGACGATCCAGGCGTAGTCGTGGGCGTTCGTCCACCACTGCAGCGTGATCGCGGTTGCCAGCCCCGTGAGCCCAGCGCAGAGCACCAGCCACGGCAGGATTGTGGGCTTGATGCCCATCGCCGGGTCGATGCCGTGCACGGGGAACGGCGTGTACGTGTCCCACTTCTTGAAACCAGCGTCGCGAACCTTCTTGCAGGCTTCGATCAAGACCGCTGGATCCGAGTACTCAGCCAAGATGCCGTAGACCGGCGTCTTCTTGGTGGTGCTCTTGTCCTTCTTCTCGCTCATGACTCTAGTCCTCGAAGGCCCGACTCAGTGGTGATGATGCATGTGGTGGGTGTAGTGAATGGCCTTCACCTCAGCCATCGCGACCATGGGCAGGTAGCGGCAGAACAGCAGGAAGAGGGTGAAGAACAGGCCGAAGCTGCCGATCAAGGTGATGAAGTCGACCTTGGTCGGGATGAAGTAGCCCCAGTTGGAGGGGATGAAGTCGCGGCTGAGCGACGTGCAGACGATGACGAAGCGCTCGAACCACATACCGACGTTCACGAACACGGCGATGATGAACATCACCGGGATGCTCCGCCGGAAGCGCCGGAACCAGAACAGCTGGGGCGCAAGCACGTTGCAGCTGATCATCGTCCAGTAGGCCCAGGCGTAGGGGCCGAACGCGCGGTTGATGAAGGTGAAGCTCTCCTCTGGCACACCGCCATACCAGGCGATGAAGAACTCCATGGCGTAGGCGTAACCAACCACGGTGCCGGTCACGAGCATGATGATGCACATGTTCTCCAAGTGCCTCATCGTGATGATGCGCTTCAGCCCGAAGAATTGCCGCGCGGGAACGGAGAGCACCACCACCATCGCAAAGCCGCCGAAGATGGCGCCGGCGACGAAGTAAGGCGGGAAGATGGTCGTGTGCCAGCCGGGCAGCTGCGCGGTCGCGAAGTCGAACGAGACGACCGAGTGCACCGAGAGCACCAGGGGCGTCGCGAGGGCGGCAAGGATTTGATACGCCTTCTCGTAGCGGTGCCACTGACGGCTCGAGCCGCGCCAGCCCATCGAGAACAGGCCGTAGACCAAGCGCCGCACCGTGCTCTTCGACCGGTCACGCAGCGTGGCCAAGTCGGGGATCATGCCCATGTACCAGAACAGGATCGACACCGTTGCGTAGGTGCCGACCGCGAACACGTCCCACTCCAGCGGGCTGCGGAACTGCGGCCACATGCTCATCTGGTTCGGGATTGGGAACATCCAGTAGGGCAGCCAAGGGCGGCCGATGTGGATGCCAGGGAAGATTGCCGCGCAGATAACCGCGAAGATCGTCATCGCTTCTGCGAAGCGGTTGATACCCGTGCGCCAGTCCTGTCGAAACAGGTACAGAACGGCGCTGATCAACGTGCCTGCGTGGCCGATACCGACCCAGAAGACGAAGTTGACGATAGGGAAGCCCCAGAAGACTGGGCTCATATTTCCCCATGCGCCGATACCCTCCCAGAACACGAACCCGATGCTGCTGAAGAAGCAGAGCATCACGGTCGAGGAGATGGCGAAGGAGATGTACCAGGCCTTGGGCGGCTTTGGTGCCTCGGCCACGCGACACACGTTTTCCGTGATCTGCGCGAACGGGTTCTCCGCTTCGAGCTGGGTGTTGAACTGTTTGACGTCAGCTGCAGTGGTCATCTGATCTCCACTCGAAGTTCAGGCCTCAGCCGTGGTGGCCGCCGTGTCCTTCGCCTTCCTGCTTCTGCTCGAGATCGGGGTGAGGGTTCGTGACCTTGGCCAAGTATAGGAGGCGCGGCCGAACGTTCAGTTGGCCGAGCAGCGCGTAGGCGCGGTCGCCATTCTGGAGTTCCCGCACCTTGCTCCCGGGATCGTTCAGGTCGCCGAAAACAATGGCATCGCTCGGGCATGCTTGCTGGCAAGCAGTCTTGATCTCGCCATCCTCGATCTTGCGGCGGTGATTCTTCGCGTCGATCTTCACGTTTTGGATGCGTTGCACGCAGAACGTGCACTTCTCCATAACCCCACGGAAACGCACGGTGACTTCGGGGTTGTAGACCATCCCCTTCACCTTGTTGGCGTCGTCCTTCATGTCCATGTGGTAGTTGAAGTAGTTGAAGCGACGCACCTTGTAGGGGCAGTTGTTGGCGCAGTAGCGGGTGCCGATGCAACGGTTATAGGTCATGTCGTTCAGACCTTCCGCTGAGTGCATCGTCGCGCCGACCGGGCAAACCTGCTCGCAGGGCGCGTTCTCGCAGTGGTGGCAGGTGAGTGGCTGCTGAGCCATCCCGGGGTTCTCCGGATCGCCCTTGTAGTAGCGGTCGACCCGGATCCAGTGCAGTTCGCGGCCAAACAGCACGCGCTCCTTGCCGACGGTCGGGATGTTGTTCTCGGCCTGACAGGCGACGGTGCAGGTGCCGCAGCCAACGCACTTGTTCAGGTCGATGGTCATGCCCCAGCGGTGGCCTTCGTAGGAAACCGGAGGCTTCCACAGCGACAACAGCGGCGGGTGATGCACCTTGTGCTTGGCGAAGTCAGGCTCTTTCTTGAACTCCGCCAGCGTTGCCTCGCGGATCAAGGTCGGGACACGAACCTGAATCTCTTCTCCGCCAAGCTCATCGATTGAGTGCTTGTCCTGGGTGGTCGCTAGCTTGGTCCACTTGCCAGTCTTCTTGATGCTGGCTCCGGAACCAAAGTCCCAGAGCTTGCTGCTGCGCAGGGCGTACGTATTGACGCCGACCGGGGCGACCCCGTGAGCCTTCGAGCCACCGATTTGGCCTGCCGCGGTGCGCCCGTAGCCGAGCGCAACCTTGAGGGAACCCTTGGCCTGCCCAGGTACTTGAAGCACCGGGATTTCAATCGACGCGCCGCCCACGGTGAGGCTCACGACGTCGCCGTCGGTGACGCCGAGCGCCTTTGCAGTCGATGGCGCGATCAGCACCGCGTTGTCCCACGTGAGCTTGCCGATCAAGTCGGGCAGCTCCTGCAACCAGCCGAGGTTCGCGTAGCGACCGTCGTACAGCTTGCTATCAGCCGCGAAGCTGATTTCTAGGTCTTGCTCGGCTTCCACGCCGCCTAGCTCAGGGCCCTGCAAGCTGATGGTGACATCCTTCAAGGCGGGCGACAGCGGCTTGCTCTCTGAACCCTGGATGTAGCCGTCGTGGATCGTGCGGCGCCACAGCGCGTCGCCCGCGATGCGCTCCTCGTGAGTGCGCTTCAGCAGGCCAAGTCCGTCGAGCTTCTCGCCCAACAAGGCGCCACACAGCTCAATCGCCGAGCGGCCTGAGTAGAGCGGCGCGATCAGCGGTTGCGCGATGGAGACGGTGCCGTCCCAGCCCAAGGAGTCACCCCAAGCTTCGAGCCAGTGTGCGAGTGGCACGTGCCAGCTGCACGCTTGGCTGGTCTCATCCTCGTAGACCGCGGCGTGCACCGTGGTGCCCACCTTCGCCAGAGCCGCCGCGAACGCGACGTCAGCGGGCGCGTCGTAGACGGGGTTTCCGCCCAGAATCAGCAGCGACTTGACCTGGCCACCGTTCATCGCGGCAACCAGCTTGGTCAGCTGCGCTACGTAGCTCTCGCGTTCGGGCTCGGGCTCGGCGCTGTAGAGCACCGTCTTGCCGACGTTGCCGAGGATCGAGTTTAGGCGGTGAACCAGGGCGTGCACCTCGGCGGGCTGGTTGGAGCCCGCCACCACCACGCTGCGTCCCTGATGCTCGACCAGGTCTTTCACCACGGTCTCGAGGAACTTCTTGGCGTGCTCGTCGCTCAGGAACTTCGCGGCTGGTGCTGCCTGCGCAGCGCCTGCAGCGGATACCTGGGGGCTGATCGCCGAGTCGAGGTACGCCGCAACGGCCTTCAGCAGTTGTGAGCGAAGCGGGAGTCGGTGATCGGCGGCGCCGCCGGTGGCGCTGAAGCTGCTCTCGATGCTGTAGAGCCGGGTCATGCTTCCGGCTTCTGGCGTGCGGCGTGACGCGAACGCCTTCGAGTGCGCCAGGCCGTTCGGATGTGAACCGAACAGATCCGCGTCCAGCGTGAGGATCACGTCGGTCTGATCCAGCTTCAGCTGCGTGCGAACGACCTCACCAAACGCGGCCTTCGCGCCTTCGCGCTCGTTGTCGCGATTGATGGGCGCGTAGTCGAACCACTGGGCGCCCTTTGCCGTCAGTCGACGCTTCAGATCAGCAAGCGTAGGGGAACTCGAGCCGTCTCCGAGAATGGCGAGCCCAGCGTCCGCACCCTTCTTGAGGAACGCTTCCTCGAACTCGCCCCAGGTCGCGCTTTCGCGCTTCCCCGCGGAATAGCGAGCGACGCCCTTGCTGCGATCCGGGTCGTACATCTCGAGCACGGCAGCTTGTTGCATCGAGGTGCTTCCACCCGCGCTGCCCGTGTGCTCGGGGTTGCCCTCGAGCTTGATTGGACGTCCGTCGTAGCTGCGCGCCACGAGGCCGACGCCAACCCCACCGAGCTCCATGGTGGTTGCGAAGTAGACCGGCTTGCCGGGGACCAGGCCTTCAGGGCGGTTGGTTCGCGGGAGGAGGCGATCCTCCTGCCAACATCCGCTGAGCGCCAGGGACGCCCCCATGAGCTGGAGGAAACGCCGACGACCGGGCACCGTGGGACCCTCATCAGCCTTCGCGAAGAACTCACGCTCCTTAACCGCGCGGAATTCTTCCGTGTTCTCACGCTCGGCGAGGCTTCGCCAGAACTTGGGCTTCTTCACCTGTGACATGTGGAGCAATCGGTTGGGGGATTGATGTTGTTCTCTTTGCGCAAGCGCATGCCGACAGCGAGCTGATCACCACCCTCGGGCTTGTAGCCCATGTTGGTGACCTCGGACGGCGGGCGCAGGTGCTGCTCGGGCGCGCGGTGGCAGTCGAGACACCAGCCCATGGAGAGCGGCTCCTGCTGGAAGACCTCAGGCATCTTGTCGACGCGGCCGTGGCAAGACACGCAGCCAACACCGCGGGTCACGTGCGCGCTGTGGTTGAAGTACACGTAGTCTGGGAGGTCGTGCACCTTGATCCACTCGACGGCGTCGCCGCTCTCGGCGCTTGCGCGAATGGGCTCGAGCTTGGCGCTCGTCTTGCGCACCCGCGCATGGCAATTCATGCACGTTGCGGTCGGGGGGATGGCTGCGTGAGCCGCCTTTTCCACCGTGTTGTGGCAATACCGGCAGTCGATGCCGAGCTCACCCGCATGGAGCGCGTGGCTGTAGGGCACCGGCTGCTTGGGCATGTACCCGACATCGATGGTCTTGGGGGAGAAGCCGTACCAGATGGCGCCGATCAGGTAGAGCGGTGCTCCACCTAGAACGATGCCCGCGAGATCGCGGGTCTTGTTGGCCCATCGAGGAAAAACGAAGCGTGACATGGGTTGCTGCGCTCGGTTGTTGACGTGGGGGTACTTAGATGCCGTCGCGTGACGGACCAGGTGGGACTGCGCGGCTGAGATGAGCAGCGATGCTGCGGGACTCACTGCGCAGGAGACTGATGTTTCGCCCGCGCCGGTCGCGCGAGTTCCAACCGCGGCGCCTCGCTACCATGACGGGGCACCCGCTGGCGACCCCCCCGTGAAGGGGCAGGCACAGTTCGGTCGCAGGTCCTCTTGAAGAGGTCCAGAGCGGCTCGGCGGCTGCGGGAATAGGAGTCATGGAAGCTTCGTTCGCCGGCTGACAGGCGTGGCGGTCGGAGCGAGTTGGAGCGAACGGATTGCGTCGACCCGCGAATGGCAGGTCTTGCGCTCAGAACACTGAAATCGCTGCTCCCGGTTCGAAACTGGGGGAGTGGGAAGAATCTTCTGCGCGCTTTCCGATGCTCGGAGGGCGCTTGGAGGGCGTTATGTTCGGCCCCACGGCGAAAGTAAATGCGACCAATCGACACCCCCTCACGCCCGTCCTAGGCCTCCCGGAAGTTCGAGGGTTACGCCCTTGCGGTAAATCGTCGCAGCGTGGGTTGGGGGGTGAGGGAGCCACGAAACCCGTCGGGCACCTGATGTGGGGCTCTCGGCGCTGCGCCGGGGACGCGAACAAAACGAAACGAGGGCGACCCGGTTGGGTCACCCTCGTCTCTGCTCTACTGGAACGCTGTGGCGTTCTAGACCGCGCCTTAGAAGTCGCGCATCTGCTTGCGGATCTTGCCGATCGCTTGCTCCTGCAGCTGACGGATTCGCTCGCGGCTCAGATTGTACTTGTCGCCAATCTCCTTGAGCGTGAGCTCCTCCTCGTTGTCCAAGCCGAAGCGCCAGCGAATGATGCGGCTCTCGATTGGCGTCAGCGTGCCGAGCAGTCGACGAACTTCCTCCGCCCACTTGGCAGCAGCCAAGTCGTCGTAAGGCGAGTTCGCGTTCTCTTCCACGAGGAAATCGATGAACTTCCGGCCGTCCTCGTCACCCACAGGGCGATCGAGTGAGAACGGAGTCTCCGCGTAGAGGTCCTTGACCTTGTCCAGCTTCTCGCGCGGTACGCCGGTCTCCTTCTCGAGTTCCTCAATCGACGGCTCGCGCCCAGTGCGCGCGATGATCGTTTGGGTTGCCCGGGACACCCGGTTGTAGGTGTCGAGCATGTGCACCGGAATGCGGACCGCACGACCCTTGTCGGCGAGCGCGCGGCTGATCGCGTGGCGAATCCACCAGGAGGCGTAAGTCGAGAAGCGATAGCCACGGGTGTGGTCGAAGCGCTCGACCGCCTTCATGAGGCCGATGTTGCCTTCCTGGATCAGATCGATCAGGGGAAGTCGACCGCGGTTGTAGCGACGGGCGATGCTGACAACCAGACGCAGGTTCGCCTTCACAAAGCGGTTCTTCGCTGCGCGCTGACGACGGTCCGTCGACTTCACGCGGCTCATGAACTTCTTGTATGCGGCGGTCTCCGCGACCACCGGGATCACGTCCGGATCGGCGTCGCTCTCCACCACCTCACGCACCCGCTTGTTGGCGTTGGCCAGCCAGATGCGGTCGGAGTCGGGGAGACGGATCTCACGGGCAACTGCCTCGGTGTGCTGTTGCCACTCGCGCGTCTGTCCCGCGTGCAGCTTCGAGCGCTGCTTGCGGTAAGTCTCGAGTAGCTCGCGCAGCTTGGGCATGTCCGCGAGTGACGGACGATCCGCCTCCTGGAGCGTCTCCGCGATGTCCTTCTCGAGGCCGTTGAGGACGTGCTCCGCGACGGGCAGGTACGACAGAAGCTCGCACCAGTGCTCGATCTCGGCGTTCTCCACGTCCTGTGCCGCGGTGAGTTCCTCGTCGGGACCCATCACTTGATGAGTCGCCATGTCGCGGAAGTAGCGCGACAGCATCGAGTCACCCGAAGCTTCGGGGTCCTTCACGGGGCGCGTTGCGCCCTCCTTGATGGGAGCAGGGGACTCCGAGGCGCGCGCGGCGGCGGTCAACCGCACGCTGGTGCGCTCGTCAGAGTTATCGTCGTCGTAGAGCTGGCTTGCTGCCTGATTCTCAGTCATGGTTCTCTTGGTGCGGTGCGGGCCGGGGCCAGAAAGTTCGAGGGGAGAAGAAGCGGAGCCTTCGGGGGGCAACGATTTTTGGGTTGCCCGCATTCCCTCGGAGTGATCCACGGGCAACTCGGCTCCCTGGTGCGCCGCGGGCGGGCGTTTTTCGGCTGTGGTTTGGGGTAGAGCCGCCGCCGATGTGGAGCTCGAGGTGGTTTTGCCCTCGGGGGAGGTCTTAGCAAGCTTCGTGCCTCGAACTCCGGGACCGGCGGCGCCTCTAACTCGAGGCGCGCGCGGGGGGCGAGTTTTTGCCGCCGGAGATGAGCGCTTGCTGGTCATAGACGTTGGCGTGAGCGATGGAATTCGAGTGGTTTTGAGTCTTGGTTTGAGCTACGGGCGAGCTGCCGAGGGATGAGACCCTGATCTTCGGATCGGACTCCCACCCGAGTTCTGTAGGGTCGAGGCGACGGTTCAGCCAGTCACAGACCCCCTGAGGTCACTTGCAAGTTCGCGATTTGCGATTTCAGATTCGATGAAGATGGGGGATTTGAGGCCCGCAAGTGTGCGAGATCTCGCGGGGGCCCCGGAACCAAGTCCCAGCAGGCAGGCCGCTGACCAGTCCCGCCGGCGCGCGCCGTTTTCGGCAACCCGCGGAGGGTTTTTTGACCCTTCCAGCTTGTACGGCTGCGCCCTCGATGAGTTGCGTGGGCGAGGTTTTTTTGGCTTGAGCACCGTGTCGTCGTTGCTCGGTGTGGGGATTGGCCACGCTGGGCTGGCGCTGTCTGCTGGTTGGGTGGCGCGCGCGGTGGTGAATCCACAGGCGAAGCCGCTTGAGTTGGGGCTCTCCACTGTGTGTCTCATCGGGCTGCTGGCAAGCCTGGTCAAAGCGGCTGCTCAGGCTCGCCTCGCTGGCGCTCAGATCGAACTCAGCGCGGCAGTCGGAAATCGAGTGAGACTAGAAGTCGCCCGGGGCCTGCTGGCACAAGGCGGCGCAGGCGGTGCGCAACACTTGCTCGCGCGCATCGCCGTGCGGATCCGCGACGTGGAGCAGGGCGTGCAAGGCTGGTTGGTCCTCCATCGTGCGGTTGCCCAGCTGCTTCCTTTGGCCGCTGCTCTGATCTTGCTGTCACCCCTCATGGCAATTGGTGCTGTGGGCGTTCTCTTACCATTCGGCTTATGGGTCGCTGGAGCACGCAAGCGCTGGAAGCTGAGCGCCCAGGAGGCGCAGGTTCACAGCGAGCATCTGCACCAGCATGTGGACGAGCTTGTCGGGAATTTAGACCTGTTTCGCTCCTATGGGGCCGGAGATCAGGTGCTCGCCGCGATGCAGCAGGCAGGTTCCGAGGCGGGAGCGAAAGCAGCCCGGGTGGAGGTCTTTCGCGCGGGCCTGTCAGGTGCCAACGAAGCGCTGGGCGCGTTCGCCGTGCTCGGAGCAGTGCTGCTGGCCGAACGCCTTGGGGTCGGGCTGGGAGACGGCACGCTGTTGGCGTTCGCAGCGGTGTTCTTCATGGCCTACCGGCCCCTCAGGGATCTGGGCGACGGACGCGGGGCGCTGGTGAAGGGCCAAGCGGCGCTCGAGGCATTGAGCGATATGATCGGAGAGAGGTCGTCACCCGCCGTTTCGTTTGCGTGGGGAAACGAACCTCTCGAGTGCCGAGCTTTCCGCCAAGCGGAGCGAGGACCCGCTCTGGACATCAGCTTGCGACACGGGGAGCTGTGTTGGTTGCGTGGCGAAAATGGCAGCGGGAAGACCACCCTGGTGCGCTGTTTGTTGGGTCTTGAACCCGCAACCGGCGGCCTTGCTTACGGTGCGCGGAGCTTGAGCGGAGCGGCGGTAGGGCCGAGCCAACGACCCTTCGCGTGGGTGCCCCAGGATGCGCCCATGGTGACCGGGTCGCTGCTCGACAATGTCCGATTGATGGGTGCTAGCGAGGCTCAGGGGGATGCCGCGCTCGCGTTGCTCGGTGCTGAATGGCTTAGACAACGCCTGGGGGACGAACGTCTGGGACCTGGTGGGAGAAGTGTTTCCGGGGGGGAACGCCGGTTGGTCGCCCTTGCACGCGCAGTGGCGACGGAGCAGCCCGTGTTGCTGCTGGATGAGCCGCTCGTTGGTGTGGATGCTGAGGGGCGCGAACGAATACTGTCTGCGCTGGGTCGCGTGCGGGGCGAGCGGAGCCTGATCGTGGTCAGCCACGAGGCGCTGCCGGCGGACCTCGTCGACCACGAGGTACACCTCTCCCCCAAATCCACAACGGGAAGCGACGACTGACACGTCTTCGATCATCAGTCCGCTGGCGGACGTAGCGAGCTGCTGCGAGCTAGAACTGCGCGAGGAAGCGCGGGTCGTTCTCGAACAAGACGCGGATGTCGGGGATGCCGTAGCGCAGCATCGCCACGCGCTCCACGCCGAGGCCAAAGGCGAAGCCCGTGTAGCGCTCGGAGTC
Source organism: Polyangiaceae bacterium (assembly GCA_050183255.1). Lineage (GTDB taxonomy): Bacteria > Myxococcota_A > Polyangia > Polyangiales > Polyangiaceae > JAHBVY01. The sequence goes on along the minus strand of JBFXBK010000109.1, from coordinate 8,734 downwards.
GATGTTGCAGTGCTCGAGCACGGCGGGGTGCACCATCCCGCAGCCCAGCACCTCCAGCCAGCGCGTGCCTTTGCACACACGGCAGTCGCCCTTGGTAGTTTCCGTGCAGAAAACACACTCGACGTCTAGCTCCGCGCCGGGCTCGACGAAGGGGAAGTAACTTGGGCGGAAGCGCACGAGCACGTGCTCGCCGTACATGCGCTGAGCAAAGGCCGTGAGCACGCCCTTCAGGTGCGCGAAGCTGACGTTCTCATCCACCAAGAAGCCCTCGATCTGGTGGAACATCGGCGAGTGCGTGACGTCGTCGTCGCGACGGAACACCGCGCCGCCGCTGACCACCGCCATCGGCGGCTCATGCCGGCTCATCTCGCGCACTTGGACGTTCGACGTGTGGGTGCGCAGCAGTACCCGTGCGTCGGCGGGGGCGCCGTCGACCTTCACCCAGAAGCTGTCCTGCATGTCCGTCGCGGGGTGATCCGGCGGGAAGGCAAGCTTCGTGAAGTTGTTGCTCTCGAGCTCGACTTGCGGCCCCCAAGCGACGCTGAACCCGAGGTCGCGGAAGGTGTCGAGGATCTCGTCGCGAACTTGCGTGAGGGGATGCAAGTGGCCGCGAGGTGCCGGTGAGCGGCCAGGCATGCTGAGGTCGAAGGGCGTCGCTTCCAGATCCGCCTTACGGGCGGCAGCGGCGAGCTCAGTCAGGCGCGCTTCGAAGCTCTGCTCGACGTCCTGCTTGGTCGCGTTGACGGCTTCACCGATCTCGCGACGCTTGTCGGCCGGCACTTTCCCCATCAGCTTCAAGAGCTGGGTGAGTCGGCCATTTTTACCCAGTAGCTGCGCACGCGCGGCGCGCAGATCTTGCTCTGACTGGGCAGCAGCAAATTGCGCGCGGAAATCTTCACCGAACGCGCTGAGGCCGCTCTCGATCTCAGCTGTCGGATCCATTCGCCGCGCGCTTCGGAGCTTCAGTTGGCCTGAGCAGCGAGCTCGGTCAGGGCCTTGAATGCGGTGGGATCGTTGACCGCCATGTCGGCGAGCACCTTACGATCCAGCTCCACACCGGCCTTCTTCAGCGCGCCCATCAGACGGGAGTAGCTGGTGCCGTGCTCATGGCACGCGGCGTTGATGCGGACGATCCAAAGCCGACGGAAATCGCGCTTACGCAGCTTGCGGCCGACGTAGGCGTACTGCCAGCTCTTCCACAGCACGCGAAGTGCCTGACGGAAGCGATTCTTGCGACCTCCCCAAAAGCCCTTGGTTTGCTTCAGCACGCGCTTGTGCCGACGACGGGGGCTGGGGCCTCTCTTTACGCGGGGCATTCTCTGACTCCTCTACGATCAGCCGTAGGGCAAAAGCAGTTTGACGCGCTTCTCCATGGCCGGCGCGACCATGTCGTTGTCACGCAGGCGGCGCTTCCGCTTACGGGACTTGCCAATCATGTTGTGCTGCAGGCCCATCTTCGGGCGGCGGACGCGGCCGGAGCCGGTGAGCTTGAAGCGCTTGGCTGCAGCGCGGTTGGTCTTCATCTTGGGCATGGGTCGACTCCAGCGGGGCGCGCTCTAGCGCGCTTACCGCGCATCCACCAGAGAGATTGTGCTCTCCGGCGGGCTGCGAAACTCAGGGCTCACGCGAAGGGCGTGAGACACAACACAAGGCGAGGCCTCGTGGGGCCGGGCGTTATGACGGATGCAGCGAGGCTAGTCAAGCTGCGTGATGCACCCCCGGCGGGGTGGCTGTTACTTCCATGGCAAGGGCAGCGCACCTCACCCCAAGAACCACTGAACTACTGAGCATCGGGGTAGCACATCAAGTAGCGCTCGACGCGTAAGGCGGCCCCCGAGGAGCGGCGTTGGATCCAGGCGATGGCGACTTTGTCCTCGCCGCTCACCGCGATCTTGGCGTCGTCGGGAGCTCCCTCGGCTTCCGTGATCACGATGCTGCTAGAGGCGAGCACGACGGGGTCCGGCTTACCCGCCTCCAGCTGAATTCGTGCGAAGGTGAGATCGAGTTCAGGCGCACCCGACACGTTTGGGATCGCCCCTAGAATGTTGAGCACGTTGGGCTCGATCTCTCGCTGTATCACGCCGAAAGCAGGGTTGCGCACCCCGGGACTGTCCACGCGCCCGTCGCTGCCACAGGTGGACGCTAGGCAGCCGCCTGGCCCACAACCCATGGACGTGATGTCCGAGATGGCGTTGTTGCCCTGAGCCCGCGACCACCACGTGTACCAGTAGTTGCTCACCACACGCACGGAACCCGCGCTGGTGACGGGGAGGGTCTTGTCGTTGATGCAAGTGGGTACGATTATCGGGGTGCCGTCCGCGATTTGCGTGCGCACCGCGTCGTTGGTGACCACCAAGACACCGGGGTTCGTGCCATCGTCGAGCCCTGCGATTCCCTGGGGATTCGCGGCGGTCATGGAGTACGAGCGATTGCTCTTGTCCAAGGGGAAGAACACCGCGCCGAGTCGCGTGAGCCATCCCACGTTTACGACGCCCGCGGTTTGCCACAAGATTGGATTGCGGGTGAGGTCGGGTACCGCGAACTTGTTCAGCGCACCGCTCAGCTGGCCAGCGCCTTCGGTGATTAGATTGAAATTCTCGTCCAGCGCGAGGATCCACACGTCCGCGTCCGTGTTGGCCTGATCTCGCACCGCCAAGCTGATGTAGATGTTGGTCGTGACGTTCTCGACCAGCGCGAACAGGCCCGCGCCGCTCGCAGGCTCGAACGGCTCGAGGGGAGTGCCCTTGCGCAAGGTACTGAAGCGCGCACCTTCCTTGAACGTCGTCGCGTCACCGCTGCGACCGAACGTCCACAGCGTGAGGTCATCGGCGCCGCCTTCGCGCGCGAAGCGCGACAGGTAGAACTTGCCACCTGCGCTGACCAGGTTGATGTTGTACGCATTGTCGAGGGGCTGCGTGACGCTCATTCCGTCCGGAACCATCTGCTGAGGTTCGAAGACGCACGTCGGCTGGTCGCCGCTGGTGTCGCAAGTGTCCTTGGTGCAAGGATCCTTGTCGTCGCACACGCCACACGCCGTGCCGCCACCGACGCCCGCGGTGCCTCCGCTGCCTCCGCTGGAGCTACCCCCGGTGCCGCCCGTGGCCTGGGCATCGCCGTCCTGCAGCCCGTCGAAGTCCAAGACGAAGGAGCAAGCGCCGAGCGCCAGCGCAGATGCGATCAACGAGAGCTTGGAGCTTCTATGCTCGAGCCAGCGCATCAAAACCTCCAGCGCGCGTCGAAGGCGCCCCCGGTAGTGCTTGCTCCGACGAATACCTGCGGAAACGCGCTTGCTTTCAGCGGCGTGCGCGATGCGGATTGTTGGCTTCCGGAACTGGAAGTGAAGAGCAGCGTCAGACCCACGCCCACGCCAACCACCGCGACTCCAGTCAGGATCGTACTCGTGAGTGCCATGCTGCGACCCGTGGAGAGCTGATCGTCGGTGCAGCCTGGACTGCAGTCGGATTTGGCGGAGTCGTATTCACTCTTGGCGAGCAACCCGGTGACTACAGCTCCACCTGCGGATAGCCCACCGAGCCCGATCAGGATCCAGGCGGGGACGTTCGGCCCTTCATCGGGGGTTCCGCCGTCTTTGACTGGTGGGGGCGGGACCTTGGGTTCTGGCTTTGGCGCTGGAGGTTTCGCCGCGGGCGTTGGTTCGGGCTCGGGTTGCGGCTCCGGCTCGGGTTCAATGCCCTCTCCGGCATCGACGCGCTTCTGCAGGTTGGCCTTGCGCAGCTCGACTGTCTCTCGTAGCTCGCCGTCTGGCGCGAGCTCCAGATAGCGATCGAGCGCTCCGATCGCCTGCTTCAAACGCCCCATCCGCTCGTAAACGGTCGCGATGTTGATCTGGATCTCAGGGCGCTTCGACAGCTCGTAGGCTTTGTCGAACGCTTCCAGAGCGTTGTCGTAGTCGCTCTCCTCGAGGTACGCCGCGCCGCTCTCGAAGTGTCGTCGCGCGAGCTCGTCGGGAGACGCTTGTCCGAACGCCGGCACGCTGACTGCGAGGAGGGCGCTACACACCAATGTCGTGAGCCAGCGTTCGCGCCGTCCCCGTGACACACCTCTCATCGCACGATCTATATCACGCTTGCTCAGGTTCTTCTTCGTGCCATCCAGAGCGCGCCAAAGCGGCCAGCAAGCGCTGTTTTCGGGTGCGTCGGAGTTCCTGGCAGGGGCCGCACGCGTCGCATGAACCGGGCGCTGCGTTGATAGTTGGGGTTTGGGGCTACGCGTGCGCTCGTCCACGGCGCGCCGGTGCTGCAATTGTCCTGCCATGGGTTCGGGTGTGGCGGGGCGATCGTGCGCTCGTGCGTGCCTTCCCGGCGCAGAACGCAGCCATTTCTGGTCGGGCGGGTTTCGGGGAGAGGTCCGCCAGCGCAGACTCTCGAACAATCTTGGGACGACGCGTTACCGAAGGCCGCGTCTGTGGTAGTCGACCCACCCGACATGCCTCGCCGCGAAGACATTCGGAAGATCCTCCTGATCGGGTCCGGCCCGATCGTCATCGGCCAAGCCTGTGAGTTTGACTACTCCGGGACACAGGGCGCCAAAGCGCTGAAGGAGATTGGTTACGACGTCGTGTTGGTGAACTCCAACCCAGCGACGATCATGACGGATCCCGAGCTGGTTCGTAGGACGTACATCGAGCCGCTCACGGTGGATGCGCTCACGGCCATCATCAAGCGTGAGCGCCCCGACGCGCTGCTGCCGACCCTCGGCGGCCAAACCGCGCTGAACCTCGCGCTCGATTTGAATGAAGCTGGGGTCCTGTCGAAGTACGGCGTGAAGCTAATCGGTGCCAACGTCGACGCGATCCGCAAAGCGGAGGACCGCATGCTCTTCAAGGAGTGCATGGCGGCCGCGGGCCTCGAGTGCGCGCGTAGCGGCTACGCTCGTTCCCTCGCGGAAGCGCGGGAGATCTCCAAGGAGATTGGCTTCCCCATCATCTTGCGACCGAGCTTCACCCTGGGCGGAGCGGGTGGCGCCGTGGTTGAGGATCCTTCGGAGTTCGATCAGAAGGTGAGCTGGGCACTCGAGCAGTCTCCAACCCACGAAGTCTTGGTCGAGGAGAGCATCCTCGGTTGGAAAGAATACGAGCTCGAGGTCATCCGCGATCGTGCGGACAACTTCATCGTTGTGTGTTCCATCGAGAACATCGATCCCATGGGCGTCCACACGGGTGACTCCGTCACCGTCGCGCCAGCGATGACACTGACGGATCGTGAGTACCAGCGCCTGCGCGATCAGGCGCGCGCCGTGATGCACGAGATCGGCGTCGAGACCGGCGGCTCCAACGTCCAGTTTGCGATCAATCCGGCGGATGGCCGCGTGATCGTGATCGAGATGAACCCCCGCGTCTCCCGCTCTAGTGCGCTCGCCTCCAAGGCGACGGGTTATCCGATCGCGAAGATCGCCGCGAAACTCGCGGTGGGGTTCACGCTGGACGAGCTGGAGAACGACATCACCGGCACCAGCGCCGCCTTCGAGCCGACCATCGACTACGTGGTCGTGAAGTGGCCGCGCTTCGACTTCAAGAAGTTTCCCGGCACCGACACCCGCCTCGGCACGCAAATGAAGAGCGTCGGCGAGGCGATGAGTATCGGGCGCACCTTCGCCGAAGCGGTGCAGAAGGCAGCCCGTTCCCTCGAGACGGGACGCGCAGGCCTCGTCAGCCTCACGGGCGCGCTAGATTACCGTCTGGAAAAGCCTATTCCGCAGAAAGGCCGTGACTTGAAGCATGAGGCGCCGCCCGAGGTGAAGCCGCGCCCCACGCTGCCACCGCCGTCTCAGGACGAGTTGCGGTCCTCGGTGAGCGAGCTGATCCGTGTCCCCACCTCGGACCGCTTGTTCCACGTCGTGGACGCGATGCGCCTCGGGATGACCGCAGAAGAGGTCAACGAAGCGTGCGCGATTGACCCGTGGTTCCTGAGGCAGTTCGAGCGCATCGTCGAACAGGAACGTCGCATCAAGGAGGCGCCAGAGCTGACACGAGAGCTGCTGTTCGAGAGCAAGCGCCTCGGCTTCAGCGACGCTCAGATCGCTGAGCAACGCGGCGAAAGCGAGAGCGACGTGCGCGCCCTGCGGGAGCGCCACGCAGTGCATGCTGTCTACGGTCGCGTCGATACCTGCGCCGCAGAGTTCGTCGCCCGCACCCCGTACCTCTACTCGACCTACGAGACCGAGTCGGAGGCTGAGGTGACGACGCGCCAGAAGGTGATCATCCTTGGCGGTGGACCGAACCGCATCGGGCAGGGCATCGAGTTCGACTATTGCTGCTGCCACGCCGTCTTTGCCCTGCGCGAGCTTGGCTACGAGACGGTGATGGTCAACTGCAACCCCGAGACGGTGAGCACCGACTACGACACGTCGGATCGCTTGTACTTCGAGCCGTTGACCCTGGAAGACGTGCTTGCGATTTGCCGCGAGGAAGCATCTTCCGGCGAGCTGCTGGGCGTGGTCGTCCAGTTTGGTGGGCAGACGCCGCTGAAGCTCTCGGTGCCCCTGGAGAAGAACGGCATCCGTTTGCTCGGCACCAGCGCTGACGCCATCGACCGCGCGGAGGATCGCGAGCGCTTCGACGAGCTCTTGAACAAGCTCGGTCTCAAGCGGCCCGAGGCTGGAATTGCCAAGAGCGTGGACGAGGCGCTGCAAATAGCGGGGCAGATTGGGTTCCCGGTGTTGGTGCGACCGAGCTACGTGCTCGGTGGGCGCGCCATGATGATTTGCTGGTCCGAGGAGGACCTGCTCCCGTACGCCGAGCTAGCGATGGAAGCGGCTCGTGAGGCCGGATCCCAGACACTGCTGATCGACAAGTTCCTCAAGAACGCCATCGAAGTGGACGTGGACACCGTTGCCGACGGGAAACGCGCGGTGATCGGTGGGGTGATGCAGCACATCGAGGAAGCTGGCGTGCACAGTGGCGACTCCTCCTGCGTGCTCCCGCCGCACACTCTCCCCCCCAAGATCGTGGAGCGCATCGAACAGCAAGCCAAGGCGCTGGCTCTGGAGCTGGGCGTGGTGGGGCTGATGAACACCCAGTTCGCGGTCAAGGATGGTGAGATCTACGTCATCGAAGTGAACCCGCGCGCATCCCGCACGATTCCATTCGTGTCCAAGGCTACCGGGCGCCCGCTAGCGAAGATCGCCGCGAAGCTGATGGTTGGCCGGACGCTGGATGAGCTTGGAATCGATGATGCGTTCCTGCCCACGCACATGTCCGTGAAGGAGTCGGTCTTCCCGTTCCACAAGTTCCCAGGCGTAGACACGGTGCTCGGACCGGAGATGCGGTCAACGGGCGAAGTCATGGGCATCGCGACGAACACCGCCTTGGCGTTCGGAAAGTCGCTCGTAGCGTCGGGCTTCAAGATGCCGTCGAGCGGCCGAGCCTTCATCAGTGTCCAGGACGAAGACAAGGATGACGCGGTTGGCGTCGCGCGCCGCTTGAGGAACCTTGGGTTTCGCCTAGTCGCTACGCGCGGCACCGCGGACGCCCTGATGGCCGCGCACATCCCGTGCGAGGTGGTGAACAAGGTGCAGATGGGCTCGCCTCATGTGGTGGACGCCATCGCAGAAGGCACCATCCAGCTCGTCGTCAACACGACTCAAGGCTTGAAGTCGATTCGCGACAGCTACGCGATCCGCCGGAACGCCCTGCTCGCGAACATCCCGTACTTCACTACGATGGCCGCGGCCGTAGCAGCCACCGCCGCGCTAGAAGCCCACGAGCTGAACAAAGGTCAGACGGTCCAGGTTCGGAGCCTCCAAGAGTGGCATCGCCGAAGCTTGGACTCGGTACAGCCTTGAGTTCGGAGCACTCGTGACTCGGAGCGCTCTTAACTTGAAGCGCTCGTAACTTGGAGCGCTCGTAACTTGGAGCGCTCGTAACTTGGAGCGCTCGCGGGCGCTCCCAAGCGACCTCATCAGGTGAGAGCGGTCCTGCCGCGGCTTTGAACGGCGGACTGCGCGCGGATTGTGTGTATCGCTCACACAATGTCATTCCGTAAGGAATTGTTGATTGGTCGCCCGTCGGCTGTGGAGTTTCTGTGGTTGGCGCGCCCTGCTGCTCCCGTCAGCAATTGGCCATGAAAACCGCTGGTTTCAGCCGTGACTGAGCGCTTAGCCCGATCCACAAGCTTCAAGCTTCAAGTGTCAGTCGGAGTCGACTGACCCGCGGGCCGAGGCGTCGTCCTACCCATGCGGCGATCTAAACAGGGTTCGGATCCTCGCGCTTCAAGACGTAGACCGGAGCAAACAGTGGAAGCAAACAGTTGTCCAACAACGCTATCGGCCCCTGGCGCTGAACTGATGGGCAAAGCCTTTGAGCGAGGCTTTGTCGGCACTCAGAGGCGGCACGGCGCACACGGATTAGTGGCTCTGGCCGCTCTCGCCGCTAGCAGGATAATCGACACCCTGACAGACCAGTTTCATCGACGGTGACGCGGGTGTCGCGTAGGCTATGAGTAGGGTGTCTCACAAGCTGGCGAGCATCGAGCTGGAACGGGCCGAGGGGAGTTCGCGCTACGCGTACTACCTGCGGTCCAAGAACCAGGAGTTCCGACTTCAACTCGGGGAGTGCTTCATTGGGCGCAACCCAGCTTGTCAGATCGTACTAGTCCCGAATCAAGCGCTTGCATGACACGAAATTGGGCTCGCCGGCGCTCGGTCCAAGCCGGCGTGCGGTGGGCGCAGCTTGCCGCCGCAGCCGGACGGGCTGCCGATGGCTTGGTTGTGGAGG
>JBFXBK010000108.1:0-24857 GCA_050183255.1 Polyangiaceae bacterium | reverse complement strand
CTCTTCGAGCGCACGCGCCGAGATCTCGGGACGTTGCTCACGCCGTGCCGGCGCCATCTCTGAGGGGCGGACCTCCTGACGGGGAGCCGGTCGCTCGAGGGGCTGACGGCTGGCTTGACGCAGGAGTTCCTGGGGCTCCTCCGCAGCGCGCTCGAAGCCAGTGGCGATGACCGTGACCTTGATCGCCTCGGACATGTTCTCGTCGATGGTCGCGCCGAAGATGATGTTGGCGTCTTCGTGGGCCTGCTCTTGGATGTACGTCGCGGCCTCGTTGATCTCGCGCATCTTCATGTCAGGGCCACCGACGACGTTGATCAACACGCCGGTTGCACCGTCGACGCTGATGTTGTCGAGCAGCGGGCTCTGAATGGCAGCCTCGGCAGCGAGGCGCGCGCGGCCTTCACCCTTCGCGCAACCAGTGCCCATGAGCGCGCGGCCCATGTTCTCCATCACGGTGCGCACGTCGGCGAAGTCGACGTTCACGATGCCTTCTTGAGTGATGAGATCGCTGATCCCCTTCACCGCTTGGTAGAGCACCTCGTCCGCCTTGCGGAACGCATCGACGAAGCTCAAGTCGTCGTCGCCGAGCGCCACCAACTTCTCATTGGGGATCGTAATCAGCGTGTCGACATGCTCGGCGAGCTGAGCCAGGCCCTGCTCCGCGCGACGTGCGCGCTGGCGACCTTCGAACACGAAGGGCTTGGTGACTACACCGACAGTCAGCGCACCTTCCTCACGCGCGAGCTGCGCGATGACGGGCGCGGCGCCAGTTCCGGTACCACCGCCCATGCCGGCAGTAACGAAGACCATGTCCGCGCCGCTGATCGCCTCCTTGAGGCGCGTCACGTCTTCGAGCGCAGCCTTGCGACCTCGCTCGGGGTCAGCACCAGCACCCAGACCGCGGGTCACTGCTTGGCCGACTGAAAGCTTGATCGGAGCCAGATTCGCGTTGAGCGCCTGGGCGTCCGTGTTGACGCTGACAAACTCCACGCCCTCGAGCGCGAAGGAGATCATGGTGTTGATCGCGTTATTGCCGGACCCGCCGACACCGATCACCTTGATGCGCGCCTGGTACTGCGGCGACTCGTCAGCAAACTCAATCGAGAAACTCATGTTGCCTTCCTCCCGGTGCACTCACCCCACGTCCATGGAGCTGTGCGGAAACACCGCGGTGCGACGATCGACGGGCTTAGTCATCGAGCTTCGGGCTGCCTCTTCCCTCGTCTCGAACCCGCTCTTTCCCCGGCGACCCGGTGCGTAACCCCTTACTGAACCAAAACTCCCAAACCGGCCTAATAAGTGACGTCACAAAAGCTCGAACCGGCCCTTTTTCGGCCGGTTCGTGAGTTTCAGAAGGCGTCCTTGAGCCAGCCCCAGAAGCCGCCCTTGCGCCGCCGGATCCGCACTTCGGCGGGTTCTGGCTGAGCCGGCTCCTCGTAGTATTCCTCGTACTCCCCGCGAGCCGCCGCTTGGGCAAGCTGCAGGGCGCCATACTGGACCAGGCCGACGCCGGTTGCGTACTGCGGGCCCTGAACCAGCTGGACGATGCCTTTCATGCCCACCGGGAATCCGAGACGCACCGGCATGCCCAGGATCTCTTCGGCGCACTCCACCATGCCTTCCATCAGCACGGAGCCACCGGTGAGCACGGCGCCGGAAGCCACCTGGTCAAGCAAACCGGCGTCTTCGATACGGCGCCGAGCCTCGCTGAAGATCTCTTCGACGCGGGGCTCGATGATGTCGCTCAGCACCCGGCGCGCAACGCGGCGCGGTGAGTGTCCGCCAACGCCGGGCACTTCAATCTCTTCTTCGTCAGCGATCATGCGTCCGAGGGCACAGCCGTAGTTGCGCTTCAAGCGCTCCGCCTCACCCATCGGTGTGCGTAACCCCGCGGCAACATCGCTCGTGACGTTGTTGCCGCCCGCGGGAATGACGCTCGTGTGCGCGATGCCGCCGTCGGCATAGACCAAGAGGTCCGTGGTGCCACCGCCCATGTCGATCACCGCGACGCCGATTTCCTTTTCGTCTTCGCTGAGCACCGCCTCACTGGAGGCCAACGGCTCCAGCACCACGTCGGCCACATGGAGGTTGCAGCGTTCCACGCAGCGAATCACGTTTTGTACGCAAGAAGTCGCAGCGGTAACCAGGTTCACTCGCACCTGGAGCCGCACACCGCTCATGCCGATCGGGTCCCGGATCCCGTCTTGTGTATCCACGATGTATTCGCGCGGCAACGCGTGAAGGATCATGCGGTCCGCATCCACGGGGATAGCGCGGGCACCTTCCAGCACACGGTCGAGGTCGCTGCTCATCACCTCACGGCCACTGATGGCGCACACGCCGTCAGACATGTGGCTGCGGATGTGGCTACCAGCGACACCGGCGTAGACGGTACTGATCTCGACGCCGGCCATGGTCTGCGCCGCATCGATGGCCTCGCGGATCGCGCGTACGGTCCACTCGATGTTGCTGACCACACCCTTGCGCAGGCCGCGACAAGGCACGTTGCCCACCCCGAGGATGGTGATCCCGTCACTATCTACCTCGCCCACGACGGCACTCACCTTGGTGGTGCCGAGGTCGAGCCCAACGACGATCTCGGGTTGGCTGAGGCCGGTGTAGCTGCGCATGGCTTCCTTTTTTGACTCCGGTATTCGGCTCGGACTGATCGAAGCGCCGCGAACTTTTTTGGGGGGGAGGTACCCTGCCCAAGCGTTGGGAAACCCTGGCTTTCCCACTGTTCGAGGCTCGCTCCGACGCTGCCATGCGCGTTACTCACGGGCCAAATTTCGCGCCCGCCAACCCGGGCACAAAACGCCTACTCGGGCGGCATGCTGCGGCTTTCAGGTCGCAGCGACGTGAAGCGCCCCAGCCGCAGGGGTCGCGTCGCTGAGCGACTCACACAGCTGCCAAAGCACCCGTCCCTGTCGGTCACCGCGCTGGGTCGCTGACAACACATGAGTCGGTGCGCGCTGACGATCGAACCAGAAGTGTCCGCTATCACCGCGTAAGCGAGCGCAGGCCGCCAGCCAGACGATCGTGTCGGCGCCTTGGGCAGGACTGCGAAGGATCCGCCGAGTGACCCGGTGGAAGCGAGGCAGTGAACTCTTCACTGCTGGCGTGTCAGCCCAACCCGGGTGCATGGCCGAGCTGGTGAGCCACGGCTCCCGCTCAGCCCACAGTTCGTTAAGCACCACCTCGGCGCGCTTGGTGAGCGCGTAGGCTCGGGTGCCGTCGTAGTCACGCCGCTGCCACTGCCAGTCAGCGAGGTCCAGCGCCACCGGGTACATGCCACCACTCGAGACATGCACGACCCGGGGATCGTCCGATGCGCGCAGTCTAGTGAGGAGCCCGCGCGTCAACGCAAAGGGACCGAGCACGTTGGTCGCGAAGCACAGCTCGACTCCCTCGTCTGTCTCCTGCCGCTCCCCAGGCAACACGCCCGCGTTGTTGATCAACACGTCGACGACATCAGGAGCGCGCTCACTGATGTAGCGCTCCACATCACGGACGCGCGAGACGTCCAACAGCTCGAGCTCGAAGCGGCCGTCGGGCTGGAGCGCTCGCAGACGCTCGCGCGCAGCGCGTCCCCGGGCTGCGTCGCGACACAGGAGGATCACCCGGGCACCTAGCGCGCCTAACCCCCGACAAGCCTCGAAACCGAGCCCGGAGTTGGCTCCGGTGACGAGCACCGTGCGTTCTCTGAGATCGACTTCGAGATCGCTCGCCAGGAAGTCCTTGGCGTGACGTTCGAAGCCGGTGCGATCGAAGTTGAAGACGACACTCCGGTCGAGCAGCCAGTTCAACATGGTCAAGCCACGGCCGGCACGGCGTCGTCGGCGCGCCGAGCAACGTCGAGATGCGCGAGCCGCTCTGCGAGGTTGCGAATCGCGGCCTTCCCGCCGGCTTCGATGCGAGACCGCAGCAGAGCTTCCATTGGCCGCAACAGGCCAATCAGCGAGATCTCCGCACGGTAACTGACGTGAACACGCGCCCCCCGCTGTTCCACGCGGATCACATCTACGGCAGTGACACCGGTGCTCTTGCCGACCAGCGTCGCCACGCGATCCGTTAGCTCCACGACCTGGTAGTCCACGTTGACCGTGCGCCCCAGGGACTTCAACGAAACCATGAAGCGCGAGCCGACGGCTACGTCCTCGGGTCCGCTGGTGCGCCGCACGCGCATGACGCTCGGGTCCCAACTCGGGAGGTTTGAGAAGTCCGCGATGTAGTTCAGCACCTGTCCCGCGTCGCCAGGGACCTCCAACGTTTCTTGCAATAGGATCATGCTCTGCTCCTCGGCGACGGGCTCGTCTTCGCCTCTCTCGTCGGTAGGACCAGCTTCGTTGAGGCGCCAGGGGACGACGCCCAAAAACGCAAACACTTCGGGCTCCAATTGACCCCGGCAAGACCGGTCCTACGAGGCGGCAAGCAATGTCTGCGCCCGTCTCGCCACTACCCCCTGGACAGCGGGTCGCTGTCATCGGCAGCGGCATCGCCGGGCTGACGAGCGCCTGGCTGATCTCGAAGCGCCACGAAGTCAGCGTGTTCGAAGCGGACGCTCGAATCGGCGGTCACACCCACACCGTTGACGTCGAAGTGGCGGGTCGCGCCTACGGGATCGACACCGGATTCATCGTCTTCAACCACTGGATGTACCCCAACTTCATCCGACTGCTCGACAAACTTCGAGTGCCTTCCCAGCCGACGGACATGTGCTTCGGTGTGACGGACGAGGCAACCGGGCTCGAGTACTCCTCCCGCTACCTGACGGGTTGGTTTGCTCAGCGTGGACGACTCTTCGAGCGAGCCCACTGGCGCACGTTGCGCGAACTGCTGCGCTTCTCCAGGGAAACGCGCAGCCTGATGGCGAGCCGCGAGCAGCTCAGCTGGGACTACAGCTTGGGTGCGTTTCTAGCAGAGTACGGCTACAGCCGGGACTTCACGGAGCGCTTCATCGTGCCCATGGGCTCGGCGATTTGGTCCGCTCCACTGCAAGAACTCGAGGCGGAGTTCCCGCTGCGACTGTTCATCGAGTTCTTCCACAACCACGGGATGCTGAACCTGCTCAACAAGCCCGTGTGGCGGGTGATCCAAGGCGGTTCGAGCAGCTACCTGGAGCCGCTATCGCGTCCATTTGCCGCACGGATACACACGAGCTCTCCCGTGCTAGGCGTCGAACGCGGCGCGGACGGAGTGACCATCAAGACAGCATCCGGCTCTCACGCCTTCGACCAGCTGATTCTAGCAACCCATAGCGACCAGGCGCTGCGCATCCTGGGGGGCGAGACGCGGGACGCAGAGCGCGAGGTGCTGGGAGCGATGCGCTACCAGCAGAACGACGTGGTCCTGCACACTGACGAACGCCTGCTGCCGAAGAACCAGCGCGCATGGGCCGCGTGGAACTACCGAGTGCCGCGGGGCGAGTTCGCTGGCTCAGGCGGGGGACGCGCCACCTTGACCTACAACATGAATCACCTGATGGGTCTCCAGGCTCCGGTCACGTTCTGTGTGACGCTGAACGGGACGGCGAGTATCGACCCAGCGCGCGTGCTGGGGCGTTTCGACTACGCGCACCCCGTGTACGACGCGGCGAGCGCTCGGGCTCGGCTTCGCTACGAGGAGATTGCTGGTGCGGCGCAACGCACGCACTTCGCCGGAGCGTACTGGGGCTATGGCTTTCATGAAGACGGCGTGGTGAGCGCGCTACGCGTCGGAGAGGCGTTCGGGTGCCGACTGTGACCCACACGGAAATGCACAGCGCCCTCTACGTCGGTCATGTCAGCCACCGACGCTTCACCCCGACGCCTCACGCCTTCGACTACCGCCTCTTCATGGTCTACCTGGATCTCGACGAGCTACCCCGGTCGCTCGACAGCGTGGTGGGCTGGTCGGCGCGGCGTCCAGCGCTCGCCGAGTTCCGCCGCAGCGACCACTTCGGCGATCCACGAGAGAGCCTGCGCAACAGCATCGAAGGGTTGCTGATCGAGCGTGGTGTCACGCCACCAGGCGGTCCAATCCGGCTCTTGACTCACCTGCGCTATGCAGGGTTCGTGTTCAATCCGGTGAGCTTTTACTATTGCTTCCACAAGGATCTAGACAACCAGGAGCCGGAAGTAGTTGTCGCTGAGGTCGACAACACCCCGTGGGGTGAGCGACACCTCTATGTGCTGCCTCGATCGGCGGCTGAGGTCTCGCACCGCGGCTCCGCGCGAGAGTTCGTGTGGGAGTTCGACAAGGCGTTCCACGTTTCTCCGTTCATGCCCATGAACCAGCGCTACAGCTGGCGCTTCCAAGCCCCGGGAGAACAGCTCCGGGTCTCGATGACGAACCAGGAGCGCACCCCGACGACGCACCCTGGGCGCCGCTGCTTCAGCGCGCACCTCGACCTCGAGCGCCGCCCCCTGACTGCACGAGCCGCGTGGACCGCCCTCGGGAGCTTCCCCTTCATGACGGGCAAGGTCTTCGCGGCCATCTACTGGAACGCGCTCCGCCTGTGGCTGAAGGGAGCTCCTTTCCACTCACATCCGCGCGGCAATATCCAACCCCAAGAGCATCCCACTCCGCCTCCAGCCGAGGAGAGTCGTCATGACCCAGAGCCTGCTGTTGCCTAGTCCAAACCAAAGCGCCCTCACCGCACCTATCCACCAATCGCGCCCGAGCCCGCTCGCCGCGTTCGCGAAGCGCCTCTTGTTGCGCAGTCTCGAGCGCCTCGAAGTGGGCCGCCTGGTTCTGATCGACGGCCGGGACAGCTATGCCTTCGGAGCGCTCCACGTGGACTTCCCGGCGCCCGTCGAGGTCCAAGTGAGATCAGCGCAGGCCTACGTGGATCTGTGCTTCGGTGGCTCGATCGGCGCTGCCGAAGCGTATGCCCGGGGACACTGGACGTGCACGGCGCCAGCCAGCTTGGCGCGGCTCTTCGCCCGCAATCGCTCGGCGCTCTGGCAACTCGACGCCGGGCTCGCGCAGCTGACCAAGCCTGCCGCGCGCCTCGCCCACGCGTTACAGCGCAACACCCTGCGCGGGAGCCGACGGAACATCGAAGCGCACTACGACCTCGGCAACGCGTTCTACGAGCGCTTCCTGGACGAGACGCTCAGCTACTCCGCGGCGGTGTTCGAGTCGCCCGATCAACCCCTGAGAGAGGCATCGCTCAACAAACTCGAGCGCGTCTGTTGCAAGCTCGATCTCCAGCCGACGGACCACCTGGTGGAAATCGGCAGCGGCTGGGGCGCCCTCGCAATCCACGCGGCACAGCGCTTTCGCTGCCGCGTCACAACGACGACCTTGAGCCGCGAGCAGTATCGCCTAGCGCGCCAGCGCGTGAGCGAAGCGGGCGTAGCCGACCGCGTCGAGGTGCTGCTCAGGGACTATCGCGATCTTCCCGCGTTGGTCGAGGCCCAGGGACCGTTCGACAAGCTGGTGAGTATCGAGATGGTGGAGGCGGTAGGTCATCAATACCTCTCCGACTACTTCCAAGTCTGCGAGCGCTTGCTCAAGCCGGACGGCTTGATGCTGATTCAGGCCATCACGATTCGTGACCAACGCTTCGAGGCTCACAAGCATCACGTGGACTTCATCAAGCGCTACATCTTTCCAGGCAGCTGCATTCCCTCCCTGACCTCGCTCTCCAACGCGAGCTCACGCACTGACCTCAAGCTGATTGGCCTCGAGGACATCAGCAGCCACTACGCCCTGACCCTGCGTCACTGGCGTGAACGCTTCATGGCCCAGCGCGCGGAGATCGCTGCCTTGGGCTACGGTGAAGAGTTCCTGCGCCTCTGGGAGTGGTACCTCGCCTACTGCGAGGGCGCCTTCAGTGAGCGCTACATCGGCAATGCGCAGCTCTTGTACGAAGGTCCACTTCGCCGCGGTGCTGCGCCCCTCACCCCCACCCACGAAATCAGCCTCGGAGGACTGAAATGAACGCGCCGTTGCCGCCGAACGCGGGCCTGAGCGTCTTGTTGCGATCGGCCGCGGAACACGTGACCCAGCAAGGGTTCGCTTGGATGGAACGAGGCAAGGTTCCCGACCGGGTTATTCGCGCGGGGATCCGTCGACTGCTCGGGCAACGGCTGAAGAGAGAGCGCGAGGGCGGCTTCGAGCAGCAAGCAGAGCGTCGGGCGCGCTGGGTCGAGCAGCTCAAGCAAAGTCCGGTCGCAATCCTCACGGAACTAGCGAACGAGCAGCACTACGAGGTGCCGACGGAGCTGTTCCAGATCGCCCTCGGGCCGCGCTTGAAGTACTCCGCGTGCGCCTTCGAGCATCCGGAGCGCCGGGACGACTTCGCGAACGACAGCCTGGCGGAGGCCGAACAGCGCATGCTCGAGCTGTACGCTGAACGCGCAGAGCTAAGCGATGGCCAGCACGTGCTCGACCTCGGCTGCGGCTGGGGCTCCTTTTCTCTGTGGGCGGCAGCGCGCTACCCGAACAGCCGCATCGTGGGCGTGTCCAACTCGCGCACCCAGCGCGAACACATCCTGAGCGAAGCAGCGGCCCGTGGCCTCGAGAACCTGCACATCCTCACTCAGGATGCGAACCGACTGAACGCTGCAGATTTCGCATCCGCGGGGATCGAACCGCGCTTCGATCGGATTGTCAGCGTGGAAATGTTCGAGCACTTGCGGAACTACCGCACTCTGTTCGAGCGCCTCGCGAGCTGGCTAGATGACTCAGGCAAGCTCTTCGTCCACATCTTCGTCCACAAGGACCTGACCTACGCTTTCGAGTCGGAGCGCGCCGATGACTGGATGGGTCGCCATTTCTTCAGCGGCGGCCTGATGCCCAGTGAAGACCTGCTACTGAACTTTCAGGAGTCGCTGACCCTGGAGCGGCGCTGGCGCGTAACGGGTCTGCAGTACGCCAAGACGGCGCGGGCCTGGCTCAATCAGCTGGACGCCAACACGGAGCGCGCACTTCGCATCCTGGGCAAGCACTACGGGGACACCAGTGCCGAACCGGACCTCGAGGCCAGTCGCTGGTTGACGCGCTGGCGCGTGTTCTTCATGGCTTGTGAGGAGCTCTGGGGCTACCGCGGCGGGAGCGAGTGGTTTGTGGCTCACTATCGCTTTCGCCAGCGTTGAGCGCTCACATGCGACCGCGGAGCATCCCGTTCCAGTACATGCTCGGCAACCCGTAGGCCTTCAGGAGCCACATGCTGTAGCGCTCTTCGGCTTGGTCAAACGGGAAGCTCTCCATGATCTTCCCGTCGTAGCCAAACTCCGCCAGCATCACGCTGCCACGCCCAGTCACCAGTGGGCAGGAGGCATAGCCGTCGTACTGCGCCTCGACCTGTTGGCCCGCCCGCTTCGCGAGTAGGTTCGCCACCAGCACCGGGACCTGCTTCCGCACGGCAGCTCCCGTCTTCGAGGTGGGGGCGCTTGAGCAGTCTCCAGCCGACCAAACATTGGGGAAGCGCGTGTGCTGCAACGTGTGCTTGTCAACCTCGACCCAGCCAGCCGCGTCGGCCAACGCGCTTTGCTTGATCACGTCAGGGGCGCTCTGGGGCGGTGTCACGTGAAGCATGTCGAACTTCAGCACATGCTCTGCGCCGTCCACCTTGAACACCGCCTCCCGCCCCTTGACCTCAATCAGGTCGTGACCGAAGCGCGTGTCCACGTGGCGCGCGGCGACAAGCTTCTCAAGCGCCCTGCGATACTTCGGCACTCCGAAGATGGCCGCTCCAGCCGAGGCAAAGATCACGTTCGAGCGCTCGCGGAGCCCTGATCGACGGAAGTGCTCTTCCGCGAGCCACATGATCTTCTGCGGCGCTCCGGCGCATTTGATGGGGGTGGATGGGTAGGTAAAGATCGCGTTGCCCCCTTTGAACTCGCGCATCAGCTGCCACGTGTACTCGACCGACTGATAGCTGTAGTTCGAGGTCACGCCGCCCTTGCCTAGCGCCTCGGGCAGGCCCTTGATCTTCTTCCAATCAAGTTGGATCCCCAAGGTAACGACCAGGTCGTCGTAGGTGATGGTCTTCCCAGCTTCGGTCACCACGCGGTTGTTTTCGGGGTCGAAGCTCTTGACCCGGTCGCGAACCCAAGTGACCCCGTTTGGAATGTACGCTTCCTGGGGGCGAACGGACACTTCCTTGGGGAAAACGCCCCCTCCCACCAGCGTCCAGATGGGCTGGTAATAGTGCTGCTCCGACGGCTCGATCAACCCGACCTTGGGGGCACCAGCGCTCGCCATCAGGCGCGCCGCGATGCTCACACCGGCGGTGCCACCGCCAACCACCAAGACTTCGTAGTGCTCGCTAGACATCTCGTCTCCTTCAGCCTTGGTTCCCTGCCGGGAGTTGTTTGACCTCGATACCGGTGAGCGCAGCGCCGAGCGTGCGTCCCATGGCGACCAGCATACCCATCGCCTGCTGCACGCCCGGTTCGCGCATCGCGCCGAGGGCGCCGAACAAACCGACCGGCTTCACCCCTTGAGTGGCTGCCTGACTGAGCGCTGCGGCCATCTTCGCGAGCAAGTCCACGGCGTGGGGACTCAACATGCCAGAGTCGAAGAACGCGCCGAGGGCATTGGCGTTGCGAGCAGCGCCGAGCAACGCAACCTTCAGGTTCTTCGCAACGTCGTCGAGGAGGATGCCTTGAGCCTCTGCCGAGCGGGCAAAGTCGTCGAACATGTCCCCCAGCATGGCGACGAGCTGGGGCGCTTGCTCGACCTGGTCTACGAGCAGCTCCAGCCGGTCCAACATCTCCGGTTGGGTCATTCGCGCGACCAGCGCATCGAGCCGTTGACGACCAGGGTCGTGCGCTTGATCTGCCTGGCGACTGAGCAACCGCTCGATGCGCGCGAGGCGGTCTTCGATGCGGCTCAAGGCGTCATTGCCAGCGCCCGCTCTGACTGATGCTTCCATTGCGACAACTCCTGGGCGACGTGTGCCGTGCGATGGCATCGCGTCGCCGCGCCTGGCTGAGGTGCGCGTGGGCGCTCCCCAGGGTTTTGGAAGCTAGAGCCAGGCATCGGGACAAAGGATTCGCGACGCGAGAAACTTTTGGAGCCTATTCGGGCAGGGGTGAGCAGCTTTGCGCTGACGCCGCGCGTCGTTCCGAGCAGGTCTCCCCACCGACCACACGTGGCAGGCGCAGCGCCCCGGTGGCGGGAGGGTGCAGCGCCGCGACAGGAGCAGGCGCGCAGCTCAGTGCCTCACCGGTGCCTCGAGGAAATACCTTCCGTCCGTCGGCCAAGTCACCAAGCTCCGAAAGGAAACCTTGGGGAACCAAAGCCAGGATTTCTCGGAAATGGTTCACGCAGAAGTAGCGCCAGCCAACGGGCAGGCAGCCTGTACAGAGCTCGCGGAGGGCACGGTTCAGGAATTCGCCAGTCCGGTTCACTCCGAGCCCGCTGGAACGCGCTCGGAAGTCTTCCACTGCGAGCACCATCGCCTCTTCGGCGAGCAGCCTCTCCATGAGTGGGCTCCTCTCGGCTGACGGGTAGTCTGGGAAGCCCGCCCAAGCGGACGGCAGCGCCACCGCAGGAGCCTCGTCGACGAGAGAAAGCTCGTCGTGAAGCAACCGATGTGCAGCGTCTATCGGCCCTCCAGTGCTGGGATGACAGGTGCGCAGCGGGTGATCCGTGTGGCGATCCTCAAACATACGCCGCGAGTCCTCCAGCGCGAGTGGCTGGAATCGTGCCACGCTCTCAGGAATCGTTGGGATGCGATCCCTGAGGAAATACAGATCCTCGAGGTTCTTGTGCCAATGGTAGATTCCGTAGACCAGCCCGCACTGCTTAGTCAGCAATAGAAAGGCTGCGGGTGCGACATGGAGCCGACCCAAGACGTCCTCATCGATCGTTGGGGCAGCGGAGAACTCCTCCAGGACCTCAGCCCAGTACGCGGACTTCGATGCGTTCGTCACCTCGACTACGACTTCGTCGTACTGGAACGCGCGCTTGAACTCGGGATGCGTGGTTGGGACAGAAGGTAGCCTTTGTTCCAACCACGCAATCTCGTCCGCGCTACCAATCAGATCCCAGTCCTGGGGCGGGCGAAAGTCAGGAAAATGCCAACGAATCGCCCGACTTCCGATCAGCAACATGCCTAGCTGAACTCGAAGCCGGTCGCCCGATCCAGGACTTCTTGCGTTGGCACGCCCCGTTCGACGGCTTCGACATCGACACCAAGAGCCCTTGGGATCGTGAGACTTCGGTCCTTGACCCGGAAGTACGTATGGACACACGTCCCCGTCGCGGCGTTACACGTCCTCGCGGAGCTCAGGTAGCAGGTACCGGCGTAGGAGGATTCATAGACGCCGCCTGGCAAGCATTTTTGTGGCGCGGTGTCCTGACCATTGGTGAATGTGATGCACCGGAACGTCCCGGGAGTGCACTGGACGCAGCCACCGTTTAGACACGCCGGTGTTGACCCCGTACACTGAGCGCTCGCAACCCATGACCCGCTAACACACGTCTCCGGGGTGGTGGCGTTGCCGCAGCGCTTCGGTGCCGGGTTGGGCGAAACGCACTGCAACGCATCCATGCCGGAACACTGGAAGGTACCGCAGTCGTTGCAATTCGCTCCGGGCATGCCGCCCAGGTTCTTCACGCAGCCGCCACAGGCATTCTTGACGAAGTTGGTGTCGTTGTCGTCGCAGTCGTCGCCAGGGTTGGCGTTGCAATCCTTCGAGCCGTGCTGGTCGTTGTCGCCATCCTTGGCGACGATCTGTGTGCCGCTGCACTCGCAGTCGGGATCCGTATTGCCGCACGGATTGCCGCCAGAGCCAGCCGTGCCGCCGGTGCCCGAGGTCCCGCCGCTTCCGGCCGAACCTGCGACCCCGCCAGCTCCGGCAGTACCTCCAGTGGCGCCTGTACCACCAGCGCCGGCGGTCCCTGCACTGCCGCTTGCACCAGCAGTCGCGCCAGTGCCCGCACTTCCCGCGTTGCCTGCGCTTCCCCCGTCGCCCGCGGCGCCCGCATCACCGCCCACGGCACCGGTGCCCCCGTCGCCGCCCACTCCCCCCGAGCCCGAGCTACCGCCCGTCCCAGAGAGGCCCTTCTCGCGTGTTTCCGCGGAGCAAGCAGCAACAAGGACTACCACGGCGCACAGCGCGCCGCCGCGACCGATGCGGCGACACGTAGCCTGGGAGAGCGTTGTGGGGTTCGGCTGGTCATCTCGGGCAGGGCGCATGCGTAACACCTCGAAAAAGAGAAAGAAGTCCTGAGGAGAAGCCTATCACGCCCTCACGGATCCATCAGCTCCGACGAGCCCATATGAGCCGGGATCAGCTGTGGGATTGCGCACGTTTTGCAGATCGCTGTTTCCCGATGTCTCCACGTCTCACGTTCTGGTCGATGCTTCATCGACCAACCGAAGCATCCACAGTAGGCTATCCTGCGGTTGATGCGTTGGAGTGCGATTGCGCTGGTGTGTCTCAGCTGTACCCCAGCAGCGAAGCCGACTCGCCCCGTAGCCGTGGAACCCGGGGCCGACGCGACGCTGCCCGCTCGCAGTTCCGAACCTCCCGGGGCGAACTGGGACGTGGACGGGCGAGTTCGGAGGGACTCAAGAGTTCATCCAGCTCGAGCTGAGCGACACAGGGCGGTTTCGCTATCAGCTCACGTACGGTCCCGACACCAGCTGCTGCGCAGAGGGCGATTGGAGTGCAGCAGGTGACACGTTCACGCTGACGCTGCGGGGCGGCACCTGCAAAGGCCCTGGACTCAGCACCTACTCCCGCATCTACAAACGAACGGCGGACACATTCGCAGTCGCTGACCCTGCCTATCTGGAACACGTCGAGCCGGGCGAAGACGGCAAGCTGACTGGCCCGGTGTGGACGTTCGAACGGGACCCGGGAACACCACCGAACTGCCAGTGATTGCGTCAGGACTCCGAAGACGACTTCAGTTCCCCAGGGCGTGTCCGTTTCCTTGCCTTGAGGACTGGTGCCCCCGGAGCGGTTCCGGCTAGCCACCAGAACAGCGATGGACGTCGGAGTCATCCCCACCCTACCCCCGCCCACACCGGCCTGCGATGGCCTACCCCCAGCTCTGGCGGCGGCGTTCGAGGCGCAAGTCAAGCGCGGCGAGCTGAGCGTCGCCCTCGCGCGAGGAATGGCGGGAAGGATCCTTGAGGAAACGCTCCATGAAGAACCGGATCTCGCGCGCCTCGCGGATTGGCTCGAGTCGGACCCGGCGCTCACCACGGCGACGCTCAACGCCGCAAACTCGGCGTTCTTCGGGCTACGGATGAAGGTGCAAACCGTTGACCGCGCGCTCGCTCAACTCGGAAGCGTGCGAGCTCGGGAGGTGCTCTTGTTGGCCCTTAGCCGCGCTGCGATGTTCACGGTCCGCGAGTTCAAGGAAGAGATGCTGGCGCTACGCGAGCACTCCGTGGCGACCGGAGTGTGGGCCCGCGCGCTCGCGGTCCACCTCGGGCAGCCACCGGCCACGGCGTTCGCTTGCGGACTGCTCCATGAAGTTGGTAGGCCAGTGGCGCTGCAGGAACTGTCCACGCTCTCGCGGATGAGTCGAGTGAAGCTGAGCCGCGCAACCCTCTGGCAGACAGCGGCGAGCTATCGCGATCAAGTAGCCCTCGTGTTGGTGCGCGGCTGGGCCGACGTCGATCTGCTCGAGACCGTCCAAGGCGCCAATCACCGCAGCATCCCCCGCATCGTGACCTTCGCCAAGCGCATCGCCGCACTGGATTTCGGCTGGGGTGACACCTGCCCCGTGCCCGAGACGGCCGCGGAGCTCGCCGCCGAGGCGAACCTTGTCGGGCTATCGCTCGGGGAAGATCAGGCGGCGGCGATGATCGCCACGCGCGAGAGGGCGCTGGACCAGGTCAAAGCGCTCTGATCGCCGGCCCTAGGGTTTGACGAAGCGCAACGTCATGCGGTCGCTCTCGCCGATCGCCGTGTACGCATCGCGATCCTTGTCGCCAAGCCTCAGCGTGGGGGGCAAGGTCCAGACGCCTTCGGGATGCTCCGTCGTGTCCTTGGGATTCGCGTTGATCTCAGACTTCTTCGACAGCTTGAAGCCCGCTGCCTGTGCGCGCTCGATCACGAACGCCTCGGGCAAGTAGCCCTGTTTGGTGCTCTCATCCGGATTGGCGTCTGCCTTCGCTCGATGCTGCACCACGCCGAGCACCCCACCCTTTTTCAAGCTCTTGAAGATCTGCTGGAGCCACTGATCGACTTGACCGTCACGATGCCATCCGTGCATTCCGCGGATGACGAGAACCATGTCGAGCTGCCCATCCAGCTTCAGGTCGGGGGCTTTGCTGTCCACGATGATCGGCTGCACCTTGCCGTAGAGTTCCGGAGCCTTCTTGAGAAAGCGATCGGTGCGCTGAGCGTACATGGTGCCGCGAACCGTGCGTGGGCCCGCCGGATCACCGCTCGTGACATACAGCACCCCCGAGGCCGCGAGCGTGGGAGCCAACACCTCAGTGTACCAGCCTTCGCCCGGTCCGTACTCGAGCACCTTCATGCCAGGCTTCAGCCCAAAGAACGCAAGCGTTTCCGCAGGGTGACGAGAAGCGTCACGCTCGGGGTGCCCGGGCATCCGGTGTCCGCCCTTGAGCACCGCCTTCAGCGCTAGACTCAAGTTCGCGTACTTCGTCTCGGCGAGCTTCTTGGCCTCGGCGTGCAACTCTGGAGTCCACCGCTTGTCCTCCGCGGCGGCGCTTGCCTCCATCTCCGCGAAGTCCTTGACGAGCTTCTGCGCTGCCAGCTCCTCT
The DNA here is from genome assembly GCA_050183255.1 of Polyangiaceae bacterium. Lineage (GTDB taxonomy): Bacteria > Myxococcota_A > Polyangia > Polyangiales > Polyangiaceae > JAHBVY01. The sequence goes on along the minus strand of JBFXBK010000108.1, from coordinate 9,166 downwards.
TTCGTCGGCTCGGCAGGCGGCGGTTCAACTTCGACTTGCTCGGCCACTGGCGGGGGGGTTGCCGGAGCCGCCTCGGGCGCTTCCGCTTCAGGTGGCGGAGACCCGCCACACGCCACGACCAAACCCAATAGACCCAGAGACCAAGACTGACGACGCATGCCCCCTCTTTCACCGGGACTGCCGTCGGGGGACAGCAGAATCGTCCGACTGTGGCAGCTTTACACGCCTCGGGCGAGCGCTGGAGCTCGCTCTGATGCCTATTTCATGCGCACGACCACGCGCTCGGGATGCGCGCGGTTGTCGAGGAAGACGATGCGCGGGAGCCGTCCCTTGGCGGCCAAGGATCCCATCACACGCCATGCCATCAGGAGCTTGGAGCGCCAGGGTCCCTTGCCGAGGTGCAGCGCGATGCCGCTCTTGCCGATCGTGAGCACGACGTCGCCGTCGGGTCCAAGGTTCACTTCTTGCGGCGCGTGCACCTTGCTCATCGGCACGCGTGCGTATTGCCTCAGGACCTGCATTCCCACACGGATACGGTCGACCTGCCTCACGCGGTCGCGCGCGAAGTCGTCGCCAGTGATGCCGCTGATCACCGGTAGGTCTCGAGGGTCTCCGTCTTCAGCCTGCTTGAACGGTTCACCCTCGCGGCTCACCAGGTAGAGGCTGCCGCCGATGCTTGCGATGGCCTGAGCCTCGCGCTCTTCCACGTGAATAGCCAACGTTGCGGGGATGCGGCGCTCGACCTTCGCTGACGCGATCCATGGATCCTCGAGCAGGCGTCGCTCAGCAACCTCGGTGTCCACTGCGAACAGATTGTCGCCGACCTTCACCCCAGCCTGCTTCGACAGCTGGTCTGGAGCGCGACGCAGCGTGCCCGTCACGTCGAGCTTCTGGATCGCGAAGCGCGGCGTCGTCAGGGCGTAGCGCTGGAGGCCCCACGCCAGCGCCAGAGCCGCACCAAGCACGACCAAGATACCGCTCAAGAGCTTGGTCCCCATCCAGGCGCGCATGAAGAAGCCCGGCGTCTCAGCAGGACCCGCAGCGCGCTGGGCAGTGCGCTTGTCGGCAGTGCGCTTCTTGCTCGCCTTGTTCTTCGGCTTCACGCCGACCGGCGGGGGGCTCTCACTGGGTACGTACCCGGTCTCGTCCGGCGCCTCGATGGCGCGGTGCTTCATGCCGCTCACGGTTCGCTCCCCACAGCCGGGCTCTTGACGCCGGTGCCGCGCATCACCTCGAGTTCCGACTGCACTTGAGTGAGCACGCGGTTGATGTCTCCAGCTCCGAGAGCGATCACGCCATCCCCAGGCGCCGCCAGGCTTGCGAGACGCTGGGCTAGCTCCGAGCGATCGCCAACGTAGGCGACGGAGTGGTGCCCATGCTCAGCAATCGCCCGCACCAGCGCGGCAGAGTCGATGCCCTCGATGGGCTTCTCGCCGGCAGGATAGATGTCAGTCACCAGCACGTGGTCGGCGTCGTTGAAGGCTCGCGCGAAGTCATCGAACAGATCTTGCGTGCGGGTGTAGCGGTGCGGCTGAAAGGCGACGACCACCTTGCCGTCGAACGCATTCCGCGCGGCAGTAAGCGTCGCTTTGATCTCAGCGGGATGATGGCCGTAGTCGTCCACCAGGGAGATCCCGTCTACCTCCCCCACCAAGCTGAAGCGCCGTGCGACACCCCCGAAGGTCGCCAGAGCTTCCTTCATCTCGTCGAGGGGCACCTCGAGTTCGTCACCCACCGCGATGGCCGCTAGTGCGTTGAGCACGTTATGTTGTCCAGGCATGCGCAGCGCAAACTCGCCGAGAGGTTCGTTCCGCCGATAGGCCATGAACGTGCTCACCGTGCCTCGATGCGTAAGATGCCGTGCGGAATAGTCCGCCTGCGGCGAAAGTCCGTAAGTCACGTGCCGACGACGAATGCGCGGCAAGAGATCCTGCACGTCCGGGTGATCGAGACACAGCACTGCGAGGCCGTAGAAGGGCACCTTCTCGATGAACTCGACGAAGGCATCCTTGATGCGTTCATGGCTGTGATAGAAGTCCAGGTGTTCCGGGTCGATGTTCGTCACCACGGCGATAGTCGGCGTGAGGCGCAGGAAGGACCCGTCGCTCTCATCCGCCTCGGCGACCAACAAGTCACCTGCACCGAGCTTCGCGTTGGTTCCAAGCGCCTGCATGCGACCTCCCACCACAACCGTGGGGTCGAAGCCCGCGGCGCGAAGCAGGGTCGCGACCAAGCTGGTCGTGGTGGTCTTGCCGTGGGAGCCGGCGATCGCCACGCCGTACTTCACCCGCATGAGCTCAGCGAGCATCTCGGCGCGAGTGATTACGGGGATGCCCAGCGCGCGCGCTTCGACCATCTCCGGATTTTCCGCAGGGATTGCACTCGAGTAGACGACGACGTCAGCGTCGCGCACGTTTTGAGCGACGTGCCCCACGTCGATGCGCACTCCGAGACGCGCCAGGCGCTTCGTGGTCTCACCTTCACGCAGGTCCGAACCGGAGACGTCGAACTCCAGAGTGCGCAGGATCTCAGCGAGCCCGCTCATTCCGATACCGCCGACCCCGATGAAATGGACGTGGCGAACTCTGCCGCGAAACATCAGCCCTGCCCCTGGAGCACGTAGGTGCTCGCTCCAAACTCAAACGGTGAGTCGTCCTCTACCTCGTCGTGGACGAACGGGCTCGACTTGCGTCGGTCGCTCACGGCTTCGAGCCCGGCGAGGTGCAAGAGGTCGCGAGCAATCACCCGCGCGGCCAGTGGTCGCCCGCGTTCCGACGCTGCGGCGGCCATGGCCTCGAGCTCCGAGGGAGTTTCCAGTAGCGGCGCGATCACGGCGAGCAGCCGCTCGACATTCGCGTCTTCTTGCAGCACGACGCGCGCCGCCCCGACACGCTCCAAGCTCTCGGCGTTGAAGCGCTGATGATCTCCCGCGGCAAAGGGATAGGGCACGAACACCGCCGCACGTCCCACTGCGCAGACTTCGCTCACCGCGCTCGCTCCCGAACGACCGATCACCAGATCCGCCGATGCTAGGCGCTCGGGCATGTCGTCAATGAACTCGAAGACGCTCACGCCAGCGCTCTGACCGAGCTCCGCATAGCGCGCGCGCACTTCATCGCCCTTCTTGGCGCCGGCTTGATGCTGCACCTCAAACTCGAGCCCGCGAGCCCGCAGCCGCTTCACCAGTTCTGGCAGCGCTTCATTCAGCGCCTTGGCGCCTTGGCTGCCGCCGAGCACCAGGACTCTGAGTACCGAGTTCGGCCGGTAGGGCGCCGGCTCGAAGCCGCTACGCAAGGGCACGCCAGCGCGCAAGATCGTATCCTCCCGGAAGTGCTTCTCGACCTCGGGGAACGCGGTGTAGGCACGCTGCACCATGCGCGCGATCAGCCAGTTGGCCATGCCGATCACGCTATTCGGCTCCATCAGCGCCAGCGGAATGCCAAGCATCTTCGCCGCTGCGCACACCGGCCCGGCCGCGTACCCGCCGATTGAAAACACTGCGGCCGGTTCCAGCTGCTTCAGGAAACGTCGCGCCTCAGGGATTGAAGTCGCCGCCCGCAGCACGCCCTTTCCGGCACCCGCTAGCCCACCTCCACGAATCGGCAGCACCTCGCGCAGCTCGAGCTCGTAACCCGCTTGAGGCACGAGCTTGCTCTCCATCCCGCGCCCTGTACCCAAGAACACCAAGCGCAGCTCCGGCCGCTCCAAGCGCAGCGCGTCCGCGACAGCGATCATCGGGAACACGTGGCCACCCGTGCCACCACCAGCCAACAGAATCGTCTCGCTCATACCGCCTCCACCGCGCCGGGCATGGCCTCACCCTCCGCCCCCTGCATGCGCGCTGCCTCGGGTCCAAACCCGGCTTCGGTGACCAGCATGGCGCTCACCTCCGGGGCCGGCCCCACGTCAGCAACACGCGTGTTCTTGAGCTCTACGCGCTGCCTCGAAACGTTCAGCAGGATGCCCATCGCGGCACAGGTCACGAGCAGCGACGAACCACCGTAGCTAACGAGGGGCAACGTCAGGCCCTTGGTGGGCAAGATGGCCATCGCGACCGCCACGTTCCAGAGCGCCTGGACTCCCACGAAGAGAGAGATCCCAAACGCGATGTACGACCCATACTCGTCCTCCGCGTTCATTGCCGCGCGGATACCTCGCGAGACCAGCAAGACGTAGGTAAGCAGCAACAGCACGATGCCCACGTACCCCAGTTCCTCACCCACGATCGCACTGATGAAGTCGTTGTGGGCCTCCGGCAGGTAGAGCACCTGGTAGCCCTTGCCGAGCCCTAGCCCCATGAGGTCTCCGGAGCCGAAGCTCATCACGGACTGGAAGGGCTGATACGCTAGGTCGTGGCGATGGTGCATCATGTCCTGCCAGGCCTGGATACGCTCCCAGCGATACTGCGCGAAGCGCACCGCCATGAAGCCGAGGAAGCCACCCACGATACCGATGGGGATGAACCACACCCAGCGCACACCGGCGATGAACATCAGCGCCGCCGTCAGCGTCAGGAGCACGACAGCACCACCGAAGTCCGGCTGCTTCAAGCACAAGAGCGTGAACAGACCCGCGACGATCAGGTGAGGCAGGAAGCCGTAGGAGAACTGCTTCACCTTCTCCCGCTTCTTCCCCAGGGAATACGAGATCCACAGGATCAGCCCGAGCTTCGACACCTCGGAGGGCTGAACGTTGATCGGCCCAAGCTTGAGCCAGCGCGTCGCACCACCGCCTGAGTGACCGAGGCCGGTGATGCTGAGCAACATCAGCGCCACGCACAGCCCGAGGATTGGATGCGTGAACGGCTGCAGCCGCTGGTAGTCGATCTTGCTGACGATCAACATCAGCAGCACGCCGCCGCCAGCGTACATCGCCTGCCGCTTCAGAAAGTACTGAGCGTCGCGGAACACGACCGTGCCTTCGTAGGCACTCGCGCTGAACACCATGACGACGCCGAAGCCGAGCAGCGCGATGACCACCGCCATCAGCACCGTGTCGAAGGGGCCGGAGCGCGGTGAGGGCGCAAAGAGTCCCCGAATTGCCCCAAAAGCCCCTCTCAGCATCAGCGATCAGCCTCCGTTCCCGGCTCGCCAGGCGCTCCACTGGGGGGCGCACCCACTGCGCCGCGCGTCGATTGCAGCTGTTTTACAGCCTCTACGAAGCGCACTCCCCGGTCGTGGTAGTTCTGGAACATATCGAAGCTCGAGCAGGCTGGACTCAGTAACACCGCTTCCCCGATTTGGGCCAAAGAGTGGGCCAAACTCACCGCTTCCTGCATAGACCCTGCTCGGGTGACCGGCACTCGGTCTCCCACGGCCTCGGCGATGCGGTCCGCCGCCTCACCGATCAGCACCAGCGCGCGCGCTTTCTTCTCAAGCGCATCGACCAATGGCGCGTACGAGCCGTGCTTGTCGCGCCCACCGGCGATCAAGACGCCCTTCGGTTCGGCGAGTCCAAGCAGCGCCGTCACGGCTGAGCCGACGTTGGTCGCCTTGGAGTCGTCGTAGAAGGTCACGCCGTCCACGCTGTCCACGCGCTGCATGCGGTGGGGTAGCCCACGAAAGCTAGCCAGGCCCTTGCGGATGGCTTCCGGCTCCACGCCGAACTCACGCGCCCCAGCGATGGCGGCGGCGGCGTTCAGCAGGTTGTGGGCACCATGAAGATCGGCGTCCTTCAAGGGGTAGAAGTCGCCTCGCTTGCGGTCTCGAACGCCGGGTTCGGGGGTGAGGAGCACCGCAAAGTCGACTTCGCCGGCGGACTCGAGCCCGAACGTCACGCTGCGCGCCTGCCCGCGCTTCGCTTGGGCCTGAATGGCATCATCTCCCCAGGGAATCACTGCGACGTCTTTCGGAGACTGACGCACGAAGCTATTCCCCTTCGCAGCTACATAGGCGGCGAAATCCGGGTAGCGATCGAGGTGATCCTCACTGACGTTCAGCAGCAGGTTCACGCGCGGCCTGAAGTCCCTTACCCGCTCGAGCTGAAAGCTCGACACCTCGACGACCAGCGCGTCGTAGAGTTCTTCGTCGCTGCTTGGGTCGATGGCCTCGCTGAGGGGCGTACCCAAATTGCCTCCGGCGAACGTTCGCAGCTCCGCTCCCTCGAGCAGCGCCGCTAGCAGCGTCGTCGTGGTGCTCTTGCCATTGGTCCCGCCCACCGCGAGAATTGGTGCCTCGAGGAAACGTGCAGCGAGCTCAAGCTCGCCAACCACCTCGATGCCCGCGGCAACCACCTCGTCGAGGACGGGCAGTGGTGGCACTCCTGGGCTCACCACCACCAGGTCCGCGTTCGTGAAGACGTCGGGTGTTTGCGCTCCAGCGCGTACCTCGACGCGTGCGCCGCTCTTGACTAGCGCTGCCACTTCTTCGCGCAGCACCGCTTCCTCGCGGGAGTCACTGACCACAACGGTCGCTCCCTCGCGCGCACAAAGCACGGCGGCGGCGTGGCCGCTCCGTCCGAGCCCGACCACGACAACCCTCTTGCCAACCAAGTCCATGGCTACCTCAATTTCAAGGAGGACAAGCTCACCAGCGCGAGCAGCACCGAGATGATCCAGAAGCGCACGATGATGCGCGGCTCAGGCCAGCCCTTCTTCTCGAAGTGGTGGTGGATCGGCGCCATCAAGAACACCCGCTTACCGAACAGCTTGAAGCTCACCACCTGGGTGATGACGCTGACCGTTTCCAGGAAGAAAATCCCGCCAACGACGATCGACAACAGCTCGTTCTTCGTCAACACGGCCATCATCCCGATGCCGCCGCCGAGCGCCAGCGAGCCCACGTCTCCCATGAACACCTGCGCCGGGTAGGTGTTGTACCAAAGGAAGCCAATGCCGGCGCCTATCACCGCCGCACCAAACACCGCGAGCTCACCCATCTGGGGGATCCCTGCGATGTCCAGGTACTGCGCCACGGGGCGACCGAAGATCACCAGGCCCGCCAGGTACGCCCACACCAGGTAGGTTCCGGCGTTGATCATCACGGGGCCAATCGCGAGCCCATCGAGTCCATCCGTCAGGTTCACGGCGTTGCTCATCGCCACGACCACGAAGAGCGCGAACGCGACGTACACGTACAACGGGAGGTGGATCGGGTGCTTCGAGAACGCCAAGAACGGGATCGCAAGCCGTGTGCGGATCTCGAGCCATTCCTTGGGCAGGCTCGGTTCATACAGGAACACGTAGCCGAGGGCGATGGCGCCGATCAGCGTCTGCCCCAAGAGTTTGTAGCGCCCAGGTAGCCCCTTGGTGTTGCGGCCCTGGATCTTGAGCCGATCATCGATGAAGCCGATCAGGCCATACCCCGCGGTAACACCCGCGGTGGAGATCACGAACGCATTCTTGACGTCCGCCCAGAGCATCGTGGGGATGAGCACGCTCAGTAGAATCAGCGCGCCACCCATGGTCGGAGTACCGGCCTTCACGCGATGACTCTCCGGGCCTTCCTTGCGGATCACCTGGCCAATTTGCTTCTTTTGAAGCTCGCGGATGAACCAGGGCGCGAGCCAGAAGCAAAGCGCCATCGCGGTGATGGTCGCCATGATGGCGCGGAACGGCACGTAGCGGAGCACGTTGAGCCAGCCTGCCCAGCTGTACTTCGTGCTCAGGGGGTACAACAACTCGTACATCATGGGGCAGAGGGCCCTTCGTTGGCCGGCCCGGGAGCGTGCACTCCCAGAGGTTCGGATGACGTCCCAGCAAGCAGCGCTGCGACCACGCGTTCGAGCTTCACCCCCCGTGAGCCCTTGACCAAAATCACATCTTCCGGCGTCGGCTTACCCTGCAGCGCCTGCACGGCTTGCCCCGCATCGGCGACGAACACCGAGCTCACTCCGCGAGCTGCAGCCTCTTCCGCGAGGAACTGCGCGTCGCCTTGCACTGCGATCAGACTCGCCAGCCCAAACTGAGCCAGCTCGGCGCCGATGCGCCGGTGCTCTCGCTCCGAGAGCGGTCCGAGCTCGAGCATCTCTCCCAGCACCGCAAACACCCGGCCGCCCCGCTCCGCCGCGAGCTCGCGAGCCACCGCTACCGAAGACAGCACGCTGCCGGGATTCGAGTTGTAGGAGTCATCGAGCACGAGCGCGCCGTCTAGCATCGCTCGCGCACAAAGCCGGCCATTCTCGGCCACTTCGGAGCTTTCGAGCGCCCGGCTGAAAAGTTCTGGGTCCGGCATCGGCAGTCCCAGACGCGCGCTCACGGCATCTGCAACCAACGCCGCGCACACACTCGCCAGCGCACCGGGGTAACCCAGGAGCGACGACCGCAGCTCGATCTCCCCCCCAAACCCAGCACGCGAGGCCGTGAGGCGCGCTCCGGAGACGCCGACCGGCTCGCGACGCAGTAAGCGATACCGCGCCGTTGGTGCTTTGCCGTAGCTCTCGACGGCGCGTCCGGTGCTCGCCGCCTGTTCGAGCTGACGCGCAACGCGCGTGTCATCCACATTTCCGACCGCGACGCCATCTGACTTGAGTCCGCGAAACAGATCGCCCTCTTCAGCTTCGATTGCATCCAGGTCGCCGATGCCTTCGGTGTGCTCGAAGTCGATCAGCGTCACGACGCCGATGTCCGGCTCGCTGATGCGCGCTAGCTCCGCCACCTCACCTCGCAGGTTCGTCCCGAGCTCCACCACCGCCACGCGGTGCCGAGCGTCGCAGCCGAGCAGCACCATCGGTGCACCGATGCGATTGTTAAGATTTCCACGCTGAGCATGAATTCCACCAGGAATCAGCTCGCTCAGCACGCGGGAGACGCACGCCTTGGTGGTAGTTTTCCCCGCGGATCCGCCCACCGCCACCACGAGTCCGTCCCAGCGCCTGCGATGAGCGAGCGCCAGATCACCGAGCGCCGTCAGTGTACACGCAACCTGGATCTGCAAGAGCCCTTGAATTTCGGGGTGAGGGTCCTCCACCAAGGCCATCGCCGCGCCCCCGCGCGCCACCTGCTCGAGGAAATGGTGGGCGTCGAAGCGTTCACCCTTCAGCGCGATGAACAGCGCGCCCGACACGTCGCCGCGGGAGTCCGTCATCACCCCGCGCGCACTCGCGTCACCCGCACCTACCGCAACCCGACCACCCGTCGCCGCCAACACTTCGGCCAGAGTGAATGGAGCAGCGTTCCTAGGGATCGGAGTGCTCACCCAGCGTCCTTGGTCTTTGCCTGAGTGTCGCG
>JBFXBK010000107.1:0-24894 GCA_050183255.1 Polyangiaceae bacterium | reverse complement strand
CGCGCCCTCGAGCCGATGAGCAGCTTCGCAGACCGGCTCTTGATTCCGCGCGGCATTCACCTGGTGCCCCGTGGGTTCGGCTGGGATGAGATCCCCGGCGACGACCACATGAAGGGCATGGCGTGCAAGCTCACCGCACAACCCACGACGGATCCGGACGTGTTCGCCGCGGGGGAGTCGGTGGACTTCGCTGCCGCTCGTAGCTTGAACATTGGCGGCAAGGCGCCGCTCGTGATTCAGGTGGGACGCAACGGGAACAACGTGCTGAACTACTGCTCTTATGCGGGTCCCGGTACGCCCTACGCTGGCGAGAACAATCCTTACAACGTCTACCGTGCGTTCACCGGGCTGATTTCTGGCTCCGAAGGCGACGACCGCGTGATGAAGCGCGGACAGAGCATGGTGGATCTCGTGCGCGATGACCTGAACGAGCTCAAGCGCACACCGATGAGCAGCGAAGACACGAAGTTGCTCGACGACTGGCTCGCCCTGGTGCGTGACGTCGAGACAGGCATGAGCTCTGCGTGTTCTCCAGACACCGCCGCGGCGCTCGACCTGAACGGCGTCGACCGCTACGACATGATGGATAGCAACACGGTAGGTAGCGACGGTGAGTTCAATGAAGTCGCCCGCCTGATGATGAAGCTCACCGCGTTGACCATGGCGTGTGACGTCAACCGGGTAGCGACCATCAAGTTCTCGAGCGGCGCGTCAGGCCCAACCTTCCGCTGGGACGGGATGAACCATGAGTTCAACCATCACCAGCTCTCCCATCGAAACGGGCGAGACGACGCAGAGGGTGGTGACATCCCCGGCATCGAGAACTTCATCACCGAGGTCGACACCTACTACGCGAACCGCATGAACGACATCCTGACCTACCTCGAGATGTTCAACGGCTCGTCCGGGACCATGCTCGATGACAGCGTCGTGATGTGGATCAGCGAGCTGTCTGATGGCAAGGCTCACGACTTCCGCAACCTGCCGATTGTCATCGCAGGCTCCGGTGGGGGCTACCTGCGCCAGGGTCAAGTGATTGACTGCTCAAAGGACGGCAACCTGATGAGCGACAACGGCGCTCCTCATAACCGCCTGCTGACCACACTGCTCAACGCCGTCGGAGCGACCAATGACAGCGGTCAGCCGTACTCCGGCTTCGGAGACCTGAGCTACGGCGAGCAGGGTGAGTTCGATCAGATCAAGGCCTAGCGCTGCACATTTCAGCGCGGAAATATTGGAAGGGTCTGCAGTCGGGCGTTGGGTGCTAGCGGCATCAACCAACCCGACTGCGGGCACGTGATCGTGCTGAGGCCAAGATCTGCACGGGAGGCCAGCGTCTCGGAGACTCCGTTCTGGTCGAACTGAACCAAGACACCGGAGCCACCGCTCAGCAGATCACCGATTCGGACTTTGACCGTCGGACTCCACTGGTTGCCTCGGGCGCAGCGTCGCTCACCGGTGCGTAGGTTCGTGAGGCAGAGCGCTTCGTCGCTCTTGAGGTTGCGATTGCTCCCGTTGTCAGTGACAGCGACGGGCCCGATCCACAGCGTCACCTCGCGGCTCGCGGGGAGGGCTGACCCCGAGGCGCACGTGCTGGCTGGCGGACCTGCGCTCTTCGCACCACGGTCACCGAAAGCAAAGAACGCAGCACCGCCAAGCCCCAGAACCGCGACGATCGCGAAGATCACAGCCGCGGCGACGCCGATCGCCAAGCCGATGGCGAAGCGGTTCGAGCGGACGGGCGTGGAGCCCGACGAGTGAGCACCGGGCGCTGGAGTGGCCTGCGGGGGCACGGGAAGCGCTTGACCGGGCGTGCTCGAGGCGAACGCCGTGCTGGTCTCAGCCGATCGCTCGCTGATCGCCGGCTCGGCGAAGCTCGCCGAGTTGCTCAGCGGCGCGCCAACGTTTCCCTGCGGTAAGTTTCCCGGAGAGTACGCTGTTGGCGACGTTGATGCGGCCGACGCGCTCTCGGCTGAACCCGAACTGCTAGCTGGGATAGGTGCAGGTGTATATCCGGGCGCCGCGACCTGGGTAGCGGCGAGCTCTTCTTGGGAGGCAGGCATCTGCGACGATCGCAGCGCCTCCACCAGCGCGGCCCCATCGGGCAGGCGCTTTTCAGGCTCCAGGCTCAGACACAGGCGCAGCCAGCGTAGATCGGGTCGCGCGTCTAGCTCCGCGAGCCAGCGTCCTGGTTCACTCTTCATGCGCCGATAGGCGATCGCGTAGTCCGCCAGGTTCCGCGCGTTCTGCACCCCGCTGGGATGCCCCGGGAGGAACATGCGCCAGGCCATCACGCCGAACGCGAAGACGTCGACTGCGGGGGCGTTCATCGAGCCTCCCCAGGATGCGTCCAGGGTCTCTGGCGCCATGTAGGAAGGAGTCCCCACGATGTGACCTGCCTGGGTCAACTTGCGACCGCCCGTCGGCGCCAGCGCGATCCCAAAGTCGATCAGCTTCACGTGCTCCGCAACTTCGGGTTCCGCAAGGAATCGATCGTCGGCCAAGACGTTGTCCAGCTTGAGGTCTCGATGCACGATCTTGCGCGCATGAATGAAGGCCAACGCCTCAGCGAGGTGCTTCAACAGCAGGCGTCGCCTCCGCGCATCGAAGCGTGGGTCGCTCAGCAAGCCTCCGACGGGCATCCCGTCCACGTACGTCACGACGAGGCCCAGCACGCTCTCGTTGACGTCTTCGAACAGCCCGTGGCACGGCACGATCGAGGGATGCTGCAGCTGAGCTAGCTGGTGAGCCTCCCGCCGTACCCGCTCGATCCCGTCTGGGTTCGCTTGAACCAGATCCACCAGCTTCACCGCGCGCGGTGCCGCGGGATCCAGCGGGTCACGAACGCGCCAAACAGAGCCTTGGCCGCCAGCTGCCAAAGGGGCCACCAACTCGTAGCGATCGAGGCGCATTCCAGGGCGTAAGTGGTCCATTCGCGGGTCGAGACAGCACTCGCGGGCCCCATGCGGCTCCGCTCGGGGGGAGTCTACGCTGCAATCGCGCGCGTCGGGGTGTAGGATTCTCCGGAAGTGGAGCCGGGAACCGCAGCGATCACCGTGACCTGTCCCGCATGCGGGAGGCATGTGGCAATTCCTGCCGGGCAGACCGTGCCTCCGCCGTGCGACGGATGCGGCGCTGATCTACGCCACGCGCTGGGCTCGGTGGATGAGCGGACGGACTTGGACTCCCACTCGCCCTTCGGCACCGCAGTGATGCGTAGGCCAGAGATCGCGGGTGGCGTGCCCTCTGAGCCCGACACCACGAAGATGGCTCACCCCATCACGGAAGATCTCGAGCGCACCGCGGCGAGCCCCGGCTTCGAGCCAGTGCAGGCCAAGGCGCGGTCTGCCGCGCATCTCGCGCTGGCAGCCACGGAACCAGCAGGGCCCAGCCCCATAGGCCTGGACAGCACCCTCCAGAGCCGCACTGATTCGAAGGCGGCCGCGGAGCAACTACGCGCGCGGCTGCCGCAAGTCGATGTGGTTTCCACGGGGAATCAGATTGAACCTGAAGTGCGCAAGGGCGTTCGCTGGGTCGACTCCGACGTGGCGCCCACCATCGACCAAACCGAGCTAGCCGCCTCACCCGCGCCGGCGCCCCCCGCCTGGGAAGCGCCTCCGGCGGGCTTCCAACCACCGATGCCGCCGCTCGGCAGCCCCACGAGCAAGGCTGGCCTGCACTGGGGAATTTGGGTCGCGCTCCTGATCGTGGTGCTCGGGATGTTGTCTGCCGTGGTGGTGGCCGTGTTGTATGGGACGTTGTAAGGCCGTACTGTTCCTGTGCGCCTCGCTGTGCGTCACAGCCTGCGACTCTGAGTCCAGCTCGTCCCGCGATGGTGGTTCCGCGGGGCAATTCGCAGGCGGCAGCGCGGGCCAGGGTGGCAGCGCTGGTCAGAGCGGCAGCGCTGGTCAGGGAGGCAGCGGGGGGGCGACCGGCGGCGCAGCGGGCAGCGGCGGCACCACACCGCTCACGCCGAGTTGTTTCAAGGCCCCGTCTCCGGACATGGTGATCCGCTACGGCGACTTCTTCGCAGAGTCGACCTGGAACGACCCTCAGGTGCTGAAGCAATCGGACGGCAGCTACGTGATGTACGCCTCGGCCTCTGTGAGCTTCACCAATCCGATCATCGTGCGCATCTATCGGCTCACTTCCCCAGACGCACAGACCTGGACCCTGAACCCGATGACACCGGTGCTAGAGGCAACCGGCACGATGGAAAGCGTGGAGACGCCGAGCGTCGTGCTGTTCAAGGGTAAATACCACCTCTTCGTCACGACTTACCCCGACCAGCTGGACGTCACCACGTACCACATTGCTCACGCGACCAGCGATGACGGCATCAACTTCACGCTGGAGAACGCGTCCGTCGTCGCCCCCACGGGCAACGCCACCGACTTCAACGGCATCATCGTGGGGGAGCCTGGCGCGGTCGTCGTGGGCGACGAGCTTCATTTGTACTTCACGTCCGTCGGCGTCGACAGCACCACGATGCAGTCGCATCAGGTGATCGGGCTGGTCACTTCGAGCGACGGCGTGACGTTCTCGGCTCCGATGATTGCGCTGACACCGGACCCCACTTTGTATCCGCGCGGCGACGGATGGATCGGTTTTTCGACGCCGTTTGCCGCTGTCATCGACGGTAAGGTTCAGCTCTTTACCGACGTAGCGAACGACAAGCACGACGACGCCCACGACGCGGACTGGCTGCAGGTTGCTCTTCAGCTGTCGGTCTCAGCGGACGGCAAGACGAACTTCAGCCAGTTCCCCGACCCCATCTTCGAGCGCTCGGACTTCAGCTGGACTGGCCGCGAAATTCGCTCCGTCGCCGTACTCGAGGACACGGATCGCATCCGCATGTGGTTCGCTGGCGACGAGATCGTCTCCAGGGACACCTCAGGCAACCTGATGTTCACCCCGGACGTTTGGGGGATCGGGTATGCAGAGTGTGTGCGTTAGCGCTAAGCTCCGCCGATGCGCTTCGCCCGGTTCGCATTGCTAGTCGCCCTTCTGCTCCCCGCGTGTAAGCAGGACAAGCAGGACGCCGCTCCCGATGCGCACGCAAGCAGCGCTCAAGGCGCGTTCAGCGCGGTGGAGCTGTCTCCAACCCAGGGCGAGCTGAAAGACCTCCTAGCCTCCGAAGCAGCCAAGGCGACCTCGAAGGGGCAGAAGCCATTCGTAGAAGTGCACGCCGGCTGGTGCATGCCATGCAAGCAGCTCGAGGCGAGCCTCGGCGATCCGATGATGCAGGACGCGTTCAAGGGCACGTACCAAATCCGCTTGGATAGCGACGCCTGGGGGAATCAGCTGATGAAGGCTGGCATCCACGCGGACGGTATCCCTGCATTCTTCGAGCTCGACGCCCAGGGCAAGCCCACGGGGCGCACCATCGACGGCGGCGCCTGGGATGAGAACATCCCGAAGAACATGGCGCCGCCGCTGAAGCAGTTCTTTCACCCGGCCTGAGCTGGCAGCCCAGCCTCAACGACCGGGCGCTTCGAGCCGCCCACGCAATCTGTCACGCAGGCGAATCAGCTCGGCTTCTTCCGCACGGATCACACCGTTGGACCAAGTGAGCACCTGAGCGGGTCGCGCGTCGGGGTCCATCACCGGAATCACGTGGATGTGCAGGTGCGGACATGACATCGGGACATCGTCCCGCGGCGTCCCAAGCGACGCGACGTAGCAACGCGCGGGTTCCAGGCAGCGCTCCACCGCGCAGGCGATGCGCTGCGCCAGCGAACTCATGCGCAGCCAAGTATCGCTGGGCAGCTCTACGAAGCGCACCACGTGACGCCGAGGCACGATCAACACCTGACCGAACGCTACGCCAAGCTTGGGCAACAGGCAGACGAAGTCTTCCTCCTCACACAGGATCACAGGCGCGCCCTCGCCGCGCATCAGCTCGCAGGCCAAGCATTTTCCAGGGGGTAACTCAATACCCGCGACGGCTGCTTCACGTGAGATGCGTTCCGGCATGACTCACCACAGGATACGCTTACGCCAGCCCGGTGGTCGACGAGGAGTCTTGCGTTCGACGACCAGCGGAGCACCGAAGGGAACGCTGACTTTCACGTCCAACGCGCCGTTCTTCTCCGTCTCGGAAAGCGCCTTGACCAGCTCCGCTGCTTGATCGGGCGCGTACTCCGCGGAGCTGAAAGCTAGACAGCTGGCAAAGCGCTGATCGAAGTCCGCGCTTGGATCGTTGGCCACTTCGATGCGATCCCAGCGCTCCGCGAGGTCCGTATGCCAGCTCGGAGCGGGCTGGGAGACCTGGGGTGCGATGGCACCGAGCAACCGCTTGTCGCGCTCGAGGCGCTCGCGCACCACGGGAGTATCCACCTCCCAGGACTCGATCATCGACTCGTTGACCAGCACGAACTCGCGGAAGGCCGGGCGCGCCTCGAGCTCGCGCATGCCCTCCCCGGGGTGCTTTGGGTCCCAGCTGTGATACACGACCGCCAAGGACTTGATCGTGTCACTGGAGAGCGCCGTGCCTACGGGCACCACCCCGCGTTCGTCACGGAACTCCCACCCGTTGCCGTCCAAACGCGCAACCATCGCTTCCGGCTTGAGGCGTACCTTCACCAGCACGTGGCCGTAGGTATCGCTCTCCCCCCAGCCCCTACTAGTTCCCCAGGGATTCACCCAAGCGAAACGGCGCAGGCCCAGATCTTTCTCGAGCAGGCGCCGAGAGACTCGGTTCAGGGCGAAGTCCGAGGAGCCGCGCATCAACTCGAGGCGACGATCGAAGAACGCTCGGCTGCCATCGTCCGCGCGATCCTTGATCAACAGGCGACGGCGGCTCTTGAGCTCGTTCAGCTGCGCCGTGGTGGTCCATGTGTAGAACTCGCGACGTAGGTAGTCGCCGCGCGTGACGCCGGAGTTCGCCAGGTAAAGCTCGTCATCAGCGCTGAGCGTTACCTCGGGGACGGGCGCACGAGGCGCTAGGGTCGCAGTGACAACGCTCGATGTTGGCTCTGCGCTCGCCGTGGCGACCGGCGTTTCCGGATTCGCCGTAGACGAAATCGCACTCGGAGCTTGCTCGGCCTTCGCGCATCCGGCGCAGCCGAGCGCCACCACGACCCAGGCAGGCACTCGCATGGCGACAGTTTACGGCTGACAGCCGCAAAAGTTCTGCAAGTCGCCGAGCTTGCCTGCCTAGCGCCTCAAAGCGCGCCTGGAGCGGGCCCGGCGCGTCCACCACAGCAGTGGCAGCAACGGCAGCCACACGGCCCGCGATGCGCCTCCGCCTGCGCCAGCGAGCTTGCAGCCGCAGGTGCTGTGTCCGAGCTGAAGGTTGAGATCCGGGATCAGCTCGATTGGGTCACAGGTGTGCGCCTCGCTGCAGTTGTGGAACCAACTGCACTCGGAGGTGGTGTTGCAACTCGTCAGGCACTTCCCGGCTGGCGAGCAAGCGTAGCCGTTGCAGTCGCCGCAGCGAGGTTCGGGTGGGTCGAACTGACAGGTGCCATCGAGGGCACAGCGGTACCCATCCGCACAGTCGTAGCTCCCCAGACCGCAGGCCGCGACGCACGCACCCTCCCTACAGGTGTAGCCTGAGCAGCTCTCGATCGGTCCCTCCACGCACCCTCCCACACCGTCGCAGTGGTCCGCCCGTACTTGATCCCCAAGACACGCGCCGCCGCAGCGGACATCCGTCTGGGCGAGCCGGCACTGGCCGTTACCGTCGCACGTGCCGTCCAAACCGCAGGCCAGGTCCGGATCCGTGGGGCAAGCGCCGCCGGAATCCAAGCCGGCCAGCACGGGCGCACACTCTCCGTCAGGTCGGCCAGTGAGTGCCTCAGCGCAGGCCTCGCAGGTCCCGTCGCAGGCGCTCGCACAGCAGCGACCGGCGACACAGAAACCGCCGAAGCAGTCTGCGTCCTCTACGCAGGCTGCGGGAGCCGGCTCGTAGATTTCGGAAGCCGCAACCGGCGAACCAGCCGCCTCACCCCCGGAGAGCAAAAAGCGGTCGCCGTCGAGTAGCCCCGCTAGCAAATCCTGACGAGCCGTTGGCAGCGGCGGGCGCGTCACCCAGCCCTCGACGGGGTTCGCCGCGAAGAGCGAGAGCACTTGATCGCTTGCGCTTCCGTCGGCCTGTCGACCACCGAACAGCCAGACGTTGCTGTCCGAGTCGATGAGCGTCGCAGCGTGGCTTACGGCCACCGGGAGGCTCGGCCCACGCTGCACCTGCCACTGAGAGGCTATCTCCACAAGGCTCAGGCTGGCGCTGCTGGGAGCCCCGTCGACCTCGCCCCCCACCACCAGGTTCGCGACGAAGCTCGGCTCGATAACACCCCGCGGAAACACTCCGTCGATCTCTGGGCCGGCTTCCCAGACGCCCCCCTGCAGGTCGAGGAACCAGCTCGAGAGCTGCGGATCCCCGACGGCATCGACCCCGCCGAGCACGAGCGGTCGATCTCCCAACAAGCCGCAGCCCGCTCTGAACCGCGCAGCGGGGGTGTTCGTGGCGGCGATCGGCAGCCATTCGGAACCATCTGTACTCAGTTCGGCCGCCTGCAACCGGTCGCTCGCGACGCCGATCTGATAGATACGACCGGACGGCGTTTGCAGCGCGCACCCAGGGCTCCCCGGGAAAGCGGGGCCAGCGCTCCAGGTGCCGTCAGCCTCGGAGTATCGCTCCGTTTCCGCGACCCCTTCAGCGACGAGGAGCCTGGTTCCGGCAGCGTCTTGCAACAACTCGCCACCCGTCCGGGGCGCAGCAAGCTCACCCGTCATCGCCCAGGTGTTCGTGCTCGGGTCGAAGCGCTCCACGCTGGCTAGCGCTTGTCCACTCGAGTCGAGACCGCCGATCGCAAGCACGGGCCCGGATCCCACGATTCGTGCCATGCGCGAGCGAGGAACAGCGAGGGCGCTGGTGTCGTGCCACTCGGGATCAACCCAGAGCGGGAAGCGCGCTGCCACATCGACGCTCAAACTCACTTCACACGCTTCTCCCCCGGCAGGCGTCACTGGGCGCCCCCAAGGTGGAGCCGTTTCCATATCCGCGTGGCATTTTTTCAGACTCAACCGAAGTGGCCAACGTTCGCCCGCGGCATCGATGGCGAACGGCGCGCGCATGCGGAGCCTGGGTGCTCCACCCGGGTCGAGGAACTCCAAGACGTTCGCCACCAGGCGCAAGCCCGCCACCCCGTCCAAGCGCAGCTCGTAGCTCAACGCCTCACGCAACCCACCTTCGCCAGGCTCCGTCGTAGGCGCTGCGACGCGCACGAAATCTTCGACCCCGTGGGGAGTGCTCGCGAGGAGCCACGCGACACTCTGCCCGCTGAATCCGCGCCCGATCCCATCTAGCTCAACGGTCTTGGCGTTGCTGAGCTCGAGCTTGGGTCGCGCGGCGACCCGCAAGCCGTGACTTGCGGCGCTCAGGTAGCCGCCCGCATCACCGGGCAACGCGAAACCTTCAGGCAACGCGAACCTTGGAGGCGCGCTCGCTCCACGCGAGAGCGCAGCGTAGTGCTCGGTTAGCGACCATTCGGACGTTGCCGGCTCCGCGGAGTCAGCAGCGGTTGTCGCGTCGTCTGGGCTACACCCATTCAACGACACGGTGAGGCTGATTGCCAACGCTCCACACCGCACCAGGCGGCGACTCGAAATAGCTTTCCCCATGCTTGCTATGTGTCGCCCCAAAGCCGAACTTCAACTCGCGAGCAGATGGAACGCGAGTGCGCGGAATCCAATGCGCAGGTACCGCGCAACGCATGACACGGCTGCCCTACGCAGTTTCCGCCGAGAATCTTCGCGCCGGCTAGAGGACCGAGGCACCTCTGCGTAAGATTCCTCCCGGAAATTTATGAGCGTCCCAGTTTCGGGATCCCTGGCCTTGACGCTGGCTCCGGCTGGCCGGACGGCTCTTGCGCAGTTACTCGCGTTCGTTTTTGGGGGTGAGAGTGCGCTGGGCACCGCCGGTGGCGCCTAGTGCAGTCAGCGCGTCCTCGTCCAACGAAGCGAAGTAGTCACGCAGCGTACGATGCATGAACAGGTGACCTCCCCCAACCCGCCGTAGGATCCCCGAGTGCGCTCCGCGAGCGAGAAATCGCTTCAACCCAAAGGGCATCCCGCTGTGCCTCGCCAACATCCAACGCAGCACCCAGTGGTAAGTCAGGCCGGCGCCACCAAAGCTGAAGAACAGCACGACGCCGACCAGCAACCCAACGCCGACACCCGTCTCGGCCCTACTCGGGGCGCCCATCCATGGGCACACCACGAACGTCGTCCCGACCGCGCACACCAGGGCCCCAGGAATGGCGATCGCAAGCGCCGTGTTCAGGCTATCTCGAAGGCCCTCACCAGGTTCCGTGCGCGCCGCCTGATCACCCGGAGCGAGCCCCATGGCAAACGCCCCAAGCAAACCGAGCAGGGACGCGCGTCCAAGTTCGATGAGCAATGCCTCGAGAGCGACGTTCGGCTCAACAGCGGCCCCTTCGGCGAACCAGTAGCGCGCGGCCATGCCGGCGCCAGTGAGCACGCCAATGACCAAGCCGACCGGCAGCCAGCGCAGGGTTCGCCCAGCCAACCAGCGCACCCCCTCCACTGTGCGCACCTCGGTCGTCCTAACGCTCGCGAAGCACGCGACGACGCCGAACAGCGACGCAACGCCGGCGATTGGCCAAGAAGAGCCGCCGAAACGCAGTCCAACACAGCCTATCGAAAAGATCCCCAGGGCAATGACCAAGACACCCAGCCAGCGCGCTCGAGTGCGATCCGCCGCATCTCTCAGCCACGCGACCTGAAGCCGTTCGAGCCAGACGTCGCTCGACCCCGTCCGAATCATGCCCTGAGCCAGAGCCACCAACCCTCGCGCAAGGTCCACTCGCCGCTCAGGGGAATCCGCGACTCGACGCAGCAAGTGAGCGACGAAGTGTCCGTACAGCTTGCGGCGCAGCACCGCGCTCTGGGGCACCTCCAGTTCGCGGAACTCGGCGCTGGCCGCCAGCTGCAACATCAGCGGATTGGTCAAGAGCTCACGCAGCGACGCATCATTGGGCCAATGCTCGAGCAGTGTCTGGGCGTCAAAGCGTCGCAGCACCGCTTGGGCCAGCGCCTCATGGACGGGAGCGACCCGAATCGACGCGCCAACTGCAGGTGGAGGGTCGAGGTCGGCGTACACATTCTCACGACACGTCAGCACGCAG
This sequence comes from Polyangiaceae bacterium, assembly GCA_050183255.1. GTDB lineage: Bacteria > Myxococcota_A > Polyangia > Polyangiales > Polyangiaceae > JAHBVY01. Next base: position 13,741 of record JBFXBK010000107.1, on the reverse strand, counting down.
CCCGCGCAGGCGTCGCTGGTCAAGTAAGCGTTCAGCGCTGCGACGCACGCTGCTTGCCGCGCGGCATCGACCTCGTCAAGGCCGTCAAACATCAGGACTAGGCTCTTCTCCTGGAGCCAGCGCGTTGCCCAGCGCGTCGGGACGCCATACTTGGTGTGAATCTCCGCGGCAATCCAGCGGAGCAGAGCTTGCTTGCCGAGAGCGGGCGAATCATCAAACCCTGCCAGGCTCAGCACCACCGGCACCGGTTGCTCGAAGTCGACCTGAGCGCGGCGTAAGAGGCTACGTGTGAGCGCCAGCAGCGCAGTGGTCTTACCGGCACCCGCGGCGCCCAAGATGCTCAGGGAGCGCCCAGCAGCATCGAATAGGTCGTCCAGCTCGAGGATGCTCCGCGCCTCCACCCGTCGCGCGAAGCGCAGCTGCTCCGGATCCGCGCTCGAGCGATCCGCCGCCAGACGACCCTCGACACCCGCGCCCTCGGAGAGCGAAAAGCGCTTCAGATCCTCAGGGAATAAAGCCTCGAGCCGAATAGCCAACGGCTCGGCCCCTGCCAAGGACTCAGTGAGGACCGTGGTGAGCCACAGCTCCTCGACCCGTTGTAGCAGCAAGGTCCGCTGTACGTCGTCCGCTCCAGGCACCAGCAGGCGACGCAGCGCTGCTATGAGCGCGTGCATGTCACCCCAGCGCCGTGCTGGATCTCGTTCGAGGCCGCGAGAGACGATGCCGCGGAGCTGCTCCACGAGCTGCCGCTCGACGCTCTTCAGTTCGTCATGCTGCGGCACCGCGTCGCGCAGGGCAACACAGAAGCTGTACTGGTCCGAGAGTGCACTCGGTAACGCACCGACCACCACCTCTGGCGCCATGAAGTGGGGCGTGCCCCCAATGATGCGACTCGATGGCGCGCCGAGCTCAGTGTCGCGCACTTCTACCCAAGCCAGTCCGAAGTCTGCGACCCGCACCCGTCCGTCCTGACCTACAAGCACGTTCTCCGGCTTGAAATCCTGGTGAATCACGCCGGCGTCATGCGCAGCCGCCAGGCCCTCGGCAGCTCGCAGGAAGAGCGTGAGCACTTCGCGCCAGCCTGCGTTTGGATGGGACCCGAGCCATTTCCGCAGGGTATCACCAGGGACGTATTCCATGCTAACGAAGGTGTCCCCTTCGCTCGACTCCAAGCCATACACCGCCACTACGCATGGGTGCGAGAGCCGCGCGAGCGCTCGGGCCTCAGCACGCAGCCGCTTCTTCGCCTGCTCTTCGGCCTGCTGCCGCAGCACCTTGACTGCCACGGTTCGTTCCAGCTCGGGGTCGTAAGCACGGTAGACGATGCCCATGGCACCTTCACCGAGCTTTTGCTGAATTTGGAGCCGTCCAGCTTGAACCATCGGCGCGCCGTGGTCGCGCGCGCTCAAGATCGCTGCGATGGCGACCCGCCTCTCGATGCGCGTCGGCGCGGCGGGCCGCAGCGCGCGCAGCGCAGCAGCGGTATCGCTATCCGTCGCCTGCTCCGCCACGTCGGGGAGTTTCGCGCTCACGAGCATTTCCACCAACAACAATGCGCTCAATCGGAGCGCGGATTCAGTCGTCGCTCAGCTGAAACATGCTGCGCAGGCTCTCACGCTCCTGATCGCTCGCGGGGATGCGATTCATCTCGTCGCGCAACAGCTCGCGCGCGCGGTGAAGCCGGCTCTTGACGGTACCCACGGGGATCTCCAACGCCTCCGCCAGCTCAGCGACCGACAGCTCTTCCCAGTAGTAGAGCTCGATGGCCATCTGCAGGTCGAGGGGTAGGCGCTGGAGCGCCTCGACGAGGAGCCGTTGCTCCGCGCGCTGAATGGCGATCGTGGAGAGCCCTGGAGCGAGGTCCATGATCGAGCTGCTGCCCACATCTTCCACGGCGCGCGCGGCGTCGCGAACCTTGCCGCGGATGAACTCGAACACGACATTGCGCGCGATCCCAAACAGGAACGCGCGAAAGGTTGAATCACCGCGGAACTGACCGCCCTTGTCGAGACACACCAGAAACACGCGCTGGACCAGGTCGTCCGCGTGGGGCCCGGCCTTGGTGCGGAGGAACCGCGCCACCGAATCGTAGTGGCGCTCGATCAGCTCTTCGCCCGCCTCGCGATCTCCAGCAAGCCAGCTCGCGAACAGATCCTTGTCTTCCTTCACGAGTCGCGAAGCTAGCACGCTCTCGGAATCGTCCGGCTCACTCACGAGCAACAGCCTGGGTTTCATCGGGGATTCTCCGTCATCCAGCCAGCAAAGGGTTTGGGGGTGAGAGCGAATCGCACCAGACTGGCTCATCGGTAGGCTCGCTCCCACCCCCGTCTCTCGAAGCGTCATCACTCCGCGAGATAGGTGACGTCCATGCCAAGGGTCGTCAGATCGAAGTGCGCGTTGTCAGCCGCGCTATCGAAGCTGATCGGCGTGCTGAACTGGAGCCGGAACTGGCTGAGATCCCCGAGGCTCGTGCGCTGGGAGTAGTCGGCCGCGAGAGTTCGCACGACGTCGACGCTCTTCGTATCCAAGCGTTTCTCCGAGGCCAACACACCAAGGTTGTTCAGAGACGCCGCATTGAAGGCGGTCATGTCCAGGGTGGCGAAGTCAGCCTCGTGGAGCTGCACGCTGCCGAGACTCAGGTACGGCGTGCCGGTGATGCTCTCCTGGTCGACGTGGAGCTTCGCGCTCTCGAACTCCAGGATGCCGTCGGGCAGCTTCGACATATCGAGGGTCAGGAAGCCGCGGTACTCCTGGTTCGCGCTGCCATCTCCCACGATGATGTCGTTGGTCGCGTCGTAGCCGTTGCTGCTCACCAATCCTGTGAGACTCGCGACCGGCTCTAGCGCTCGCGTGCAGCGCCTCGCCGTGGTGAAGCGGTACTCCGGATCCGCCGCTAGCGGGTTGCCGGCGAGGTCGGTGGCGCTGGTGTTGATCTTGTATGCGAACTCCAGCGCGGCAACGGCTCGGTCACCCGCGTTGACGTAAGGCAGCGGCGCATTCGGCGTGATGGTCAAGACATCGCCGGCGGCATTCCACTCCATGGTCACCTGCCCAGCAGAGATGTCCGGCGATTCGTAGGCTGCCTCCGTCGCCGCTTGGTCCATCGGCTCGCTGAACGTGATGACGATCTTGGCATCTTCACGCACCCCCGCTTCACCGTCTGCGGGTAGCGCGTCGATGATGCGGGGTGGTGTGGTGTCTTCCTCCACACCGCCGGTGCCACCGCTCCCGGCGCCCGCGCCGCCACCATTCCCCGCGGAACCACCTGCGGCGCTTCCAGCGTTGCCGCTGCCTGCGTCGCCGCCTGCGCCAGCGCTGCCGGCTTGGCCGCCGCTGCCTGCATTGCCGCTGCCTGCATTGCCGCTGCCTGCGTCCCCGCCACTCCCGGCTGCGCTGCCACCAGCGCCTGCCGTCGCTCCCTCACCCCCAACCGCGGATCCGCCGTCAGAGCCACCACAAGCGGCAACCAGCAGACCCACAGAGACCAGACTCAACACTGAACTTGCACGAAATCCCATGACACATTCCTCCGATTGATGACGCTTCTCGGCCTGCCGAGCGACGCTGGCTGCGTGCTTCGTGGCCTCATTGGTCAAGTGACGGAGGGCGCCGATCGGTTCGCGAAAAAATCAAAAGGCCTCCCGATTTCTCGAGAGGCCCATGAATCCTCGGGAAATCTGCCCGGGAACTCAGCGATTCAGCGAACCCATCGCGGCTTCGGGGTAGCGCAGCCCCGCGGCGATGTCCTTGGGGAACGCGGCTTCGATGCGTGCGATCTCCTCGGGGCTGAGTTCGATGTCTGCCGCGCCAGCGTTCTCGTCCAGGCGCTTGCTGCTGCGGGTCCCAGGGATGGTGACGACCTGCTTCGACTTCGCGATCACCCAGGAGAGCGCTAGCTGGGCCGGAGTGATCCCGCGCGCCGTCGCCAGCTCCTCGACCTTCTTCACGATGTCGAGGTTCTTCTGGAAGTTGTCACCCTGAAAGCGCGGGCTGTAGCGACGGAAGTCGTCCGCCGCCAGGTCGTCGATGGACTTGATCGCTCCCGTGAGGAAACCGCGACCGAGGGGCGAGTAGGCAACGAAGCTGACTCCCAGCTGCTCGCAGGTTGCGAGCATGCCGTCCTCCGGCTCACGGGACCACAGGGAGTACTCACTTTGCACCGCGGAAATAGGGTGCACCGCATAGGCGCGGCGTAGCGTTTCCGTGGAGCACTCGGAGAGCCCGAGGTAGCGCACCTTGCCCTGCTTCACGAGCTCTGCCATCGCACCGACAGTGTCTTCGATCGGCGTCTCGGGGTCGACGCGGTGCTGATAGTAGAGATCGATGGTCTCGATGTTGAGGCGCTTGAGGCTCGCCTCGCAGGCGCTCTTCACGTACTCCGGCTTGCCGCTGATCCCCATGCGCGAGCCGTCGTCGCTGCGCACGACCGCGAACTTGGTGGCGATCACCGCTTGGTCGCGCTTGCCTGCGAGGGCCTTGCCCACGAGCTCTTCGTTGCGCCCGATCCCGTACATGTCCGCGGTGTCGAAGAAGTTCACGCCGCGCTCGAGCGCGTGGTGAATGGTCTCGATGGATTTGCTGTCTTCTGCGGGGCCGTAAAACTCACTCATGCCCATGCAGCCCAGGCCGACCACGGCCAAATCGATGTCGCTCTTGCCTAGCTTGCGCTTCTTCATCTGCATTTCCTCCTCAGGTTCCAGACCTCACACCTACGCCCGCGCGCGCGCAACGCCCAGCCTCGCTCCTGCGGAGGTTTTGCTCAATCCTGCGATTTGTGGTTGGAAGCCGCGCTACCCGTCTGCGTCGCCGCGGTCGATCAGCGCCGTGGGAGACGTCTCGAAGGTGCGGGCGTAGTGAGCTGGCGCGAGACCGAACTGTCGCTTGAAATCGCGGGTGAACTGCGCTGGGCTCGCGTAGCCGACTTCGAGCGCAACATGACCCGCGCTCGAGCCATTCGCTAGCAGGAGCTCCCGAGCCCGCTCGAGGCGCAGGTGCTTCTGAAAGCGCATCGGGGACACGCTCGCGATCTCCTTGAAGCGATGGGCAAAGTGCGAAGGGCTCATCGCGACCTGCTTCGCGATGCTCTCCACGCTGAGCCGCTCGCACACGTTGGCCTCGATGAAGTTCATTGCCTCACGGATCCGCTCGCGCTCCGGTTCGCGAACTGCCTGGCGGAGCACCGCGGCGGCGTCCGTCTCGAGCAGCCTGAACACGATCTCCCGCTGGATCAGCGGCGCCAGCACCTGGCGCTCGAGCGGGCTGTCCAGGGTGCGGAGCAAGCGACACAGAGCGCCTACCAGCGGACCTTCAAGCGGCGAGACGAATGCGCGCGCATCGGGCAGGCTCTCCCTCACCCCCCCATGTTCGCTCACCTCGAGCAGCGTGCGTAACACCACCTCTGGAGGCAGCAACATGCCCAGAGACAAGTACGGCTCCTCCGGCGTGGCTTCGACGGGGGCCGCGCAGTATTCCGTTTCCCCACGGAGCACCAGGTAGCTCAGCCGGTCGTAGAACAGGTCTTCACCCGACACATGCACGTGCTTCGCTCCCGAGACGGCCACGGCGAGATACATCGCGGACGTTTTCGCGGGCTTCGCCGGATAGGGGGAGGAGAACCGAAAAAACCACAGGCCTGGCAGCACGGACGCCGTTCGGCCTTCCTGCGACGCGCGGCGCGCTATGAGCCGCCTGAGCTCGTCGATTCCCCCCGTCTTGCGACCTGCCATGGCCCACAGCCATAGCACGCGTTACCGATGGTCAGCGTCGACGGCGGACGAACAGCAAGCAGAGCCCTAGCAATCCAGCCCAAGACGCTGCTGAAGTTTGGCGCTCAACGACTCGGCAGCCGCAACCGCTAGCGTCTGAAGAGTTCGATGCCCCGGCGCCGCCGGTTGCGGCGCCTCCGCTCGCGCCGGCGCTCGCGCCAGCGCCAGCGTTCCCACCAACAGAGCCCCCGCTGCCCGCCGATGCTCCTCCCGCTCCGCCGCCTGCCGCGCCGCCGCTACCTCCGCTTGGCTCGAGCGCGGGTGGGATACTGCAATCTGCAGCGCTCGTCGTTTCCGGGGTGATACGACGTGCGAACGCTCGCTCGTGAGGCGCGCCGTCGATGTCGTCGCTGTACACCGCTAGCGTGTCTCCCCCGCACTCAGCGCTGAGGCGCAGCGTGCGATCGAGCGTTGTGGCGTTGGGCGCTGGGAAGGCGCCTTGCTCGCTCGATACCTCGCCGTCAGGGCTGACGTAGACGACGTGGATTTGATCGCTGGCGCCGTACGCCACCACAAAGCGAGCCCCGTCAAAGCGCACCGTGGGTTCGTGCTCCGCGTCTCCGAAGTCCGGTAGCGGAACCGGTGCAGTGTCGATCACGCTGCCGTCCACTCCCACCCGCTTGAAGTACGCCTGCTTCAGACTCTCGTGAACCACGACCAGGAACACGCCGCCGCCGAATGCTACCGCCGGCCTCCCCAGCTTGAAGACTCCGTCGACCTCTTGCTGCGTCGCGATGCTGAACGGAGCGGCGTCGATCACTTCTCCCGAGCTGGTCAGACGCCGTCCCCACACATCGCTATGGCCGTCGTTCCAAGCAGCTAGGTAGTAGCCGCCCCAGGCAACCGCCGTGGCGCCAAAGGCGGCGTCGCGACCGATCACGACCTGCGCGCCTCGAGGCTTGCCCTGCTCGTCGAAGGCCCGCGCGAACATGTCACCGCTGTAAAAATAGGTTACGAGGAAGCCGTCGGGGCCTGCCGCGACGTCGCCGTCTCCGGATGGTAACGGCGCTCCGGCGACCTCGAACTTGTCTCCGATCAGCGCCCCTTCGTCGCTCACGCGCGCTGCCAAAGCCTTTTGGCTCGGCCAGTCGGTCCAGGTGATCAGATAAGCGCCGTTTCCGCGCGCAATCGAGACATCGGTCTGGTCACCGGGGTCCGTGATCAGAGGGATGGCTGGCGCGTCCAGCGCTGTGTCTCCAGGCCCGACGCGAGTCACCACCAGATCGAACCCCGTATCCGCGCTCTGGCTCTGCCAGACCACGAGGTGATTCGTGCCGTCGAAGGCAGCAGCGGGACGGCGCTGGGCGTTCAAATCCCGCATCAGGAGCCGAGCGGGTTCGGCAGCGCCAGAGAGGGGAACCGTTGCCCCGAGGATTTGTTCGGAGCTTCCGAAGCCCTCACCAGTCCAGCCCACGAGATAGCCACTGCCATCACTCGCCGCGCTCGGGTACACGCCAGTAGTACCCAACTCGACGCCCGGATCCGGGTCCATCAGCGTGCCGGCAGCCGACAAGCGGGCGGCGCGAATGGGACCTTCGGCGTTGAACCCGCCCCCGTGTTTCCACGTGACCAAGAAGTCGTTGCCGCTCGCTGTGGCTCGCGGGAGCGTGTCGCTGGCGTTCGTCGCCACGGTCAGCGTCGAGAGCAGTGAACCGCCGGTGGTGTAGAGGCGCGCCGTTAGGTCGTCTGCAGACAGATACGCCAGGAGCAGCGTGCCGCCGGTGGCGCTGAGCGCCGGCTTAGTGCCAGCCGCCAAGACGCTCGGAGTGGATTCAACGACCGCTCCCGCGGTGGTGACGTGAACACTCTCTATATTGGACAGATGCTCCCACGCGACCATGTAGTTGGTGCCATCCCAGATCACGCTCGGGTAGCGCTCCAGGGACGATGCCTCGGCGATCACGAAGTCGTTTCCGAGAGGTACACCTTGCTCGCTCAGCCGCCGTGCGTAGATGTCTTCATTGCCGTTTCGGCTGTCCTGCCAGACCAGCAAGAGTTCGCTGCCAGAGCTCACCAGCGCCGGCTGAGTTTGCTCGCCCGTCGCAGTGGCGACGTCCTGGGTGGCGCCCACCGTGCCATCGTCAGCGATCAGCGTCGCTTGCAGGTCATAGACCGTGCCGCCGCCGTTGAAGACCTTCTGATGCACCACGACGTATCCAGCGGCGCCGTGGGCCACCGCAGGGACGCCGCGAGAGTCGTTCGGAATACACGCAGAGTCCGAAAACTTGAGCGGTGGATCGTCAAGCAGGGCACCGGCGCTCGATACTCGCGTCGCGTAGCGACCCACGGACGCGCCGATCTGAGTCTTTGCGCACCAAACTGCGAGGTAGCCGCTGTCCCCCGCCCCGAGCGCGGCCAGCTCCGCTTTACCGGTGATCGGCCCGGCCAAGCGCACCGGGTCGAGCTCGACTTCAGTGCCGACACTGAGCGGTTCCGACTGGTTGCGGATCTGCGTGGTCTCAGGCTCCCCGCAGCCAAACACGGCCAGACTGACTACGCTCCCCAACCCTGCGACGCGCCAAAACCCTGCGTGCTTGCTCATCAGATTTCCATCTCTACTCCGGAACACACTGCCCTGGTCCCCAATCCTGCGGCGAAAAAGCTCGCAATTCGAAGCTCAGAACTTCGCTTCCCCTCGTACGTAATGCGTCCTGGCCTGGTGTAAGTCTTCCCCGCTGCGCGCGTTTCTGCAGCCAAACGCGCGGCGCACTCCCCAACTCAGAGCGTCGCGCTGCTTGGAGGACTTATGAGAACACCCAACTTCCTGGGCGCTGGGGCGCTTTGCGCCTGCCTTGCGCTGCTCACTGGCTGCGGCACTGGCGCGATGGGTCAGGCGCAGTTCGCTGAGAAACACGCCGATGGCGCCCACAGCCTGAACGCGCCCCTCGCACAAGGCGCGAGCCTGGAGCCTGAAGTCAACCTGCAGCTGCCGGGAAGCGCCGCGCCGACGCTGGAGCTCGTGAGCGCCCGAGACGACATCGCGAAGGTGCAAGATGGCCGCATCGTGGGCACTGGGCCCGGCGTCACGGCGATCTTGGTCACCGACAAGGCCGGCACGGTGCTCGATTTCTATCACCTGTGGGTGGAGCAGCCGACACGCGCGACACTACACCGCGTGGAAACAGGCAAGGACCTGGGTGAGCTCGAAGGCGGCCTCGATTTGGTCGTGGGTGAGTCTGTCGAGGTGACACCCAAGGTCTACTACAACACCCAAGAGCTCGCGGGGCGCGTCGCGGCCGAGTGGAGCGTTACGCCGGCCATCATCACGCCCATGCGCATCGGAGCGCACAGCGGGCGGCGTTTGCTCGCGACGACTCCTGGTGAGGCCCAGCTCAACGTGAGGCTGGGAACGATCACCCTCACGTTGCCGCTCCGGGTGCTGGCGGTGCCAGACGGCGCGCCTCCCCCCCAAGCAAAACCCTACGTTCCCTCCACTGCCACTGTCGAGGAGCCCGCGTCATGAAGCCTTGGTTGAAGCGCAGCTTGTTCGTCGCTGGCCTGGCTTGGCTGAGCAGCGCCTGCACCCACTACTCCGCTCTGAATGCACCGCCGCCAGGGCACACCGCACAGCTGAACGACGCCGCCGACGAGCTCCGGGTGTCACCGGGAGTCGCGCTGGCCTTCACCTGCACGACCCCGGGCGGCAACCCCTGCTCTAGTTCCGCACGGATCGAGGATCCGGGCGTCGCAAAGCTGATGCCAGGGCACCTGGCTCAGCTCGACAACTACGTCGACGGGCGACTACCACAGTCGAGCTACGTCGTGGTCGGACTCAAAGCGGGCAAGACCCGCCTGCTCATCGAAGACGAGGACCCGATCGACGTGATCGTGGAACAGCACTAATCAGGGGGCGATCGAGCAGGACTCCTTCCACGTACCCGGATAACCCCCGGCAACGCAGGTCCACTCAGCGTAGTCCACAGGAGCACTCTGGCGGATGCGATCGCCCACGCGCCACCAACCGCAAGACGGTGGACCGCTCGCGATCAGCGAATCGTCGGGGAGCTGAGTGCAGGTGTAGTCAGCCAAGGTGCCCGACTCGTCGATGAAGAGCATGCGGAGTGACGACGCGTCGACGTGGGAGACACGGTGGTTCCCCATGACGCTGTTGTAGTAGCTTCCGGTTCCGTCACTCTTGGTGGTCAAGCGGATGGTGCCGTAGTCGCCCGTTGGCGCGCCGCAGCCAATGATGCTGAAGCCGCGGGCCTCGATCAGGTCCATCGCGATGTAGGGAACACCGCCGACGAAGCGTAGACCGATCAGCACGCACTCATGACTCTTGTTGATTGCTCGCAGACCCGCACCTTCACCTTCGATGTACATCGAGTGGATCCGCACCTGCTCAGCACCGTCCAGGAGCAACTGGCTGGCAGAGGTGTCCTCCTGGCAGTTCAGGTCGAGCACACCACCCAGAATCGAGCAGCTGCCCGCCTGGCTGGTCGTGTAGGACCAGTTTCCCTGGACGATCAAGCCCTCGTAGTCGTTGTAGGTAGCAGAGAGCCACTCGAACTGACTCCCGTTGCAGCCACGGAGTATGAGCCCGACCTTGGAATGGCTTCCGTCGAGCTTCTTGACTGTCATCGTCGAGTTGTACAGCAGCGCGCCCGCCTCCTTGGCGTTCAAGCACGTGACGTTCTCCACGACGCTGCCGTGGGCGGCTGAGCAGTAGAAGGCGTAGTCGCACAGGTCCTGCGCGTCGAAGGTGAGGTTCCGAACGTGACCCGCACCCGAGAGCTGAGCCAGATAGGTACCCGGTCCCGTCGGGATGATCGTCGTATGGCGATTGGTGTACGAACTCGCCGACTCACCAGTCCAGCGACGCTCCCAGAAGCGCAGCGTCGGATGGTCTGGCTGGAGCTTGTAAGTTCCGTTCGGAACCAGAATCTCTTGACCGAAATGTGTCCCAGTGAAGGCCGCGTAGAACGCCGCGGAGCTATCGCTCGTGCCCGTAGGATCCGCTCCCCACCACAGCACGTTCGCCGCGCCACTGTACAATCGCAGCCAACGACCAGGACTGCCCGCCCCGACGCTGTTGGGCTTGATGATCGTTCCATTGTTGTCGTTGCTGGTGTTGTTAGGATCCCAGATAAACACACCTTGTCCGCCATCGTTGATCGCGGTGCGTCCTCGGACTACGACCGCAGGGTCGGTCGGTGGAGCGGCCAGGGCGCGCAGGGTCACGTAGGTGTCCGTGTCGCTCGTCAGTGCCTCGGAGTAGTCCAACTCATCGGTCGGTTCCTCCGCAAATGCGCTTTCATTGGTGCAAGCGCTTAGGGCTGACACCCCAACAACGCCCAGAAGCACGCCACCGATGTCACGACGGGATAGCCCCGCGCGTCGTTCTTCATTCGCCATCGCTACCTCCCAGAAATAGTGTGGTCACGCGTTACAACGTAGGAACTCCGAAGGCAACTCATGAACCGAAAAACGAGCGGGACCGCACGGCAGCGTCACGGGTCCACGCTCTTGGCCGCTCGCAGGCGTCACCTCAGAACCGACGCACTAGCCCTGATCTTATTCCTAGCGGATCCGCACCGCGCTGCCTAACCGCAACGTCAGCGACGGATCCGCCTCAACTGCCGTCTCCGCCAGCCGAGTCCCGCACAGACCACCAGTGACAAGAGCGCTGGCGAGTGTGGGGCGCTCGACGAATGAAACTCGCAGAGGCAGCCGGCGCTCACTGGTTCGGTAGGCCAAAACCCAGTGCAGGTGTGGTTGACCGTGTCGCAGCGACGGAAGTCGCAGTCGGAATTGGCGTCGCAGCTCGTCTTGCAGCGCTGAGTCAAGGCGTCGCAGGCGTAGTATCCGCAATCAGCGCAGCTCGCTGGGGCGCACTCACCGTCCTTGCACTGGTAGTCCGCGCTGCAGTCCGAGTCCGTAGTGCAGCGATAGCTGCAGAGACCATTCACGCATGTTCCGGGGCACTCAACCCGGGAGACCAGGCAATACCCCTCGCCGTCGCAGCTTCCGCTCACCATGGCCCCGTCATCACAACCTGAGGCGCAAGCAGCTCCCGCAGCCGCCGGCAGGCACTTTCCATGGCCGTCGCACAGCGTCGAAGTGGCGCAGGGCTCGTGAGCCAAGACGCAGCCCTGTGGCGTCCTTTCTCCTCGCGGAACCGGGTGACAGGTACCGGTCGCACCGCCGCTTGGGGTGTACGCGCAGGTCTCGCAGTCGCCGTCACAGCGCGACTCGCAACACACACCCTGGGAGCAAAAGCCAGAGCCGCACTCCGAGTCCTTGCTGCATGGCAACGCTAGCTCGCCACCCATGAGCTCCGTGCTAGCAAGTGTGCCGACGTCGCCCTCGCCACCGATCGCCGCGAACCCAGCAGGACCTTCGCTAGGGCCAAGCCAGTCAACCAGCGCCACCAGCCCCGCGTCGGCGCGAGGCACTCGCAAGAACAGCTCATCCTGCCAAGCGGAACCCGTGTAGCGATACGTCGCTCCGGAGTAGCTGCCGTCCGCGCGCTGCCCGCCGGTGATGAGAGCGACGTCCGGCGTGTGGATGACGCTCGGGCGAGTCAAGGCGCGAGGCAGAGGCGGGCCAGCCTCGAAGTGCACTTCATCTACATTTTCGACGATGCGCGCCGTTTGGTCGAGGGGCACTCCGCCAGCCTCCCCCCCGACCAGCCAGTCGCCGCTCGATCCGCCATTGAAGAATCCTCCGGGAAATGCAACGCCGAGATCGGGGCCAGGCTCCCAGACGATGCGCGCGAGCTCTTCTGCAGGGGTCAACGTGGGGTCCGCGCGCAAGATCCAGGTGTCAGTTGGCTGTGCACCGCTGGCTTCGCGGCCTCCAAAGTAGAGGATGCCGTACGTGCCGGACGTGTTGATCACCCGACACTGAGCACCCACGCGGAAAGAAACCGGCTGCGGCGCTTGAGCGACCTGCCAGCCACCGGCGCTGCTCTCGTACTCGACCCGCGCAGTCGTGGCGTTTGGATCGCTCGCGCCGATGTAGACCGGGAGCTTGGCGCCGATGATGGTCAACAGCGTGGCGCAGCCTTGAGTGTTCTGGGGCGTGCCGCGATCCTCCCAAATCGCTTCCGTCGGCTTGCCGCGCTCGACGTTGGCTGCGCCGCCGAACAGGTAGAGCCACTCACCGACCTCGAGGGCCTGATGAGCGCCGCGAGCCGTGGGCAAGCTGCCCGCAAGGCTCCACGTTTGAGTCTGTTGATCGAAGGCTTCGATGGAGTCGAGGGGCATGCCGGCTGCGTCCAGCCCACCGAAGACCTTGATTTCCCTGTAGCCTGGGTAGCGCCAAGAAAAGCGGGAGCGCGCGAACGCCAGCTCATCGGTCAGCACCCACTGCGGATCGACCCACACAGGGAATTGCGCGGCGGCCGCAAAGCTCAAGCGCACGACGCAGAGGTCAGCGCCAGGCGGAGTCACCGCTCGGCGCCAGGGCGGCGCATCCGCAGTATCCGCGTGGCAATTTTCCAGCGCGAGACTCAGCGGCCACTTCACCCCTGAGGCGTCGACGGCATAAGGCGCCTGCATTCTCCACCTGGGAGTGCCGGCCTCGTCCAAGAACTCGAGGGTCGAGTGAACCAGGCGCAAACCTGCGACTCCCTCGAGCTTCAAGGAATACCGCAGCACCACCTCGGAGCCGACCTGCTCTGACAGCGCAGAAGTCGGCGACGGTAGCCGCGCGAAATCCTCCACGCCTCCCGGACGGCCGCCCATCACCCAGCTCACGTCTCCGAGCCGCAGGTGCTGGAGCCCCTCGAGAGCTTCGACGCCGCCAGTCAAGTCAACGTGCTGTTCCTCGCGGATCAGGGGGTGAGCAGCCACGCTCCACTGCCTGGGGTCGTCGCGGAGCACCAGCGGATCCGCAGCGCGAGTCGGCAGTGTGACCCGTCCAGCAGGATTCAAGCGCTGGGACGCCACGCCAAGCCGCAAGAGTTCACTCAGGATGCTCTCCCAGTCGCGCGGCATGACCTCCGGCGCTGGTTCTGGCTCGCGCGCTTCTCC
>JBFXBK010000106.1:0-24980 GCA_050183255.1 Polyangiaceae bacterium | reverse complement strand
GATGGTCGGCTTCCCGGCGCCAATCCTCCACGGCTTGTGCAGCTACGGATTCGTCGCCCGCGCGGTGATCCTCAAGGCGCTCGACCGCGACGGGGATCGCGTCAAGCTCTACTCCGCGCAGTTCCGCAAGCCGGTGTGGCCGGGTGAGACGATCCGCACGGAGGGCTACGATCTCGGCAACGGCGTCACCGCGGTGAAGGCGTATGCCGCAGATCGCCCGGACCCGGTGATCGCCCGCGCGTGGATCGAAGCGAGCGCCTGATCGCTGCCGTCCCGTGCCCGCAACCGCGCTCGCGTGAGCAGTAAAAACACTAATCAATTCTTTATGTTAGATTGAGTGCGGGAGCGCCGCCCCGAGGCCCAGCGGAAACATCCGCTGGCGCGCGGTGGTTGGCTGCCCCGCATTCTGTTACGGAAGCCCCCAGCATGGCGAAGAAGCAATCGAAGCAACACGAACCCGAAGAAGAACTCGACGACGACGAAGAGTACGTCGACGACGAGGAGGGCTCGGACGACGAGTACGAAGACGAAGACGACGACGAGTACGAAGACGAAGACGAAGACGACGAAGAAGAGGAAGAGGACGACGAGGAAGAGGAAGTCGCCCCGGCCAAGAAGCGTAAGGCCGCGCCGGCTCGCGACGCGCGCGGAAATGCCAAGCGCCCCGCCGCTCCGCCTCCGCCGAAGGTCTACGACCCGGACAAAGACCCCACCTGGTGGGCTCCCTGGGCTGTGATGCTTGGCTTGATCGTCGTGGGTTTGCTCGGCTTCATGGGCGTCTTCTGGCCCGTAGCTCACGCCGAGACGGATCACGAAGAGACGGGGACCATCGCCCACGAGGATCCAGCCCCCGCGCCGTCGGCCCTCAAGCAGCTCAACCCCGATCAAATGGCGGATATCCGCGCTCGCATCGAGGCGCGGCGCAAGGCACAGCTGGAAGGTCAGGGCACGGAGACCGTGACTGCTTCGCACATCCTGATCGGCTACAAGGGCGCTCAACGCGCGAAGTCAGAGCGCTCCAAGGAAGAAGCCAAGAAGCTCGCTGACAAGATCGCGAAGGAAGCCAAGGCCAAGGACACGGACTTCGCTGCACTAGCCAAGAAGTACTCCGAAGGCCCCAGCGCTCCTCGCGGTGGCGATCTCGGACCCTTCACCCGTGGCCGCATGGTCAAGCCGTTCTCCGACGCAGCGTTCGCGCTCAAGGTGGGCGACGTGTCAGACCCCGTGGAGACGCCCTTCGGCTACCACGTGATCAAGCGCACCAAGTGAACCGCCAAAGCTAGCGGCGCAACGCCAGCGAGCGCCAAAGCAAGCGAGCCGGTGTCCTCTGAGGGTCACCGGCTCGACGCTTTTGTGGAGTTTTTTTGGGGGGGGAGAGGCGCACTGCTCTGCGCTAGCAGACCTCCCCACGGAACCGCTCAGGCCAGCAGATGCTTGGCGATCACGATGCGCTGGACCTGACTCGTGCCTTCACCAATCTCACAGATCTTGGCGTCGCGCAGGTGGCGCTCGATGTCGAACTCCCGGGTGTAGCCGTAGCCACCGTGGATCTGCAGCGAGTCGTTGCAGACCTGGGTCGCGACTTCGCTCGCGAAGAGCTTCGCCATCGACGCTTGCTGACTGAAGGGCTCGCCCTTGTCCGCCAGATCTGCCGCGCGGTGGATCAAGAGCTCCGCCGCATCGAGCTTCGTGCGCGCGTCCGCGAGCATCCACTGAATGGCCTGGAAGTCCGCGATCGGACGACCGAACTGGCTGCGCTCCTTGGCGTAGCGCACGGCCATGTCGAGCGCGCCACGTCCGAGGCCGAGAGCCATCGCCGCGATCGAGATACGACCGCAGTCGAGGATGCTCATCGTGTCGTAGAAGCCGTGATCTACCTCGCCGAGGCGCTGGGCGTCGGAGACGCGCACGTTCTCCAGGGTCAGCTCCACCGTGTCGCTTGAGCGGCAGCCGTACTTCTCGAGCTTCTTGCTGGCGGAGTAGCCGGGCGTCGACTGCTCGACGATGAACGCCGTGATCCCGCGCTGCGCCTTCACCTCTTTGTTGGTGCGCGCGAGCACCACGGTGAAGCCGCCCACAGAGCCTTGGGTGATGAACATCTTGGTGCCGTTGATCACCCAGTCGTCACCATCCCGGGCCGCCGTCGTCTGCATCCCCGCGGAATCAGATCCCGAGCCTGGCTCGGTGAGCGCCCAGGCGCCGAGCCATTCGCCCGTCGTCGCCTTGCCCAGGTACTTCTGCTTTTGCTCCTCGTTGCCAAAGGAGAGCACGTGCCCCGTGCCGAGGCCGTTGTGGCTCGCCACGGTCAGCGCCAGGGAGCCATCCACCCGTGCGCACTCCTCCACCACGATGGCATAGGCGAGCATATCCATCTCGGAGCCGCCGTATGCCTCAGGGATGCGAATGCCGAGCAGCCCGAGCTCTGCCAACTTCGGCACGATTTCGTGGGGGAAGCGCTCTTCGCGATCCCACTCGCGAGCCTTCGGGCGCACCTCGCGCTCACAGAAGTCTCGAACCGTCTGCCTCAGGATGCGGTGCTGCTCGGGTAGCTCGAAATCCACGCTCGACCTCGCTGATACGCTTGGAGTGCTGGGTCACGGCAGCGCCCTGACCCAAGGGTAAAAGTCTGACCCGGCGAGGTAGCATATCGAGCCTGGCGGTCCGACTGATTCCTGAGACAAAGCGCTGGTTTAACCAGCGCGGCTGCAGTTCGCTGCAGGTCCGTGTGAACTACTCGCCGAAGGAACGCTTGAGCTGCTCGAGCTTTTCGTCGTGGCTCAGCTTCAGCTTGGCGGCTTCGTCACTCGTCTGATCCGAGCTCAGCACGAGTTCCTCGTCGACGACGCCGATCACCTGCTTGCCCTTGATGCCAACCATCCACTCGAGCACGGGTTGGTCATCCGCAGAGCGCCGCTCCATCACCACGGCTTCCACGCCGGCGCCGTCGAGCTTCTTGGCCTTGCCCTCCTTCTTCAGCAGGGTGAGCACGTCCTTCGCGGCAGCGTCATCTTCCGCTTCAGCGGTTACCATACGAAAACGCTTTTCGCCGCGGGAGTAGTAGCCGACGGCGCCCGCGCCGGTGCCCGTGACGCCGAACACATCGCTCATCAAATAGCGAGTGCCCAGCGCGACTTGCTGGAGCTTGGGCAGCAGCGCCACCGCGGCGGGCGGCTCCTTCTTGCCTTGGATCTGCTCGCCGATCACGGTGGCGAGGCCGGGTAGGATCTTCGCGGAGTTCTCCCGCAGCTTGTCCGGCGAATCGAGCTCGTTCGTGTAGCTCAGTTCCGCGAGGTAGTTCCCGCGCCACACGTAGGCGATGCCACTGCCCAGGGCGCCAGCGCCACCAGCAGTCAGCGGCTTGGGAGCGTCCTTGGCGGGATCCTCGTCACCAACCACCCGCTTAGTGAAGAAGGCGTAAGCGCCGTCGGGAGTCGCAAACTCCGACAGGTTGATGTTCACGGCACCCGGTGACCCTTGGCCGTCGATGTAGCGCACCGTGACGACTCGCTTCAGCCCGTGCTGCTTGTAGTTCTCGCACTCGCCGTCGAGCAGCTCCGTACACGCCTTGTCCAGGCTCACCTGGGCGGACTCGCCATAACTGCGGGCGGCGTTGTTGGGGTCGATGCAGTACTCGCCGGACACCCGCGGGAAGAACGCCGCGGTCTTCGAGTCGCTCACTTTGCCACCGCCGTCGGCGCAGGCGCCGGGCTTCGAGCTCTGGATGGGAGGCGGCGCTGCCCCTTCGTCGTTGGATTTGTCGTTGCACCCAACCGCCAGCGACAGAGCCAGGCCCAGGGCAGTCCACGTGGTCTCGAACTTCATCAGGCGCCCAATAGCATCGTCCGCAGGGCCGCCCCAACTCTGACCGAGCCAATCAGCGGTCGGTTGGCCGGTTACGAGGCGACCCCACAGGACCTCACCCCCAACCCAAATCCGGGGGACCGCTCCGCAATGTTTTCAGGGGGACGCAAACCTTAGCCAGCCCATGCCAGCCAAACCGGCTTAAATCGGCGGAACTTGCCGCATTCTTGCACTGCAAAGGAGTTGCTGAAGACGGCACGTCATTTGCTCAGTAGCCCACGGGCTGAACTACGATTTGCGGACCATGGGACACACCCACACTCACCTTCATCGACTCCGAAAGCTGCGCGACCAGCGCGGCTTCTCGCTGATCGAGTTGATCGTGGTCGTGATCATCATCGCGATCTTGGCGGTCATCGCCATCCCCGCCATCAGCAAGCGCCTCAAGGATCGCCGTACCAGCGAGCTCGCCCAACGCGTGAGCCAAACCTACCGCGACGCACGCATGCGCGCGATGGGACGCGGCGGCGCGGTGATGGTGCGCTACACGGTGGGTGCCGGCGCAGGTCAGTTCACCGTTCGTGAAGGCGTTGTCGGGACCAGCGGTACCTGCGCCGAGCTGCCGTCCAACGGCTGCAATCGCAACTGGAACGCGACGGACAGCCGCACCATGGACACCCTCACCGTCGACGGGGCAGGCCAGTACGAGAACATGAAGGTCACCATGAGTGACCCGACCAACAGCCCCGTCAGCTCGATGGACGTTTGCTACACGCCCTTGGGTCGCACCTTCGTGCGCTACTCCACGGGTGGCGCCTTCGTGCAGCTAACCGGTGTGCCGTCAGCCAACGTCTCCCGCTACAACGGCACCAACCCCGTCGGGCTCGCCCGCCAAGTCGTGATCCTGCCGAACGGCACCTCGAGGCTCGGGCTATGAAGCAGCGGCGCACACTCCGAGCCCTGAAGCGTCGCAGCGGGCGCGGCTACACGATCGTGGAGCTGATGATGGCGATCGCCGTCTTCGCCATTGGCGTCTCCGGCGTGATCGCCATGCAAAAGGTCACGTTGGCCTCGAACCGCCACGCGAAGAACCTCGCCGTCGCGAACCACATTGCCCAAGCCTGGATGGAGCGCTTGGCCGCAGACGCCGCACAGTGGAACTACCCCGGACCGCGCAATCCCAGCGCCGCGAGCGACCTCGGCACCGACACGACGTGGCTCAAGGAAGTGGATAATGAAGCGGACTGGTTCCAGCCAGACTACGTCCCGGCGGAGGACTTTGGAGCTGCCTTCACGGCGTTGGGCGCACCCCTCAACACCGCGGCGAACGTCAACGCGGTGCCGGCCTTCTGCACGCACATTCGCCTGACCTGGCTGAATCGGGACAACCAAGGCGCGGTAGGTAACGGCCTGATCCGCGCCCAGGTGCGCGTCTTCTGGCTGCGCGAAGGCAACCAGGGCGCCCTCGACGCCAACGGCTTCTGCAGCGCGGCCACGGATGCGGTGGAGCTCGGCCGGCACCCGGAACTCTACCACTTCGTCTACCAAGCGTCGGCCATTCGCCAGGAGCCCGCAGGACGATGAGCACCCGGCGTATCCCCAGGGCAAGGCTTTTCCCCGCGGCTTCGCGGCGCGGGTTCACTCTCGCGGAGTTGATGGTCGCCATCACCGGCGGGCTGTTCATCTCGATCGCCGTGTTCTCGATGGCGCGCTTCGGTTCGCGCTTCTACCAGCAAGAGTCTCGAGTGGCGAACGCCACCATGAGCAGCGTCGTGGGCTTCGAGCGACTCAAGGCGGACATCACCCGCGCGGGCTTCTTGGCGTCTCCCAACGTGTTGCGTGACCCGAATGTGTGCGGGCAGCCAGCGACGGACGCTAGCTGGCCGACTCAGCTTCGGAACCTAGCGGCGGTGCAGATCACCCCCAACTACCTCCAGGGTCACCCGGTCCTCGACACCGCGACGAACGGCAACATCCAGCCAGATCAAATCACCCTCGCGGGCTCCTACGTCTCTGGCGACGAGTATCCGATCCGGCAGATCCAGCAGACGGGTTCGGGCTACGACATCTACCTTCAGGTGCTCACGGGCCCCATGGCGCGCCTTGGGACGGCGAACCTCAGCAGCGTGTTCCAGGTGGGGCGCGGACTTCGCATCATCGACGAGTCCGGGAAGCAGCAGTACGGAACCATCGCCAGCACGAGCTTCACCGCCGGACAGCCGGTGGTCACCCTCGCGCAGTCACCCCAGCTGATCTTGCGCTCGTCAGGCACGCAGCAGTGTGGCTTCAAGGGCCTCGAGACCGGCGCACGCGCCAACGTGGTCAACTTCATCCGCTACGAGCTGCGCGACGTGAGTGCGGACGCGCAACATGCAGCCCTGTTCGCGAACACCAACGCCGCGGTGCTGGGCGACGACTCTCGTGTGGAGCTGGTGCGCTTCGAGATTGACACCACGGGTACGGAGATCCCCGGCACCCTCGAGGTGGTGTCGGAGCTCGCGGTCGATCTCGAGTTCAATATCCGCGCGGTCACTGTGGACGGAAACCTCAACCAAGCGCTGAACGTCGTCGATATCGACACCGCCGACCTGCCCTCCGCGGGCGGCACACCCGAGCTGATCCGCGTGGTACGCACCCGGCTCAGCGTGCGTTCGCGTGAGGCCGACCGCAGCGCGGCAGCCAACCCGCCAACCGGCGTGCCAGAGCTCTACCGCATCGCGCTGAACCCCGGAGCGGCAGCCACGGCTCAGCGCTGGGCACGCGTCCGCACCATCCAGGCAGACATCTCACTACCCAACCAAATGGGGGTGACGTGGTGAACCCAGTGAAGACAACCCGGCTGGCTACGTGCCGCACGATTTCACGGCTTCCTACTTCACGGCGTCCTGCCTCACGGCGCCGCGCGGACGAGCGCGGGGCAGCGCTGTTCATCGTGGTGCTGGTCATCACGCTACTCACCGCGATCGGCATCTTCGCGGCGCGCTCCGCGAGCTTGGTCGACGTTGCAAGCGGTTATGACCGCCAGGCAATACAGACCGAGTACATCGCCGAGTACGGTATCCGCGGGGCAACTACTCGGCTCGCCAACGGTGAGGGCAGCGCGGCGCTCAACGAGATGCGCCAGGGCATCGACACCTGCCAAGCGACCAAGGATCTCGTCCTGCCCTCGGGGCAACGCCCGAGTTGCTACAAGTGGTTCATGCCCGAGGTCGGCGCAGCGCTCGGCGGTGCGACGTTGCTTGATACGCCCACGGCGACGGACGCAGGCTCGCTGGGGCCACCCGGCGCGACCGACACGGCAATGCTCGGCAACTTCGTGGTTGAGCTGACGGACGAGGCCAATGGCGGCGCCGTGCCGGGTTTCCAGGTCGATGGTCAGAACCAGTCCTTTCAGATGGTTCGTATCACTCTCACTTCCCAGGGCGCCGTGCGGCCCTTCACGGCAGGCACTGCCTGCGACGCGTCGAGCTCTCGCTCCGCGGGCTCCGCATACGTTCGCTCTCACGTAGTCACCCTGATCAGCAAGTAAGGCAGAGGCAGCCATGATCGACTCTCCAGCTCCCAAGCAGCCAGCATCCTCGAGGCCAGCGCACACGCTGCGCCGCGGGCTCGGCTGGCTCACCGCGCTGCTGAGCGGCGCAGCCGCGTTTGGAGTAGCAACGCCCGCTGCTGCACAGGTGGACGTCAACCCGCCACTGCCGAACGTCATGTTCCTCGTGGATACGTCGGGCTCCATGGAGTACCTGGCGTCGTCCACCACTTTCCCGACCTGCAACCCGACGGGCTCGGGCAGTGAGAAGAGCCGCTGGACGGACCTGGTCGAGGTCATGACCGGTTCCGTGCAGAACTACCGCTGCTATGGCCAGAGCCGCAGCTCCTCGCAGTTCGCCGACGAGTACCGGCTCCCGGGCAAGCCACAGATCTACGACTACCAGTACACCAACCCGTACAACCGCATCTTGAGCGGCACCTGCACCCCGGGCCCCAACCAGGCGGTAATCACCGCGCTGCAGTCAGCGCCCTACTCCTACCCGACGGACTGGCTCAAGTTTCACACCTACAACAGCACGACCAGTTGCTCGACGTTTCAGCAGGACAGCGACGGTTTGCTGGATACGTTCCGAGGCCGTGTGCGCTTCGGCCTGATGACGTTCGACACCCACACCGACCCGGGCACCGGCTTGTCTGGTAGCAACGCGAACTTCAGCACCGGCATGGACGGCACCTGGAGCTACTACGTCGGAAGCTCCAAGGCAGGTCATCCCGCTGGTTGCACCACCGGTGACTACGCGCAGGAAGTCGGCGCGCGCAACGCGGGTGCGCCGCCGTGGGAAGGCCGCATGGTCGCCTTCGGCTCCCCAACTGCGACTCAGGCCGATCTGCAAACGCGTGCCGACTGGATCCAGAACGTGCTGCTTGCGACCCGCCCGTACGGCGCCACGCCCATCGCTGGCATGCTGAGCGACGCCTACGCCTTCTTCAATTTGGACGCCAGCACCGATCCCCTGGATACGACCCAGAAGTTCGGGCCGAAGGATGACCCGTACATCAACCAGGGCTGCCGCAAGAACGTGATCGTGCTGCTCACCGACGGTGAGCCGAACCTCGACCTGCGCCCGTTCTGCGAGAGCGGTGGTAAGTGTCCTTACGAGCGGGCAGAAGACATCGCCAAGCAGTTCGACGCGGACGGCACGCCGGTGTTCGTGATCGGCTTTGCGGTGAACTCGGTGAGCGTCGGCGGGACCACCCTCGACTGCGGCGATCTCGATCTCGCGAAGCCCGCCGACTCGGCGATGTGCGCGAACCCCGCGAACGCGACGAACCGCGAGCTCCAAGCGTGCTGCACCCTGAGCCGCATCGCGTACAACGGCGGCACGGATCGCGCCTACTTCCCCAGCAACCGCGACGAACTACGCCAGGCGCTGTCGAACATTCTCTCCCAGCTCGTTCCGACCACGAGCCGCACGCTGCCGGTGTTCGCTGGTACCGGCGACGTACGCAACAATTTCGCCGGTTCCTACCGCGTGTTGACGTCGTTCACCCCGAAGCAGTTCGACACGTGGTCTGCGGTGCTCGAGCGTCAGCGCATCGTCTGCAAGACGCCTTCGAACCCAGCAGATCCGATCGAACCCGCGCTGGAGCCCATCGATCCCGTGAAGGGCGACGACTTCGTAAAGAACGTCAACGACAACCCCACGGGCCGTAAGTTCTACTCGGTGCTCGGCACCAACGGAGGCAGCGGTTACCTCTCGGATCGCTCGATCCGTCCACTGACGATCGACGACGGCGTCGGGATCTACAGCGGCACTCAGTACAGCGGGGACGCTGCAAACTTCGTGAGCTCGACGCCGCCCGGCGCAGCCTCGATCACGGCCGCTGACTGTGTGGGCACGTCAACGGCAACGCAGTGCCGCGATCGCGTCTTCAAGTGGACCGTCGGTCTGCCGAACGGTACCACCTACGACCGCTGCGGCGGGACCACCTGCAACCTGATCGGTGACATCTACCACTCCACGCCTCGTGTGGTGGGCAGCCCGTCGGACATCGTGCGTGACGAGTCGTACGACGCCTTCGCCATCGAGCAGATCGATCGGCCGCTGGTGCTCTACACCTCGACCAACGACGGCTTCCTCCACGCCTTCGACATGAACGTCGGCGCGGACACGTCGAACCCCGTTGGCAACAACGAGCTCTGGGCGTTCGTGCCCCCCGCGGTGCTGAGCGGCATGAAGACCCAGTACCCCGGCCTGCACAAGCAGTTGCTCGACGGCATCCCCGTCATCAAGGACGTCGTCGCCACGCCGAACGGCTCCACGTTCAAGCTCGAGCGCAGCGCAGCAGACGCTCAAGACGGCGGCGGCCGCTGGCGTACGGTGTTGATTCAGAGCTTTGGCTCCGCGAGCACCACGGGTGGCTACTTCGCAATCGACGTCACGGATCCAAAGCCGGACACGGCTGGCAACAAGGGCCCGAAGTTCCTGTGGCAGCTGACCAAGACGACCACCGGCGAGGATCTGTTCGGCCCCTCCACCCCGACACCACTCATCACGACGCTGTTCTTCGGCGACCCGGCCAAGGAAGTCGCCGTCGCGGTGCTTCCCGGCGGAGACGGTGGTCAGCGCACGAGCAGCAACTGCACGCGCACCATCGCGAATCCGAACTCCGCTTACCCGCCCCGGGGCTCGGTGCGCTGCTACGACAGCGGCGCCAACGCCGCGCGCTCGCTGACCATCGTGCGCCTCGACACGGGTGAGGTGATCCGCACGTTCCGTCCCGCCGGCCTCGCTCCAGGCAACCTAGCGGCACGCACCACCGAGGTGAACATCCAGTCGCCCATCACCGGACAGCCAGTCGCCTACCCCGGTGACACCGGCACCGTCGCCGACCGCATCTTCGTGGGCGACCGCGATGGCTCGCTCTGGCGCGTCAACACTGCCTCGACCAACCCTGCGAACTGGACGATGGATCTGTTCTGGGATGCGTACCCGACCAGCCTCAGCTTCGGCGCCACTTCGGGTCAGCCCATCGTCACCCCGCCGGTGCTCAGCGTCGATGGCCTCGGTCAGCTCACCATCGCGTTCTCGACCGGTGATCAAGAGACCTTCACGGCGGCCAGCCAAGACAACTTCGTTTGGTCCCTCACGGAAACGGTAGCAACGAACGGACTCACCCTGGGCTCCAAGGCCAACTGGTACACTCGGCTCACAGGGGGTGAGCGCGTCGCGGGTCCCCTCTCGCTGTTCAACGGCGCGCTCTTCTTCTCCACGTTCAAACCAGAGACCAACACGAGCCAAGTGTGCAACGCGGGCGACAGCCGCGTCTGGGGCGTCGACTACTTGATCGCCAAGACGTCGACGAACCTCTCCGACGGCGGTCGTGAGCGCCTGCCCGAGGACCCCAACGCGACCGTTCCGACTTTCGTGCAGTTCATCAGCGCGTCGACGAGCACGTTGATCGACAACGGGTCCACCATCTTCGGTGTGGGCGTCGCTCAGCTTCCGACCTGCAACGCAGTGGACACTGGGTTCAGCGATCCCTACCTCGGCAGCGGCGCACACCGCTCGATCAACCGGGTCAACCCCGGCAAGTTCCAGCTCGTGATGCACACCGGCACGGCGGGCACCAGTGTGGGCGGCGGCAAGACCAACACGCTGAGCTTCGATCTGCCGGCGCCACCGGCGATCGCGACCATCGACTCGTGGGCGGCGCTGGTCGAAGGCCTCTGAGACCTTTTGCTGCAAGGCACCACCTCGTGGAACACTGCGCGTGATGAGGCGTGACCGTTCACGCAGCAGCTGGCTGCTGATACTCGCGTGCGCGGCGTGCGACGGGAGTCCCGAAGAAGCCGTGACTCCAAGCGCGCCGAGCGCCAGCCCGTCGAGTCACCCGGTCGATCACCTCGCCCAGGGTGAACTCGCCCAAGGCGAGGAGAAGCTCTTCGGTTTGCCCATCCCGCGCAAGATGCGGGTCGAGCGTCGCTTCCTCGATGCGGCCCACGCGGCGGGCCCTGTCACGCCGGAGGATCTCTCCAACTACGTACGCCAGCGCGTGTCCGTCGCCCAGGTAGAGATCGGCGCGGCACGCACCGTGTTCCCCCGCGTCGTGATCCACGGTGGCGACCCGCACAAAATCTACCGTATCGAGGTCAGCCCACGTAGCAACGGCGGCTCCGAACTGGAGGTCCGAGACATCACGCCTGCGCCGGTTCCATCGGGGTTGAGTGACGCCGAGCTGTGGCGTCGCGCGGGGCGAAATCCGGACGGCACGCCCATCGATCCCAAGAAGCTCGAGTGACGCGCGGACTCACGCGTGGTGCCGGCGCTCTATAGTGCACCTCTCCCCCAAACCCGCTGGATGCGCGGCGGAAGACCTCCATCGGAGCAGGGTGATGCAGTAAGGTCCGCGCCGTGGCGGACTCACTCAAAGCGACACCTCTCCTCGATCGACATCGTGCTCTGGGCGGACGCCTGGTGCCCTTCGCCGGCTACGAGATGCCCGTGCAGTACAGCGGCATCGTGGCCGAGCACCAAGCGGTGCGCGAGCGCGCCGGCTTGTTCGATGTGTCTCACATGGGCGAGCTGTTGCTCACGGGCGAAGGCGCCCTCGAGCAGGCGAATCGTCTCGTCACGAACGACCTCGCGCGCATCGCGGATGGCCAGGCCATGTACACCTGCTGCTGCAACGAGCAAGGCACGATCCTCGACGATCTGATCCTATATCGTCATGCGCCAGAGCGTATCCTCGTGGTTTGCAACGCATCGAACCGCGACAAGATCGTGGCGCACTTCTCGTCTTCGATCACGGGGGTGAGGTTCGAAGATCAGTCGGATGAGACTGCCCTCATCGCGCTGCAAGGCCCCAAGGCGCTCCAAGTCCTCGGCGCTGCTCGGCTCTCGTTCGATGCTTCAAGTCTGAAGAGCTTTCGCTTCCAAGCAGGCACGCTCGCGGGCAACGCATGCACCGTGGCGCGCACGGGCTACACCGGCGAGGACGGCGTCGAGATCTTCTGCAACGTCGCTGATGCGGTCGCGATCTGGGACGCTTTGCTCGAAGCGGGCAAGCCGTTCCAGGTTCTGCCCTGTGGTCTCGGCGCACGGGACACCCTGCGCCTCGAGGCTCGGCTGTCCCTCTACGGCAACGACATCGACGAGACCACGAACCCCCTCGAGGCTGGGCTCGCCTGGACCGTGAAGTTCGACAAGCCGAACTTCGTCGGCAAAGCAGCCCTCGAGGCGATCAAGGCCGCGGGGCTGACGCGCAAGATGGTTGGCTTCGAGTGCACCGGCCGCGGGATCGCGCGCCACGGCTACCCCATCCTGTCGAAGGACGGCGAGCGCATCGGCGAAGTGACGAGCGGCGCTCCCTCCCCCACCCTCGGCAAGAACATCGGAATGGGCTACGTGCCCGCGGCGCTGAGCGAAGTCGGCAGCGAGTTCGTCGTCGACAGCCGGGGCCGCCAAGTCTCAGCCGTCGTCGTCAAGACTCCCTTTTACAAGCGTGCGCCGGCGAGCTAACACCCGCTCAGGCGTGAGCGCCCCTCACTAGCCACTGAACCTAGGACCCGCGCGAACAGCGCAGCAGAAGGAGACTCACCACGATGAGTGCGACCGAGGTCAAAGACGATCGCAAGTACACGAAAGACCACGAGTGGCTTTCGGACGACGGCAAGGTTGGCATCACCGCCTTCGCGGTCGATCAACTCGGAGACATCACGCTGGTGGATCTCACCGTGAAGGTCGGTGACGAAGTGAAGGCGGGCGCCGCCTTCGGAACCATCGAGAGCGTGAAGACCTTGAGCGACCTGTTCGCCCCCGTGGGCGGCAAGGTGGTCGCGATCAACGGCGACTTGGAAGACAAGCCGGAGCTGATCAACGACGACTGCTGGGGCGCAGGCTGGATGATTCAGCTCGAAGGCGCGACGGGTGGCGATCTGATGGATCCCGCTTCATACGGCAAGCACCTCGAAGAGTCGGACCACTGATATGCGTTACCTGCCGCAGACCCCCGAAGAGATCACCGAAATGCTTCAGGTGATCGGTAAGAGCTCCCTCGACGAGCTGTTCGGCACCATCCCTGAGAGCGCGCGCTTCAAGGGTCTGCTGCAGGTGCCACCAGCGCTGGAAGAGCCCGCGCTGATGGCGCACCTGGAAGATCTCGCACGGAAAAACACCGGCGCCGAGATGCTCTCCTTCCTCGGCGCGGGGATGTACCACCATCACATCCCGCCCGCCGTCGACCAGCTGCTACTACGCAGCGAGTTCCTCACCGCCTACACGCCGTACCAGCCAGAGGTGGCTCAGGGGACGCTGCAGGCGATCTGGGAGTTCCAGACCATCGTCAGCGAGCTGTTCGGGCTGCCCCTGGCCAACGCCAGCATGTATGACGGCGCGAGCGCGACTGCCGAGGCGGCGCAGATGGCGCGGCGCCTCACGGGCCGCGACAAGCTGATAGCCAGCCGCTGCGTGCACCCAGACTACATCGAGGTCACTCGCACGTACCTGTCGGGTCGCGGCGAAGAAGCCTCCCTCAGCGTCGTTTCCGTGGGTAAAGACGGAGGGTGCGATCTGGTGGCGCTGCGTGAAGCGATTGACGACACCACCGCGGCGGTGATCGTCGGCTATCCGAGCTTCTACGGCACGCTGAGCGACCTCCGCGCGCTCGCTCAAGTCGCCCACGACAAGGGCGCGCTGCTCGTCACCACGACCAGCGAACCGTACGCCCTCGGCGTCGCCGAGTCGCCCGGAGCGCTGGGCGCCGACATCGCCGTCGGCGAGGGCCAGGCGCTGGCCGTGCCGCCGCAGTTTGGCGGCCCTGGCGTGGGTCTCTTCGCCTGCCGCAATGACCGCAAGTTCCTGCAGCAGCTGCCTGGCCGTATCGCGGGTGAGACCACCGACAGCGACGGACAGCGCGGCTTCGTGCTGACGCTCGCTACCCGCGAACAACATATCCGCAGGGAACGAGCCACGAGCAACATCTGCACGAACCAGGGCCTGATCGCCCTCGCGATGGCGATCCGCACCTCGCTGCTCGGCAAGGTCGGCTTCCAGAAGGTGTCCGAGGCGTGCCTCGCCAAGGCTAGCTACCTGCGTGGCCGCATCCTCGAGCTTGACGGCTACAGCGCGGTCTACGACGCCGCGCCGACCTTCAATGAGTTCGCCATTCGGGTGCGCGGAGGAAACGCCCGCGCCGTTTGCGAGAAGCTCGAGGCCGAAGGCATCATCGCTGGCTACAACTTGGGTCGCAGCGACGAGGCTCAGGCGGACTGCCTGCTGATCGCCGTCACCGAGCGCCACACCAAGCAAGATTTGGATCGCTTGGTCGGCGCGCTCGGCGCCGTCTGAAGCGGCGCGCCGTCACCCGCAGGCGGCGCGCGGTTTCCGCTCTTGCAGTCGTGAGAAAGCACGGCGTCATCCGAGGCATTGCCGCACGGTAACTGTTCATCCCTCACAATACTTTGGGGAGGGGGCCCCGCGGGAACCGTGGGGGAGGGGTCTTCCCAAGACCCCTCGAAAAACAGCAGCGAGGAGCAGTCGGGTGGCAGCCCGACGGCGAGCCGATCGCCCTCCCCCGTCAGGGGGCGGGCGGCTCGCCCAAGGGCGTCACCCGATGCGACGCAGCTACTGGCACTTGCCGGCGCCAATGGCGCTGGCGCACTCCGTCGCGTCACTCGTCGCTTGGAGCAAGTGCCGAATGCGGCACTGGAGCGTGTTTCCGTCGGGCACCGTAATGCTGAAGCCGGAGTCCTTGTCGGCACCGTCGACGCTGGCACACGCGGCCTCGCACCCCGCCTGATCGACGAAGGTGGTGCCGAAGTCCTCCGCGCAGGTGGCTTCCAAGAGCTTGCAGTAGCCGGGGCAGTTGGTCGTGCCGCAGTGTCCGTCTCCGCCGACGCTCGCGTGGGGGCAGTGAATGCTCGGCGCCGCGATGGAGTTGTACGAGTGGTATTTGCGACAACCGAGAGTGTCCTCCGTGGTGTCGGTGCTCGCGCCCGGCGTGAAGGAAGCACAGGCCTTCTTGCATTGTGCTTCGCTGTCGTAGACCGCGTCCTCGCCGGCGCAAGCCACTGTCACCAGGCGACAGTAGTCGTCGCAGCTGGATGTCGCCTCGGCCGGCTCGGTGCACCACTCCCCAGCGATGGGCGCGAGCTGCGCGTGGCTGCAGTGCACGATGGGATCCACCAGCGCGGACGAGGTGTGCACCAGGCGGCACTGCAGGGTGTCACCACCGTGATCCAGTTCGACGTCCAGCGCACCGCGGTCTTTCAAGCCTTGGCAGCTCGCTGGACAGTCGAGCACCAAATCGGCGTCGTCCGGGCAGGCTTTGGCGAACAGCATACAGTACGACTCGCAGTTCGTTCCGCACGCGCCGTTGCCTCCTGGACCGGCGTTTGGGCAGTGCACCGCGGGCTCGCCCGTCGACGCCGCCAAGCGCGCCTGGCGCACACGGCACTCGACGCTGTCGCCGCTGGTGTCCCCGGAGTTGCCGGCAGGAAGCGCCTCGCACGTAGCCATGCAGGTATCCACGGAGGCGTACTGCGCGAGAGTACCAGTGCAGGCTGCCATGATGTCGTCGCAGTACGTCTTGCAGAGCGCGCTGCTGGTGCCGCCCGTGCCACCGTCGGGATCGAACGTGCGATCCTCGATGCCCGCAATGCTCTGGCAGCCAGCGGAGCCCAAGGCGCCAAACAGGACGGCACTGAAGGAGCCGAACACAACCGCGCCGAGCGCCCTCCGCACAACCATTCGAGCGCTCGGCTCCGAGCGCGTTGGGTTTCGCGCGCTCACTGGAACGCCCCCGTAAACCCAAAGCCCGTGGTTCCGCCGGCAAACACCGGCGCGATCGCCCAGCGGCTCCGCTCGAGCTGAGCTTTCTCAGGTTTGTCGGGAGCCGTGAAGTAGAGCACCAAACCGCCGATCAACGCGGCCGCGCCCACCCCGAATGCGATGTTCGACACCGTGGCCGCGCTCTTCGCATCATCCGTCAAGTCGACGCCCTGCTGACTGTCGCACTCGCTTCCGCGCGGACAGAACTTCTCTGCGTCGCTGTTCTTCGAGATGGCTTGCAAGCCGAACACGCTGCCGATAGCAATCCCGGCGAGCCCGAGACCTCCGACGATGATGCCCGCAGTTCGCTGCCCAGAGCCGTCACTGCTGCCCTCATCGGCAATGGGCCCCGGTGGCGAGCTCGGAGGTGGGGCCACAGCGGGAGGCGGCGTCTCCGCTGGAGGAGGCGTGCTTGCGTCCGCCTTGCTCTTGATCAGCACGGGCAACTGCGTCTCCACCGTCTTGCCCTCGCCTTCAACGCGCACCTTGAACGTGTATTCTTGATAGCCAGGCGCGCTGATCACGATGGCGTACTCTCCGGGGTCCACCGGGACGGCGACGCCCCAGAGCGACGCATCCACCACGTCTCCGTCTCGCTTGACCTGATAGCCGTCGATGGCCCGCGCATCAGCTCCCACGCGCAAGCTGAGCCGCGAGAGCTTCGGTTCCAGGGCCTGAGCGCGTGCGCGCCCCATTTCCGCGCGGTCCGTCTGTCCCTCGGCTTGGGCCTTGCTGGACGCCTCACTGAACGTCGCCCAGGCGCTCGCCGTCTTGCCGTCCTTCTCGTAGCACTCTGCCAGATACAGGAGCGTACCGATTGCTGGGTCGATGCGATTGCTCTGTTCGAGCTTGGGACAAGCTTCGCTGAACTTGCCGTCGATCATGAGCTGCTTTCCCTGGCGAAACAGCGCCTCAGCGGCAGCGCGCTGTCCTCCGCTTTGCGCTGAAGCGCCTCCAGCAGTGCAAATCACCAGGGGCACCACGGCGCCCGTCGCGACGCGCGCCATCCCTCGCCAGACTTGGCCGTACCTTCCCAACATGCGGTCAGACTACACCAATCCGCGCCTGGCTTCGCAACGCTCTCGGCGACCAGCAACGAGCGCGCCGGCGCGTGAGCACGGGCTGCGGTGGGCAGCCCGCAGAAGCACCGGGTGCACACGCGGACAGCTGCGCACGCCTACGAAGTCCCGGTGCTGGGTTCCGCAGCGCGGAGGTGTGGAAGCGCGCGGACCGCGAAGCTAGTTGCGACCGCCGAAGTCCGTGATGCCTGCGGGCTTGGACGTGCTCGCGGGTTTGGACGCCGGCTTGGTACCTGGCTTGGACGCGGGCTTTGCCGCCGCCGGCTGCGGCTTGGGGGCAGCCTTGAGCTCTGCTGGGTCTGCGTCTGCGCTTGCGGACGACGCAGGCGGCTCCGCAGGCGCTACTCCCGCCGGCTGAGTGGCTTCCGTGGGTGGCGCCGCTTCGGGTTGCTTCTCAGGCGGTGCAGCAGGTGCTGCGGCGGGCATCGCTTCCGCCGCCCCATGGGCAGGTTCAGGCGCCGCCGCGCTGGTGCCGGTTCCGACGGCCCAGAGCGCAACGGCCCCGATTACCAGCGCAACGCCCGCGCCACCAACCCACATCCAGGGGCCACGCTTCGTCGCCTCCGAGCCGGCTCCAGTGCGCCCCCAGTTAGCAATGGTGTTGCCACCTTGGGACGCCGCTTCGACGCCTTGGCCGCTCGGCCGCGGTGGCACCGGTACCGCGATGACTTCGAGGTTCGGGGAGGAAATCAGCCCGGAAGACTGGCTCGGTCCCGAAGCGATCGTGCGAGCACCCGTGAGCTGCGGGCCCCCTACACCGGGGGAGCTGCGAACCACCGAGTGGCCCAGCACGCGCTGCACGCGCTCAACGGACACGATGCTTCCGGGAGGACCAAAGCCACCCAGCGCGCTGACCAGCTCCGCAACCGATGAGTAGCGGGTGTCCAGCGACTTCTCCAAGCAGTGGAGCACCGCCTGGTTTAGATCCTCGGTGACATCCCCCCGGAAATGCGTCAGCGGCGTGGGCGTGTCGTTTAGCAAGGCCGCACATAGCTGCGGGATGGAGTTGCCAGTGAACGGTGGCTGCCCCGCAAGGAGCTCGTACAAGATCACGCCCAGCGACCAAATGTCAGTTCGCTGATCGACATCCTTCGCCGAGTCCATCT
Source organism: Polyangiaceae bacterium (assembly GCA_050183255.1). Taxonomy (GTDB): domain Bacteria; phylum Myxococcota_A; class Polyangia; order Polyangiales; family Polyangiaceae; genus JAHBVY01. The sequence goes on along the minus strand of JBFXBK010000106.1, from coordinate 6,671 downwards.
GCTCGGGCGACATGTAGAGCGGGGAGCCGATAATCGCTGCCGTGCGGGTCAACGACATGTCCATGCCGCCACCCAAGGTCTTGCTGATCCCAAAGTCGAGCACCTTGACGATACGGCTCCCGTCAGCGCGCTGAGTGATGAACAGGTTAGCCGGCTTCAGGTCGCGGTGAACGATACCCACCGAGTGCGCCTCGGCGATCGCTTCGCAAGCCTGCAACACGAACTCCACGGCCTCCTCCACCTCGAGGGTGCCACGGCGCGTGAGCTCCTCCGAGAGATCGTGCCCCTCGAGAAACTCCATCACCATGTACGGCACGCCTACCTCGAGCGTGCCCACGTCGACCACACGCGCGACGTGCTCGCTCTTGATCTTCACGGCAGCTCGCGCTTCCCTGCGGAAGCGTTCGGCGGCGTCACCTCGCTCAGCCAGCTCGGGCAGGAGGAATTTCATCGCGACGCGCTGGTCTAGCTCCGTGTGCCAGGCTGACACCACGACGCCCATTCCGCCTTCACCAAGGACGCGCTCCACGCGGTATTTGCCCGCGAGGATGTCGCCTTCTTTCACCGGAGAGTCAGCCATAGATCGTCCTAGACTACACGCAAACGGGGCCGGACGCCCGTGCTTTGCCCGGGTCAAACACGTGTGCCCAAGTGCTCAACGGGTGCGGCGCGCGTGTGGTCAATGGAGACCCACGTCTTACGACGGAGTCAGCAGTTGTATCGGCTGACGGTTACTGCGGGCGCTGACGGTTGCTGCGGGCGCTGACGGTTGCTGCGGGCGCTGACGGTTGCTGCGGGCGCTGACGGTTGCTGCGGGCGCTGACGGTTGCTGCGGGCGCTGACGGTTGCTGCGGGCGCTGCGAGTTGCTGCGGGCGCTGCGAACAGCCTAGAACTTTTCTTCTGGGCGGTACGCTGGGAACGGATTGCGCCACCAGTCCTCACCGCTCCGGCGGTAGACGGTGAGACGCGCTAGGTCGATGCCGATGGTGAAGCTGTAGGTCTGGCTCTCTTCGCTGCCAAAGCCAGCGCTCGCGCTCGCGGTGATTCCCCACGGAGCACCCAGGTTCAGGCCACCCCAGACGCCGCTGGACCCCACGCCCCACCAGCGCTGGTACGGCCCCACATCGACCGCCAAACCCCAGTCACCATTGACGAAACCGTGGGTGGCCCCGCGCACGAGCAGGCCGAGATCCGTGCCGCGCCCGAAGTGCGTCTGCATCCGCAACAGCCCGCCCAAGATCAGGCTATCCGCCGGTGGCGTGCCGAGTCCGGTGTCGAGTTGGAGGTCTGGTGAGAACCGCGGCTCCGCGGAGCGGTCATCCAGCCGCGAGGCGCCACCGCCGAGGTAGAGCCATGACGAAACATCCGCACGCGCTGGCGTGGAAGCTCCGGTCGCGGCAAGCAGCGCCGAAACGCCGACCAGCGCCCGTACTGCTCTTGAAGCTGTCGCTGCAGCGCGCGCCCCGTGTACCGGAGCGCTGACTCGAAGTTGGGTGCCTCGCAGCTCGTGCATCGAGCGGCCCGCGTACCACAAACTTGGCGAAAACCCTCTGATTTTCGCCTCCACCCGCCAAGATCAGCGAGCTCGAAACGCTGCTGCGCGGGCGGCACTGCTCGCGGCTGAGCTGGGTGGAAACCCTGCTAGGCAGCGGGATTTCGCGCCAGCGAGGCGTCGATCGCCGAACGGATGCGACTCACCACCAGGTCCGCAGCGCGAGAATCGTACAACAGGCCGTTGTGGCCACAATCCGCCAGCTCGACATGCTCAGAACCCGGCAAGTGGCTGAACCCAGTGACGACCTGATCGTCCGCGCCGGAAATCGACAGGTGCGGGACATGTGCGTGCTGCTCGGCGGCACCTACGACCCGCTGCAAGATTGTGCTGCCCGGGCTGATGTCCCGACCTGCGGTTGCTGGCATCAGCCGCGCGTGATCGGTTCCACCGAAGGGGCTCCCTAGGCTCACCGTCTGGCGCACGCGCGGGTCCCCACCCAGCTCTTGCACGAAGTAGCGCGCAACGACGCCGCCCAGGCTGTGTCCGACGAGATGCAAATGAGTCTCCGCGGGGAGTCGCTTCACAAGGGAAGCGAGTTCAACTCCAAGATGATTCACTCCCGGGCCAGGCAGGTAGCTGAAGCTGGCGGTGTGCGCGCCGGTCTCGCTTTCGATCCGCTTACGCATCGGGCGCAACACGCCAGCAGTGGCGAACAGCCCATGCAAGAGCACGACGATGTGATCGCCGGCGCGCGTTTCCGTGGGTAACACAGCGCCGAAGTCCAAGTGGATGAGCGACGCCTGCCGCGCGAACGCCAGCGCTTCACGGGTATGAGCCCGCAGGCGACTCACCGTACCGCTCGAGGACGTTGGGTTCTTGGTTGCGAACAGGCCCAAGACGGAGGGGCTCGAAAAACTGCCTGCCACCCCTATGTTTTACCTGGATGCCGCGAGGTTGGCACGTTCTCAGCACGTCTTTGTCGGGGCGCGTCAACGGCTTCGCACTCGTGTCACGAGAGGTTTGACCAGCACCCCAATGTGCGCACGACGCCAAGCGCCAAGCACGCGTGCGAGGTGGCGTGCTATCTGCGGCTCCCGAGGGGCAGGATAACCAGACACATGAGCGATACGCAGTCACAAGAGGATCAAGAAACGCTCACCGCGAAGGTCTTTTCGCAGCGTTTTTTGGTCCCACCCGAGGCGATCGACGAACTCGGCCATGTGAGCAATCTGGAGTGGGTGCGCTGGGTAAGTCGCATCGCCACGGCGCATTCGGAGAGCGTTGGCTTGGGCTTCAGTGCGTACCAACAGCTCGGCCTACTGTGGGTCGTGCGCAGACACGAGATTGATTACCTCGCGGAAGCGCTTGAGGGTCAGCAGCTGGAGGTCACCACCTGGATCGCCGACGTGCGGGGCGCGACGAGTCGACGCAGCACGCGCTTTCACCGCATCGCCGACGACGGGAGTCAGCAGCTCCTGGTCAGCGCCGAGACGACGTGGGCCATGATCGACATCAACCGTCGCCGCCCAACCCGCGTGCCCAGGCACCTACTCAGTCGCTACGGCTTCGAGCGCTGAGGCGGTGTCCGAGGTCACGCGGAACGGTCAGTCGAAGTCTTCTGCGAGGCTGCTGAGGGCTGCCCCGTCCAGCTCCGCGCGTACGTCACAAGCCGGGTGATCGATCCCCACGGCAACACCCGGTGTCTTCGCCTGAATCGCGGCTTGCACAGCAGGAGTCAGCGGAAAGCGCAAGTAGTGCACCGCGGTGGTGCGCTCCGCCTTCACCGTGCGCAGATCGCTCTCGCTGTAACAGCGCTCGCCAGCCGCTTCGATGTAGAACTTAGTCTCGACTCCCACCAGCTTTGCCAGCATGGCGTCGCGCTCCGCAGGGTCCGGATACTCGATCATGGCCGTCGCGCTCAGCTGCCCGGGCTTCGGGACCAGGTCGTTGTAGGTGTCGATCTCGTGCTGGATCGCCGCTTCCTTGCTGATGCGCTCGGTGCGCAGCATCTCTTGCACCTGCAAGAGCACGGTGTCGTGGTTCTCGAACACCAGCGTCACGTTGCCGCCGAGCGTCACCCGACGCTGTTTCTTCAGGGCAATGACCCGCGCGCGAAAGTGCGGGCGGATCTCTTCGTACTCCTTGAGACCTAGGATTTCTCCGCGTTCCACGAGTTGCATAGCTAGTTCCTTGGTTCAGGCGGTCGTCTTCGTCAACCAGCCCTCTTGCTGCGATCGGCAGACGGCGAGTCCAAGCCGTATGCCCACGCCAGCGCGGTGATTGGGTGGACCATCGGCTTGCCGGTTTCACCGATCAGACGTTGACCAGCGAGGTTGCAATCCCCCACGAACAGGTCGAAGCCACCCTCCTCCATGCCCTTGGTCATGCGCTGCGCGTACTTCCGACCTTCTTCATAGTAGGCAGCCTTCATGCCCCACGTGCCGTCCACCGCCGAGCACTCTTGGACGATCTTCACGGAGGTGTCTGGCACCTTGCCGAGCAAGCGCGCGCCCGGAGTGCCAATCTTCTGCGCGCGCAGATGACATGCCGCGTGGTAACCCACGCTGCCAAGGCTGCGCGAGAACTCGAGCTCGAGATCGTGGCTCTTGCGCAGGCCTTCGAGGAACTCCATCAGATCGACCACCGCGCCTGCGACTTCCTTCGCCTCCGGCGTGTCGAGGTAGACGGGCCACTCGTGCTTCATCGTGTAGCCACAGGTGGGGCCGGGCACGACGATCTTGCGGCCTTCACGCACGTGAGGCAGCAAGAGCTCCACGTTCTTGCGGATCTTGGTCTGCGCCGCGGCGACGTCACCGCCATCGAGGTTTGGCATGCCGCAGCACGCCTGCCCCGACGTCCACTCGACGCTGAAGCCATTGTGCTCGAGCACCATCACTGCGTGCCGCGGTACCTCGGGGAAATTAAAGTCACCGTAGCAAGTGCTGAAGAGCACCACGGAGCCGTTCTCGCCCGCCTGCTTCGCTGGCTCGTGCTTGTCGAACCACTTGCCAAAGGGCTCTAGCGCCATGGGCGGCAACGGGAACTCAGAGGAGATGCCGGTGACCTTCTCCGTGACCTTGCGCACCAGCCGGTTCGCGTTGATCAGGTTCGCCATGTTGGCTTGGGGACCAGCTCCCGCGGCACCCACCAACTTCGGTTCCCCGAGGATTTGATCGACCAGCGGGATACCGTCGCGCCGGGCGCGCTGGGCCTTTTCCCTGGCCATCAGGCGGGGAAAGTCCAGTAGCTCGTAAGCGTCGTCCGCGTCTGTATAGGGGCACTTGATGTAGCAGAGTTTGCACTGCCAACAGTGCTCGCTGACATCCACGAACACCTCAGGACCGAGCGCCTCGACGCCTTCCGCACGGTTCGCGTCGATGTCCTTGTCCACCGCGTTGAACAAGATAGGGAAGGAGCCGCAGTAGTTCACGCACATGCGGCACTCGTGGCAAATCTGGAAAGTTCGCCGCAGCTCGTCCTCGAGGTCGACCGCGTCCCAGTAGCGGTCGTGATTGGGGTTCCACTCGGGATCACGCTTGGGTCGCCGTTCAGGGATCTTGCTCATACACCGCGCCTTATACCTCGACTTGCGCTTCGAAAGAGCCCCGTCGCCCTTGGACGAGAGGCGTACAAAACGCCTCGGGCTCGCTGCGTCCGCCATCGCGAACCAACGAGCCCAAGAACTCCGTCAGTGACTGGAACCGCAACGTTTCGCGCTGCGGTAGCCGAGCTCAGTCGAGCTCGTCCAGGGCCTTCTGGAACTTTCCGGCGTGGCTCTTCTCGGCCTTGGCCAAGGTCTCGAACCACTCCGCGATGTCGTCGAAGCCCTCTTCGCGGGCCGTCTTCGCCATACCCGGGTACATGGTCTCGTACTCGTGGGTCTCGCCGGTGACGGCCGCCTTCAGGTTCAGCGCGGTGTTGCCAATCGGCTCACCGGTCGCCGGATCACCAACCGACTTGAGGTAGTCGAGGTGGCCGTGAGCGTGCCCGGTCTCGCCGTCCGCGGTGTCCTTGAACAGGCCAGCGACCTCGGGGAGGCCCTCGATGTCCGCAACCTTTGCAAAATACAGGTAGCGGCGATTGGCCTGAGACTCGCCCGCGAAGGCGTCCTTCAGGTTTTGATGAGTCTTCGTTCCGTCCAACTTCGCCATGAATCTTTCCTCCTGGGGTTGCCCAGCCCGGGGACAATCGAACACGCGAGGCGCGCAGTCAACCCTTGGCTAACGAGCCAACGCCACCCCTGGCATCACGCCTTGGATCCCGCCACGTCCGTGGAGGGTTCCGCCTCCGTACTACTCCGGGTCAACGCCCCGTGCTGCAGCAACGCCGCCAAACCCTTCGCACCCAGCACGGCGTAGTCTCGAACACAGTTGTTGAAGACTACATGCACACGCTCGGCGCGCTCGCGCACGTCGCGTACCGTGGGGAGCCAACGCTGCAGCTCTGCCGCCGAATAGAGGTAGTTGAAGCGCTCCCACACCGAGCTGCCGCGTTTCCAGCCAGCGCTGTTGTGTCCGTGGAGGCGAAACAGCGCGAGCTCTGGGTCGGTGACCAGCGCCATGGGCGGCACACCGCCCAGGGGGACGTCCGGCTCATCGACGATCACGTAGCTCAACTTTTGGTCTCGCAAGAGCTCGAACACCCTGCGCCGGCGCTCGCTCTGGAGCCAACTCGGGTTGCGGAACTCGACCGATAGCGGCAGGTCGCCCACCTCGCTACGCAGCCCCTCGATGTAGCGCGCGTTGCCCCGAGTTGCGTGAAACCAGGGCGGGAACTGCAGCATGACACAGCCAAGCCGCCCAGCTGCCCTGAGCGGCTCGAGCTGAGCTAGGAAGCGCTGCACCAATTCCCCGCGGATTTCAGAAGGCAGATCCTTGGGATAGACTCGAGGCTTCTCGCCAGCGATTTCCCGCAGCAGCGGCGCCAGATCGGCGGGAGAACGCGCGATGTCTACGGGGTGACCCGTGAGCACCGGGTGGCTCTTGACGTCGAAGCGGAAGTGCTCCGGTGTCCACTCCACCCAGCGGGCGACCGTCTGCGGGTCGAGCAAGGTGTAGTAGGACGCGTCTACCTCAACGAGGTCAAATTGAGAGGCGTAGAACCTCAGTCGAGCTTCGCGAGAGCTTTTACCACGCGGATAAAAACGATGGCTCTTGATGAGGCTCGGGTCCGTCC
>JBFXBK010000105.1:0-25035 GCA_050183255.1 Polyangiaceae bacterium | reverse complement strand
GAAACTTTGCCTCGAGCACCCGCTCGAGCAGCGCAGGCGTCACAGATTCGGGCTTGGCCAGCGCAGGCTGAATCGACCCCTTGGCTTCGTAAGGGTTATGCAGGTAGCCACTCAACATGCGCTCTGCAGTGTCGCGCGGAACCGACGTTGGTAGATACGGATCCACCGCTTGGCAAGCCTTGAGCGCCTCGCGCTTCGATTGCGCTGGCGTAACCGCTTCGTCGCTCAGCACGAAGAGGTGCGGCCAGCCCTGGGCGAACAGCTGATCGAGGCGGGCGGTGAACGCAAACTTGCCGGGCTTCGGGTCGTCCGCACCGGGAACCGGGAGGAGCGAGACGGCTTTCTTCGCCATCCGCGAAATCTCTCAGAGCCCGCCCGGCGGATCCACTCTCAAGGAGAGCTGGCCGCCGAGCCAGGCGCCGCTCAGCTTGGAGTCGACTTCTGGCGCACTGGCGCTGCGGTAGTTGAGCGGGCGCAGCAGCGCCCCAGCCTGTGGCCCCACCGAGAGCACGAGGCTGTCCGAGAGCCGAGCGTCGACGCTGAAGTCAGCGACGGCGCGCCCGGTCCAGGTCGTGGTCTGGCCGGCTTCACCTGCCACCGACTCGGCCCCGCGAAGCTGCGCCACGCTTGCACCCAGCGTCACCCCTAACCCCAAACCCAAACCCTGGGAGAGCTTGAAGTCGTACCCTGGGGAAACGCTAAGCTCGAAGTAGCGCAGGCCGTCGATTTCCGGTGCGCCGCCGGCCATCAGGTTCAGCCCAACGCCGATACGCGGGCCCGAGTCGAAGCGCAGCGTCGGCGCGAGGCCCATGCCTGCGAGCCAACCGCCACCACTGATCCAAGCTCCTTGAACCGGCACGTCCAGCGTCAGCCGCGCAAGCAACGTGTGGGGCTTCGGCATGGCTGCTTCAGCGGCCGCGCGTGCAGCTTCCCGCTTCAGCCTCCGCGCCTCGGCGAGCCGCCGCTTGCGCAGCCCAAGCACGAGCTGCGCCGCTGCCTGGGCGATACGACGTGCGGTGAGGCGCTTGCCTTCGTTGGTCGAGACGCGACGCGAACCGTGCAGCTCGCCGCGCTCCCACAGCTCAACGCTGAGCATCTTGCTGGCACTGACGCTCTCGGCCGGTACCACGCGGAAAAAGAGCACGACCTCCAGCGGTGGATCGTGCTCGGGGTCCGGAGGCACATCCACGTCCGCGATCTCGATGGCGATCAGGCGGCGCACCAGCTTTGCGTCGACCTCCTCTTCGCTCTCGGAGGCGATCTCGATGGCCAAGCTGGGGCCCGGGTCGGCGCTGGCCTGAGCGCTCAGAGCCGTCGCTCCAAGCGCCAGCGCGAGAGCAACGAAGCTACTTTTGAGGCGCAGGCGCGGCGGACGGCGCAGGCTCGGGAGCGGGGCTCTCCGCGCCAGCGTCGGCACCCTCGGGCTCTGGGGCACCGGCGTCGCTGGCTTCGGCTTCAGCCAGGGCGTCGCGAATTTCCTGAGCACGACGTCCGCTGGGGTAATCCTTCTCATATTGGCCGGCGAGCTTTCGCGCGAGCTCCAGGTTGCCCTGCTCGATGGCCGCCAGGACCTGACGAGCGAGGGCATCTTCAGCGAAATCACCATCCGGCGACAAGGATCGGTAGAGGCCAAACGCCTCCGCGGCGCCTTTCTTGTCACCAGCAGCCTCGAGCAAGTTACCGAGCGCCAGCGCGGCCAGGGGCGCGTTGGGGTCACCAGGGAAGCGAGCGAGCAGCTGGCGCAACGCCTGGGAGGCGCGGCCGCGCTGACGGTTGGCGCGAGCCACCTCCGCCAACGTCATCAGCTGCTCTGCGCTGGACTGGGCCATCACAGCGTCGAATCCGCCTTGCTCTTGCACCGCCTGGTAGGCCGCCGCGTACTCACCGCTATCGGCGAGCTTCTGCCACTCTGGCGGACCCGCCGGGCGAACCGCCACTGGAGCCTCGCTCACCTCGTTCACCGCCGAGGTCTCCGCTCGCGGCGCGTGAGGGATTGGCGCGATTCGGTGTTCCGCTGGTGCGGGAGACTCAGGTGGCGGCTCAGCGGAGATGGCTGGCGGCGGCTCCGGAGCCTCATCACCCGCAGCCCGATCCATTGGCGCGGGCTCGGCTGCAGGAAGCGGCGCAACTTCAGAGGAGGGTTGGACCCGTGTACCGACCAAGACGCCAGACCCGAACAGCAACACACCTGCGGCGGCGGCCCAGATCAGGGAGGTGTTGCGGCGCTGCGCCGGCACCGCTGGGAGCTGTGGCAGCTCCTCGTCGAGGCGCCGCCACACGCGGTCGAGGGCTTCGCTGTCCGCTGAGTGATCCCGAAGCGCGTCCACTGGGAACTCCGGCGGGATGCTGCTGCGACGTTTGGCCATCAGACGCTCCCTCCGGAAACGAAGTGCTGCTCAAAGAAGCGCTGAGCCCGCGCGATGCGGCGCTTCGCCGTGGCGAGGCTACAGTCAGTGAGCTGCGCGACCGCCTCCAAGCGATGGCGCTCGACGTAGCGCAGCGTCCACGCGATGCGATCTTCCGTCGGCATCGTCTGCAGCAGCGCGTACATCTGCGCGAGCTGAGCCCGCGCCTCCGGACTCGCGTCTCCCGATGCCACGGCATCCAAGTCGACCGCGTCCCCAGCGTGGCTCAAGCCGAGGGTCGCCATCAGTCGCCGCCGGCGCAGCCTGCTGCGCACCAGGCGCACCACGATGGCACCGAGCCACGAGCGGAACGCTGCGGCGTCGCGCAGGTCGTTCAGGCGCTGGTGAGCCTTGATGAAGGCGTCGTGTACGACGTCTTCAACGTCGCTAGCACTGCCTTGGATTCGGACTGCGAGGTTCATGGCGAAGCCGGCGTGGCGCCGGTAGAGCAACTCGAAAGCCTGGCGATCTCCCGCTTGCACCTTCAGCACCAGCTCCGCGTCCTCTACCTGCGCCGTTTCCGCGCGGACTGAAGGCGCGGACTCGCTGGGCAGCGGCGTATGTGCGGGCGCTAGGGACTGACTGGGTTCGGCAGAGACGCTTGGCTCAGGAGCCGAAGCATGGGCTCCATCAGTTCCCTCGCTAGCTGCCGGGTTGGCGACCGCGTGGGCTTCGGAGCGTGGGGGGAGAGACTCTTCGATGGAGTCCGGGCTCACTCCGCCTCTGACGAGGCGCAGCCGGCGCTCGGCTGCTGAAGAGCTGGAACCCATCGACATGCTTCAGACGCAGCTTGCCACCATTTCGGCTCACCCATGAGCGCGGGAACGCGCGCTCCCCAGATCACGAACCTCGGTCGCTGCGCCGGCTCCGCAGTTCTCCGTGGGCGAGCGAAATGGTGCAGGTCTTGCGCAACTTCATTATCTTCAACGGTTTCCATTGGTTACCCAAACATCAGGCAGCGAATCGAAGCCCCAGGCGCTTTTTTGTTGAGCCGGTTGGAGAGGCTGGGGCATCTCCCATTCCGAAACACGAAGCTCACGCACCGAGTGGGGGCTTCGCACAGGAGGATCCCCAAATGATTCGTAAACTCGCTCTTATCCCGATCGTTGGTCTGTTGGCTGTTGCTTGCGGTGGTGGCGGAATGCCCGAGGCCGAGGCTCCCGAGGCTCCCGAGGCTCCCGAGGCCCCCGCGGCTGAGGCTCCCGAGGCGCCCGAGGCGCCCGAGGCGCCCGAGGCCCCCGAGGCCCCCGCGGCTGACGAGGGTGGCGGAGACGACGCGGCGGCGGAGTGAGTTCTCACTTCGCTTGCGCGGTCTGACTTCGGTCAGGCACGTCAAGCAGGCGACCGGTGCTCATCGAGCACCGGTCGTTTTCTTTTGTCCGCTCGCCAGCGCACCAAGCTCGCAGCGCTCAGCGCAACGCCTGGTAGTCCGCGTCGCGCTTGATGTCGAAGTGGAAGTGGTTGCGGTGGGCCGCATTGAAGCCCGGCGTGAGCATGTGGTTGAAGATGCCCTCGCGGGCGACGGCGCACACCAAGTTCCGCAACCGGATGCTATCCGCGTCTGGTTCGTTCAGCACCGCATCGGGACCACAGGCCGGCGCTCCAAGCTCTCCGTGCCAGTCGTCCTCGACGCTGAGCACGCTGCCATCGGCTAGCCAAAAGCGCGTGATGTCCGCCGCCAGACCGTAGCTGTGCTGGCTCGGATTGCGACGCTTTCCCCGTTGATGCCGCGGCAGTCTCGAGTGAGGGCGATACATGTTGTCGAGCTGTACCCGAACCACCGAGTGAGCGGCCAACACCCGCCCGAACTCATTGAGCGCCAGCACCAGTCGACAATCGAGCACGCCAAACGGGCTCTTGCCTCCCGGAAACACAAACTTGACGCCTGACAGTGCACCATCGAGCTTGTGGGGGTTCGCGACCCCCTTGGCCGGTCCGCCCCAGTGCTTCACTGGGAGCTTCGCGGCACGCAGCTGCTTCATGCACTGGCCGGGGGAGAGGTTCGCAAAGCGGCGCGCGAAGCTCGTGGGCGCCAACGCGCGTCGGGGCTCTAGGGGTTGCATGAAGGGCTCTGCGGAGAGGTCGCTGGATGGCGCAACTTCGGCTGCGAGCGGGCCTGTGTCCTCCACAGACGCATCAGCCCCCGCGGCTTCATCGGGAGCGCTCCCATCCTCCAGGTCGGGGTCGCTGGCGGCCGAGGTGCCGCCTGCATCGACCACGTTCCTATTTGGAGCTACAGCGCTGGCCGACGCTGAGGCGCCGGCGGGAAACGGGGCTGGTGGTTCGACGTGGTGTGTCCTGGCACTACACGCGAGGCCGAGGCTCAAGGCCCCGATTGCGGCCGACGCAAGAATCCGGCGCAAATCACGGGATTTCCGTTGTTTCGGACAGAGCGACTCCTGCACGCGGCTGCCGTAGCACGTCTCGTCAGGCACCCCAAGTCCACCCGAAACGGCGGACTGCTGCCACCCAGGTGCTGAAAACGCTGCTCACGGCGCGTTCTATTTCCACACAGCAACTACCCTCTCCCCCCCGGGAAGAAATTCAAGCCAGTCGACGGTCAAGAATGCGAGCACTCGCGCTTCGCGGCGGTTCTTCAGGTCGTCGACCGTGCCCCTTCCGCACACCCACTGACTGGAGTGACCGAGAAGCACACGTAACGGTTCACACCGAGCCGTTCAGAGACGAGTTGCATTGGCGGAAACCGCGGTCAACCCAGGAGCTGAGCCTTCGGTACGATGCTTGCTCTAGTGGCCGGCCATGGCCGCACCTTCCCTAATTCGTCTGCGTTCGCTGCTTTTTCCGTGTGCTATCGGACTTGGACTCACGCTCGCCCACCCTGCACAAGCAGCGCGAAAGATCTGCGTGGATGTAGTGCAAAAGTCTTGGGACCCAGCGCAACCGCACGGCACCCCCAAGTCGGATGACAAGCAGGCCACGGACCCGCCTGAGTCCACGGACAAGGCAACGCCGGCACCAGAAGCGCCCGCTGCCGCAACCCCGGAAGCGCCAGCCAAGCCCGATGCCCCAACCAAGGACCCCGCGGAAACGTCTCCCGCAGACCCCGAGCCGCTACCGGGGCCGCGCATGGATCAAACCGTACCGGAGTCCCCTTGGTCCAAGGAACCCGGGCTAAAACCCGCCGCCAAGCCGAACGAAGCAGAAGATCTGCCGGAAGTCTCGAGCTTTGACGCGCCGGCGTACCTGCGTCGCATGCTCGAGTACGAGGTCACGCACGACCCGAACTACGAGGCTGTGCAAAAGGGCTGCGGACAACGCATCACCGTTGAACTCTACCCTCTGAAAGACGGCTGGACTGTCTTCGCGCGATACAGCGGCTACGCCCGAGAAGAGAAGGTGGACTACGTAACCGCTGACGAGTTCGCTCAGTTGGCGCAGCGCCTCGCGCGAGCGCTGCTCTACGATCGCCCGATCAGCGACACCATCACGCGAGAAAACGTGTTGCGCGCTGACAGCGAACAACGCCTGCGCACCATCGGCGTGCGAGGGCATGCGCTCTTCGGCATGGGCACCGCCCTGCGCATCGGGAAGCTCCCCACGGCAACAGACGACGGCACCCAAGCAAACGACGAACTGCGCCTACTCACGCCGATCACCCTCGCCCTCGGCTACCGCGGGAAGTTGAAAGCCTGGGGCTTGGATGCCCTTGGGCGCGTGAACCTTGGGACACGCGAACGCGCCGCGTCCTACAACCTGGGCGGAGGACATGCCGACTACAGCGGAGGCGTGGGGCTGGCGCTCCACTTCTTCCGCTACCTCGATCCGCCTGGGGTGACGTCAGTCTACGTTGGCGGCGGTGCCAGCTTCGATCTGGCCATTTTTAGCCTGATCCGCCCCGAGGAGGACCGCGCGAGCGATAGTCGAGACAGCGTCGTGGGGGGCGGCCTCAACCTGGATCTGGTGCTTGGATACGAGTTTCTGCGGGCGAGTTCACTCCACTTCTTCACCCAGGTGGAGCTGAACGTCCCGACCTATGTTATCCACGCAGAAAATGATTCTGGGGCGGTAGACAGCTATCTGCCCGGCGCGATCGCCCAAGTGGGCGTGATCTTCTGAGGGCCATGGCCACGCCACTCCCTTTGGCTCCGCGCGCTTGGGCAATGCTCTTCGCGTGCTGCGCTGCTGGCCTCTTCTGGCTTTGCCCGAACACAGCGCTCGCGCAGGTCGCTACGTGCATTCAAGTGGTGTCGGGCGCTCAAGACAGCGCGAGCCTCAATCGCTTGGTGGAGAACGAGCTCGCGCGGCACCCGAGCCACAAGCTCTCGAAGGACGGGTGTGAGACGACGCTGCGTATCGAGGTGATCGAGGTCGACGCCAAGCTGGGCGGGGGATTGTTCCTGACAGGCAGCGTCGATGGTGAAGTGCCAGACCGGGTGAAGGTGCAGCCGGGACGGATGGATCGCGCCGTCGAGGAGCTCTTGACTGTGCTCCTGCACAACGATCCCCGACGACTCAGCGGTCCAGAGCGCGCCGACTGGTTCGCACAGCAGCGCAAGTCATTCCGAGTGCGCGGCATCAACTACATCGGGGTCGAGGTGTATGAAGTCGGCGCGATCGTGGACGGGAGACTCGCGACGCTACCAGGACTTTCGCTGGTCGCTCGACGCGAAGTCGATTGGTTTCACTTTGGAGTTCGAGTCGGCGGCGCCAATCAACTCAACAGCGGCGACGACCGACTCACCTTGACCACACAGGTCACGGCCCAGCTGGAAGCAGCGTTGTTCTCCAGCGCTACGTCCTCCACCGCGGCGTTTGGTGGGCTCGTCGCTGGGCTAGAGTATCAGCGCTTCCGTGGGCCGACGACCTTGAATGGCCAGGAGTCACTCGAGAGCGCGACCGCTGCAGGCTTTTCCCCAGGGTTACGCTTTGGGGTGGAACTCGGTCGCTACACCACGACCCATGGCCTGGTGTTCGCGCAGCTCCTCTTCCCGACCTTTGCCAGCCATGACGTGGACACCGGCGTAGTGGACCAGTGGACGCCGAGCGTGACCCTCGGCGCTGGCATGGTGTTTTGAGGTCAGCCCAGCACCCAGAGCACCAGCCCCAGCAGAAACGTCAGGACGCCCAAGCCCCCGAACGCCAACGTCAGGATACCCGCCACGGCGTGTTGGTTCGCGAGATCGAGAGCGATCCTGGCGCGAGCCGGGTTGCTCGGGTCGACGAACACCTCCACCACCTCTCCGACGCTCATGCGGGCGCCGGATGAGTGCGTGTAGGTCTCATGAATGCTCCCGGCTGCGTCTAGGTAGTGCACGTAGTGCGTGGTCCCTTCGTCGCTGTCGTCTATGCGCACGACTCGACCAGGCGTGGATACGCCAAAGCGCCGCCACCAGTGGCTCTTGCGCTGCGCCAAGGAGCGAAGAAGCAGCCCGAGCAGAGCCAGTGCGCAGAACACTACCCCACTCAGGATCAGGATCCCTGCCCCAACCGGCGGCGCCAGTAACACCCCCGCGTGAATCGGCCGCCCCACGCGCTGAGAATATCAGCAGTGCCCAGACGGGCACCAGCAGATCGACTAGCGCTTGAGGTCGACGACCAGGCGGGTACGACCCACCAGCAGCTCGGTTCCGTGGGGCAATTCCTGCTCACCGCGTACGCGAACGAAGACGCCGGTTCGGCTACCAAGGTCCGTGAGCACGACGGTGCTGGCCTGCTCTTCGATGACGCAGTGCTGTTCCTCGACCAGCGGATCGTCAGCAAAAATCAGGTCCCCCACCGCGGAACCAATCTGCATGCTGTTTCCCCGAGCCACGACGGTTGCACCGAGGGCGCCGCCCTCGAAGACCTGGATGATGCGGAACGAAGAAGGCCACTTGGGGGAGGAGTAAAAATAGGTCGGGTCCGGATCGGGTCCGTCGTCGGGCGCCGGGTTCTTCTCCACCTTCAAGAGCTGGTCGCCGACGATGAACTCGTCGCCGATCTCCAGCTCGACGGCCGTCGAGATGCGGAAGAAGACGCCGTTCCCGCCTTCGAGATCTTCAATGAAGAGCGCGTCGTCGCGCCAGCGCAACAGCGCTTCCGTGGGGTGACAGAAGATCTCGCCGGGTAGGTTCACACCTCCCTGAGCTCCCATCACGACTTCTTCACCGACAGGGTCGTAGCGCTCCGGCCCGCCCGTCAGGCTACGCAACACCACGAGGCTGAAGTGAGAGACCTGTGCCGGCGCCGCGGCCACTGCCGGCGGCTCGTGGGTCGTCGCGCTGGGCGCCTCCTGCTTGCGGCGCGCAATCTTCTGAACTTCTTGCGGCGCTTCGGTGAGCAACGTCACGCCACCGACCTCACGCCCCGCGATGATCTCGTCGAATTTGCCGTCGCGCAGCATCAGCACCATTTCCATGTGCTGAGCCTTCATCAGACCGCGGACGTAGTCGGCGACGTCGGGTCGCCTCACGTGTTCGCTGTAGTCGCGCTTGTGACTCTTGATGACGCGACCGCCGTCGGCGAACAGGTGCGTGATGATGTGCGGCGCGTCGAGACCAGAGTCCTCCGTTTGCACATGGTAAGGCACACCGTGAAACTTGATGTTGTTGTTGAAGCCCATCTGGGCCCGACGGAACGTCGGGCGCCGCATCTCGGCTTCGATCTGATTGATGCGCTCGATCGTGTACGCTTGGATGTGCTGATCGAGGGCGCCGTGATCGCCCTCCATGCCCTCCATGCGCTCGAACGCCATCTGCGCAAGAGGCGCGCTCGGATCGATTCGCAACGCCTCCGCTAGGAGGTCCTGCCCTTCTGGATCGTTGGGTCCATTGGCGGCCCAAGCCGTCAGCAACCCAACCGCTTCATCAGGTCGCTCCTTGTCCACGAGCCAAGCAGCGACGTTCTTGGCTTTTGCGCGCGCCTCCGAGACCGAGAGCATCGACAGCAATCATGGTTTCTGCCGCGATGCGCTGGCAAGACCTACGCGCATTCGCGGCAAAAAGTGGTGATTCGCGAACTCAGCCAGGGGTCGGCGGCTGCGCCCCGGCACCCGCAGCGCCGCCGAAGCCCGGTCCGCCGCCAAAGCCGCTGCCTCCCGTGCCACCCCCGCAGTCCTGCCAGCACCACTGATATTCGTTGCCCGTACACCAGCCATCACCGCAGTAACCGCCGCCGCAGTCGGGGGTACACCAGCCCGGTTCGCCGGGTCCGCAGTAGCCGTCCCCACAGTAACCGCCGCCGCAGTCTTGGTAGCACCAGCTCACTTCACCTTGGGCGCAGTAGCCATCACCGCAGTAACCGCCGCCACCGCAGTCTTGATAGCACCAGCCCGGCTCATCCGGAGCACAGTAGCCGTCACCGCAGTAACCGCCGCAGTCTTGATAGCACCAGCCCGGCTCGTCCGGAGAACAGTAGCCGTCACCGCAGTAACCGCCGCCACCGCAGTCTTGGTAGCACCAGCCCACTTCGTCCGGCGTGCACGTGTAGTCTCCGCAGTAGCCACCACCGCAGTCTTGGTAGCACCAGCCTACTTCGTCCGGCGTACACGTGTAGTCACCGCAGTAACCACCACCGCAGTCTTGATAGCACCAGCCTACTTCGTCCGGCGTGCACGTGTAGTCACCGCAGTAGCCACCGCCGCAGTCCTCGTAGCACCAGCCGTACTCGTCGGGAGAGCAGTAGTAGTCACCGCAGTAGCCGCCACCACAGTCTTGGTAGCACCAGCCCACTTCGTCCGGCGTGCAGTAATAGTCGCCGCAGTAGCCACCGCCGCAGTCCTCGTAGCACCAGCCGTACTCGTCGGACTGACACACGCCGTCGCCGCAGCCCTTGCCACCGCAGTCTTGCCAGCACCAGCCTGGCTCGTCAGGCGTGCAGATCCCATCGCCGCAGATCGTGCCGCAGTCTTGCCAGCACGACTTCTGCTCGTTCGGTTCGCAGTAGCCGTCACCGCAGTTGGCGGAGCAATCCTCGGGGCAGGAGTTGGAGTCTTCGTAAGGCGGCGCGCAGAAGCCGTCGCCACACCCAGTCAGGCCACAGTCCTTGGGGCAGCTCTGATGCTCGCCGTAGTCGCACACGCCGTCGCCGCACTTCTTGCCGCAGTCCTGAGGACACCAGTCGCGCTCGTAGTCCGTGCACGTGCCATCGCCGCAGAACGAGCAATCGATGTCGCAGGTCTTCGGGTTCTCCGGCGGGTTGCACAGACCATCGCCGCAGTAGCCACAGTCCGGTAGACAGTTCCAGCTGTCCTCGGGGTACACGCAGTTGCCATCGCCACAGCCAGCCGCGCAGTCGCTCGGGCAGTTCGCGTTCGTCTCGTTTCCGGCGCACTGACCGTCGCCGCAGCGACCGCAGTCGACGATGCAGTTGTACTGGTCCTCGGGGGACACGCACTTGCCGTCACCGCAGGCAGGCTTCGAGTCGCAGTCTTCAGGACAGGAGTCCTTTTCGGAGGCTTCGCACAGGCCATCGCCACACGCCGCGCCGCAGTCTTTGGGACAGGTCGTGCGGGTCTCCCCCGCGTCGCAGTTGCCGTTGCCACAGCTCTCCACGCAGTCGGTCGGGCAGCTCTGGTTGTCCTCACCCCCCGAACACACGCCGTCGCCACAGCTGCAGTCCGCCGGGCAGGAGCTGGGATCTTCGCTCGGCTGACAGATGCTGTCTCCGCAGTTGTCGCTGCCGCCGGTCCCCCCAGTCCCGTAAGGGTCGTCGAGCAAGTTGGCGCGGCCGCAGCCCGCCGACTGCACGAGCGCCCAGATGCCCATCGTGAGAACAAACCCGAACCCAGCCTTGTTGTGTTGCCAAGCCATCGCAGTCCTATTGTCAGCAATCCTTGGGCCAGGGTCTATTTCGAGGATCAAACACGAGCGAACGGCCAGCCTTCCAGTGGAGCCGGATCGGGCGCGCACGCCGCGCGGAAATCCCCCGGGACCGTCAGCTCCGCGGACTAGGCAGTTTCCGGCGCTGAAACGCGCGACAGACCGCCGCGCGGGCCTACGACGACGGCAAGCTTTGCGTAACTTCCTGCGCAGCCATCAGCTCCAAGGTTCGACCACCTACCCTCGGGTTGTGCCACCGCTTGGCACAGCGGCGGAGACTCCGGGCGTGGCGATCAGAGTCCCGGACCTCGGGCCGCGCCGACTTGTGGGTCGAGTTTTATTCCCCGCGGATACAACATTGGACGCCTGTGCGGGGGAGGGGGGGAGGAGCTCCGGGCGCCCGCCGCGTCCCCCCTGGGTGACCTCGGTGGGCCCGAAGTGAGCCGGCGGTTCGTGGTTTGTTGGCCAGGCTAGGCCCGAACGCTTCTCCGAGTGACAAATCGGTAACAGAACCCAGTAATATCGGGGCGATGCCCTTCCTGCGTGCGCTGATCGACCAAGCCCAGAGCGCCTGGACGCCCTGGATCGCTCTGATCGTGGTCGTCTCGGGGCTCGCGGTGCGTAGCGCCGAGCGCCGCACGCGGCTACCCAGCTTCTTCTTCGCGGTCCACCTGGTGATTGTCTGCGTGACCGCTGGGCTCAGCCTCGTCGCCTCGAAGCTGGTCGGCGACCTTCACCTCGCCGCCGTGCTGAGTGGCGGCGTAGCCTCCGTGGCGGCTGTAGGCGCGCTGGTGTTTCGCGGCATCGTCCCACGGTTCAAGACGGAGGTGCCACAGATCGTCCAGGACGTGGTGATCTTCGGCGCCATCGTCGTCACGCTCCTGGTCGTTGCCTCGCGGAATGGCTTCAACCTCTCGAGCATCGTCGCTACCAGCGCGGTGCTGACGGCCGTCATCGGTCTATCGTTGCAGGACACCCTGGGAAACATCCTGGGTGGCATGGCGCTGCAGACCGACGAGAGCATCAAGGTTGGCGACTGGATCAAGGTCGGCGACATCGTCGGTCGCGTCGCGAACATCCACTGGCGCTACACCGCCGTCGAGACCCGCAACTGGGAGACGGTGGTGATCCCGAACTCAGTGCTGCTCAAGAACCAGGTGATCGTGCTGGGCCGGCGCACGGGGCAGCCCGTCCAGTGGCGACGCTGGGTGTGGTTCAACGTGGACTATCGCTTCTCTCCACCGGAGGTGATCCGCGCAGTAGAGTCGGCGCTGCTCGCAGAGCCCATCGAACGCGTCTCCGCGACCCCTGCGCCCAACGTCCAGCTGATGGACTTCGGTGAGTCTTGGGCCAGATATGCCGTGCGCTACTGGCTGACAGACCTCGCTGTGGACGATCCCACGGACAGCGTCGTGCGCCAGCGCATCTTCTACGCCCTGACCCGCGCCGGGATGAGCCTCGCAATCCCCGCTCAGGCCGTGTTCGTCACCAAGGAATCACCCAAGCGCCAGGCGCTCAAGCAGCAAGAGACGATCGAACGGCAGCGCAAAGCCATCGACGGCCTGGCACTCTTCAAGAAGCTCCCGGAAGAGGAACGCCACCACCTGGCTGAGGCGCTGGAGTACTCCCCCTTCACCAAGGGGGAAGCGATCACGCGTCAAGGTGCTAACGCGCACTGGCTGTACATCATCGAAGAAGGCGACTGCGCAGTGCGCGTGGAGGTGGATGGCATCCAGCGTGACGTCTCGCAACTCCACGACGGCGACTTCATGGGAGAGATGTCGCTGCTCACTGGTGAAAAGCGCTCGGCGACGGTGATCGCGCTCTCGGAGGTCCGATGCTGGAAGCTCGGCCGCGAGCACTTCCGCCACTTGCTGCAGCGGCGCCCAGAAGTCGCAGAGGAGGTGGCAGAGATCCTCGCGGAGCGCCACGTGGAGCTCGATCGCGTGCGCGACAATCTGAGCATCGAAGCTGCCACGCGGAAAATATCGGAGCAGAAGCGGGACCTGACCGATCGCATCAAGTCGTTCTTTGGCTTGGACGACTGACGCAGACGAAGCTCCGACGCTCAGCGCAACACTTCGCGCACACCAGGAGTGAGCGGGCTGTTGGGATACAGCGCCACGAAGCGCCGCGCACGCGCCACCGCCTGGGACTTGGCTCCGCTCGCCGCGAGGGCGCGAATGCTGAGTGCTTCGTGTTCTTGGCTCAGCTTCAGCTTGGGGTAGCGCTGGCTCAGCTGCGTGAGGAGCGCGAGCGCCCGGGGCGCGTTTCCGCTCTGCAGCGCCTGACGCGCCTCCGCGAGCGCGGCGCGCTCGGCGTCCAACTGAGAGGCGGCGCTCGGAGCAGGTGACCTCGGGCTCCCTGACTCTGCTTCGCCAAAGCGTGCGACGGAGGAGCCGGGGGCGACGTCAGGAGTCGCAGCAGCTCCTACGTCGGCAGCTGCGCCGCTGGTTGGGTCGCGTCCCGGCACTTCGCGGCCTGTTGCAGCGGGCTCAGCGCTGCCGGGCTCAGGGTCGGCTGCGGCTCGCGGTTCGTTTCCTTGCGGCAGCACCTGGTGGACCGGACCTTGCTCCGACTTGCTCTGGCTCGATCTGGCCGAGCGCTGCTCCTCACCCCCCGATCCTGAGGTGGCGGAAGACACGAAGTGCCCGACGCCTGCCGTCGCGCCACCGAGTACCAAACCCACGAGTGCAAGCTTGATCACACCGGATCCGACGCCTGCAGCGGCTTGAGTTCCAGCGACGGCGGTGCCCGCAGCCTTTGCCGCAGCGGTTGTCTTCGCCGCAGTTGTTGCCTTCGCCGCAGTGGTTGCCTTGGCAGCAGTGCTTGCCTTGGCAGCGCCGAGGCCAGTGGAGCCGCCTGCCGCAGCGAGCCCGAGGTTCGCGCTGAGGGCGGCGAACACCTGCTCCCGCGCCTCGTCAGAGGGCTCAGGCGTGTCCTCGCGCATCAACTCGAGCAGCTCCTGCTCGAAATCGCTCGCGCCATCTTGAGGCCAGTGACGCATCAGCTTTGCCCTCCAGCACGGAGCCAAGCTCCCTCTCGGGCTCGCAAGCGAGCCAGTTCCTTACGGAAACTCGCGCGAGCAAGCCTCAAGCGCGAGTGCACCGTGCCAAGGGGGATCGACAGCCGCTCAGCCACCTCTTGACTGCTCAGCCCTTCCAGCTCGAAGCACACGAACACCGCGCGCTGCTCCAGGGGTAAGCTCGCGAGGATGCGCTGCGCGAGCGCCTTGAGCCCCAACCGCTCATCGCCAGCCTCGTCCAGGGCGTTGTCAGTGTGGTCGGGGTGATCCAGGGACTCGAAGCGCTGACTGGCGCGGCGGCGGCGGTCGCTCGCGACCCGCATGCAGATCCCGTACAGCCAGGTGTCGACCCGGGAACGAGCTTCGAACTCCTCTAGCTTGCGATGCACCACCACGAACACGTCCTGAACCGCATCGGGCAGATCACGCTCCGGTACACCCAGGCGCGCCAAGAAGCGCCACACCTGCCGAAAGTGCTGCTGGTAGATGCGCTCGAAATTCACACGCAGTCCATGAGTGGTGTCGCCCTCGGATCTGCATCACGAAATCGACCGCTGCCGCTCGCATTGCCACGCTGTGCCGGCAATGGCGCTAGAAATGCGCGCCGAGCTCCAAAGTGATGAGTGGAGTCAGGCGCCGGGTGGTGAATGCGTCGCCCTCGACGTTGGCCACCGTGATGCGTTCCTCGGTCAAGGCGAGCAGGCCGGTTCCATTGACGCCCCACTCCCAGTGCTCCCCGATGGGGGAGCGAAATCGGTAGCTGAAGCTGAGCCCCGGCTGCCAGCGGGCGACGCTCGAGTTGCGGTCGTAGCCCTGCCCACTTGCAGCAAGCCGCCCAACCCAGCCGCCACCGCACAAGCCAAACAAGTCGAAGAACAGGTAGCAGACCTCGCTGCCAAGCCCTAGCCAGCTGAGCTCGACCGTCCCCGGGCCGTGTTGCTTGGTGTAGCCAAAGCCATAGACGAACCAGGAACTGATCTCGACCGGGCCCGATGCACGAGCGTACGCTCCCACCACCGGCAGCGGCAGAAGCATCCCTCCGAGGCCGGCGATAGCGCCCCCCCGCGCGCGCCAGCGCGTATCAGTCGGTTCCTCGGGGATTCGTCCTGCCGGCGTCCAGTCAGGCTCTGGGCGCGCTCGCAGCTGCTCAGCCTGCGCATCCACCAGGACCAGCAGGCTCAGGCCGACGGCGCGCGCGATCTCGGCGCAGTCGGCACCTTCGAGGCTGCGTACGCGCCCGGCAGAGTCCTTGATTTCAGCATCGTAGCCGCCGCGCCACGGCCGGAAGCGGACTTCGTAGTCCGCTTGCTGTGAATCGACTGGCTGCAGGCGCAGTCGGCCTTCCCCCGCCTCTACCTGCGCAACGAGTCCTTCCGTGGTCGGACACTCTGGCGGACCGGTGACGTGAACGCTGGGGAGGCTAGTGCGGTCACCGGGCAGCAAACGCAGTTCGGCGACCATCGCTGGCTCTGGCGCTACGCTATCAGCACCAGCGTCGGAAACGTCAGAGCCTGACGCATCCGCCGTGGGTGCGGCGTCTTCGGCTCCTGCATCTGCCTGAGCGAACGCTACCGCTGAGCCGCCCGTAGACAGCACCAACGCCACGCCGCACAGCGCGCGCTTCACGCGCCGCCCCCGGTTTGCAAACGCCAGAGCGCCGCGTACGCCCCCGCCCGCTCGAGCAGCTCCTCGTGGGTGCCCTGCTCGACGATGCGCCCCTCGTCGAGCACCAGGATGGCATCCGCGTGGCGCACCGTGGACAAGCGATGGGCGACGACGATCAGCGTGCGATCCTTTGCGGCGCGCTCCAAGGAGCGCTGGATGGCCGCTTCGGTCTCGTTGTCCACCGCGCTGGTCGCCTCATCCAGCACCAAAATAGGCGGATCACGATACAGCGCGCGGGCCAGCGCTACGCGCTGGCGCTGGCCTCCGGACAGCTGCAGCCCGCGCTCACCGACTTGCGAGTCGTATCCGTCGGGCAACGACTCGATGAAGCCGTGGGCCTCCGCCGCGCGGGCTGCCGCGCGCACCTTCTCAAGGTCTGGCTCGAGCTCTCCATAGGCGATGTTCTCGAGCAGGGTGCCATCGGTGAGGAAAGGATCTTGCGCCACGTAGCCAATGGCGCGCCGGAGCTCTTTCGTGTCGAGGGCCTGCACATCTTCGCCATCGACGCGCACCGTGCCGGCGCCCGGCGTCTCGAAGCGCAACAGCAACTTGAGCAGGGTGCTCTTTCCACTGCCGGTCGCGCCGACCAATCCGAGTGTCTTGCCGGCGGGCGCTTCCAGGCTGACGTCGTGGAGCACGGGCGTTTCGTCGTAAGCAAACGAGATGCCTTCGAAGCTCACGCCGCCACGCACGGGCTGCGGCAACTTGGCGCTGACTTCGTGCGGCGGCAGCGGCACCTGGAGCAAGTCATCGACCCGCTGCACCGACGTCATCGCGCGCTGGTAGAGGTCCGTCATGTCCGCCAAACGGGTGAGCGGCCAGAGCAAGCGCTGGGTCAGGTACACGAGCGCGGAATAGCTGCCGACGCCCAGCTCCCCTTGCAGCGTGAGGCGCCCGCCGTAGAGCAGCGTCGCCACGAAGCCCGCCAGGATCGCGATGCGGATCACTGGCGTGATCGCCGCTGCGACGCGGATCGCGTCGGCGTTGCGTGCGCGGTACTGCTCCGAGCTGTGCATCAGCTGCTGGGCTTCGAACGTTTCCGCGGTGTAAGCCTGAATGGTCGGCATGCCGAGCAGGTTGTTGTTCAGGCGGTGGGAGACTCCGGAGGCCGCTTCGCGCGCCGCAGCGTAGCGAGGTGCCAGACGGCGCAAGAACCAGAAGGCGCCCACGAGGATCAGCGGCACCGGGAGCAGCGCCAGGGCCGCGAGGCTCGGCGTCAGCGCAAAGAACACGGCGCCGACCATCAGGCTCGAGCAGGCCACCTGAATCAGGTCGTGGGCGCCGTTGTTCACGAAGCGCTCGATCTGGTTGATGTCCTCGTTGAGCACCGCCATCACGCGCCCAGTACGCAGACGAGTCAGCACCGCTGGCTGCAGCCGCTGGAGGTGTCCGTACGTCTCCATGCGCAGCGCGTGTTGCAGGTTCTGTGCGAGGTTTCGCCACTTCAAGTTGGCGAGGTATTCCGTCAGCGACTCGAAGCCCCAGACGCCGATGGTGAGCAACGTGAGCACCACCAGCTGCTGAGTCGGATCGCTGAGGCCCATGCGCGCGAGGAACGACTCCTTGCGGTTCACCACCACATCGACGGCGACGCCAATCAGCAGCTCGGGCAGAACGTCGAAGAACTTGTTGAGGACGGAGAACACCGTCCCCGCTCCCATTTGGCCGCGCCAGGCTTGAGCGTGATGCAGCAGTCGCTTGAGGGGGTGCATGATCTAGTCTGAAAGAAAGATGGATGTGGAACGCCGGCAGCGACCACTCACGGGATGTAGCGCAGGAAGCGCTGGCTGAGAACGGCGCAACAGCCGCTCGTTCATGAGGCAAGCTTAGGAGGAAGTGATGCGTACTTGGCTAATCTTGGGAGCCTGCCTTGGGCTCGCTGCATGCGACACCAACTCGAGCGAGGTGGGTGGGGTCAACGACAAGGTCGGTAACCAGGGCGGCACCGGCGGGCAAGCCGGTAGCGGCGGTACCGCAGGCAGCGGCGCGACGGGAGGCACGGCGGGCAGCGCGGGCAACGGAGGCAATGCGGGTAGCTCTGGGAGCGGCGGCAGCCTCGGTTGCGACACCGTAGCCGATGAGTTCCGCGCCTTCGCGGCGGCGAACAACCACTGCACCACGCGCGACGATTGCTTCGACGCGACACCCGAGTGCCTGGCGATGGACCAGTGCGAGCAGAACCTGACGAGTCAGGACATCGATCGGGATCAGCTGCAAGACTACGCGAATCGCATGCAGGCGTGCGCGACGTGGACCTGCGGAGCCTGCGCAGTCCAATGGGCGGAGCCTGACTGCGTCAACAACCAATGCGTCCCGGGCACCCTCAACCAGGAATGCGGGGGCCCCGCCCAAGTGCAGTGCAACGCGGGTCAGTACTGCGACAAGCCCGATGGCGCGGACTGTGGCCCTGGACCGTGCTTCGGCACTTGCAAGCTCTCACCGGAAGGCTGCGTGACCGCCGAGTGCCTCGGCGTGTGCGGCGACGACGGCAAGGTGTACTGCAATGCCTGCGAAGCGCACAAGGCGGGCGTCGATGACGTCGCTGGAGACAGCTGCAACCTGAACGGCAAGGGCATCGGCGACACCTGCCAGACCGACCCGGAGTGCCAAGGCGGCCTCAAGTGCTGCTATCCGTGCGGCATCGCTGGGTGTGACAACCAGTGTATGGTCCCCGACGAGAACGGCGAGTGTCCGCTGTTCCCGTGACGCTGCCCCCGACTCAGCGCGCAGCTAAGGGCAGTCGTCGGCGTTGTTGCCGACCTCTGCCCAGCTCGCTCCGGCGTCCGCCGATCGCAATACGACTTCGTGACCCGGACCGTCAGCGTACTCGTTGAAGTGGTAAATCACCTCTGGTGTGCCATCGCGATCCAAATCCACGATGGTCCGGGCGGCGTAGCTCGGCCAATCTCCAGGGGACTGCGTGTCGTAGACAACAGACCAGTCGGAGAGCGAGCTGGAGCGCAGCACGGCCAGCGCCGCAGGACCAATGGCCAACGCGAAGCCGGTTGGCGACTGCGCCCGCGGAGCGCTCGCCGCAGATGGTTGCTGGGTGCCACGAAAGAACAGCAGCTCTGCGTCAGCGGGAAAATGCATCGGCGCAATGACATCGAGCACGGACCGGCGAGCGCCCTCGGCCTCCTCCGGGGCAAGCCGCCACTCAGCGGAGGAGAACCCAGCTCCGGTGCTGTAGATACGAGCCCCGGGTTGACCTCGGGTTACGCGCATCTGATGGCGACCAGCGAAAACGCCACCTCGGGCGTGTCCAACGACTCTGCCCCACGCGTCCAGCACGTTCCAGTCGCGGCTCAAGGGCGCGACCCCCTCGGCACACGGACGAGCCTCAGTCCAGTGGCCATCTACCCTGCCTAGCAAGAGCAAGGCGTCGCTGGTCCAGAGCTCCGGCCCAGAAGCGGCAACGGGGGCCAGCGCCACCCCCTCGCTTGCTGATTCAGGCGTGCCGATCGTCCTATCACTATTGGGCTCAGACGTAGGCGCCGATGCCGGCGCTCTTTGTTTCCCCACGGTATCATTCTCAGGGTTCAGCTCCCGCTGAGTCCCGGCACACGCACACGCCAGGCAAGCCAAACCAAGCAGCGCGACGACCTTCGAGTTGCTAGCCACGCCGCTCGTACGTCCGGTTAGCCCGGGATCTACCCAGAGAAGGCGCTGACCTTGAGCCAAAACTCGCGCAGCGCGCTGAGCACTCGCGACGGGTCCTCGACGTGAGGGTAGTGACCGAGATCATCGAGCATCACTACATCCGCGTCGGGGACCAGCTCACGGTAGCGATCAGCCGCGTGGCGACCGGAGACTGGATCGAGCGCGCCGTTGATGAAGCGCAGCGGGATGCGGCTCTGGACCAGCGGCTCGATCCAGCGCTCGCGATACACGCGGCGCTCCTCCATGTAAGTGATCAAGCGCGGCAGCGCCTTGCGCCCTGAGTCGGCGACGAGCTGCTCCCAGGCGCCATCGAGGAACTCCGGACTTGGCGGCGTGTGGGGCCCGAAGATCTCCTTCATTGACGCGCGGAAACGTTTCTCCGAGGTGAGCTTCGCCACGGCACCACCCAGCGGCGACAAGAGCAGCTTCTGGATGAAGCGCGGCTGGTGCGTCTCCGGGAACAGCCCACCGTTCAAGAACACGCAGCTCTTGAAGCAAATCCTCCCGGAACCATCCAGGTTGCGCGCGAGCAGCTCCTGAGCGACGGTGTCCCCGAGATCGTGGGCATACAGGTGCGCCTCCCCCACCCCGAGCTGCGAGAGCAACGACTCGATCGCGTCCGCCTGCAGCGCGATGGTCAGCGGACACTCGGGCTTGGCGCTGTAGCCAAGGCCAATCAGATCACTCGCCACCAGCGCGAATTGCTCATCCAGCTCGGCCCACATCGGCGCGAAGTCCCAGGACGAGGTCGGGAAGCCGTGGACGCACACGAGCCACGGCCGCTCATCACGTTCACGCCGCGTCGACTGATAGAAGATGGGCAGTCCGCGGAAGGTCGTGCGTTTGCCGCTGGCTTTCCAGCGAGTGAGGTTGGGCGGCGATGCCATTTGGGGGGAGTATACGCAGTGCAGCTCGGAGGGTCGCGATGGCGTGCAGCGCACTGCCAACTTCTGCCTCAGATAGTTGGTAATGCTGAAGATCGCGCCCGATGGGGCTCGTGCGGTAGGGGAGAGCTTTCTCACTCCTCGCATGCGGACGTACGAATGCTCCGTACTGAGCTT
This sequence comes from Polyangiaceae bacterium, assembly GCA_050183255.1. GTDB lineage: Bacteria > Myxococcota_A > Polyangia > Polyangiales > Polyangiaceae > JAHBVY01. Next base: position 4,460 of record JBFXBK010000105.1, on the reverse strand, counting down.
CACCGCACCCGTACGCGTCGCATCTGGACACGCCAAGCCGTCGTTCGGGTGTTGAGCAATCCGCTGCACGCGACCTCCATGACCCCGAGGTGACGCGCAGGAGAGCACGAACCCATCGTTGACCGGGAGCTGTTCGAACGCGTGCAGACGCTACGTGCGGCGACGACGGGAGACAGTGCGGCGAGCGAACGGAACGGACGGCAGCGAAACCCGTCCTATTTGCTTCGAGGGTTGCTGTTCTGTGGGTGCTCGACGAACGGCGCGGCGTGCGGGTACGCGCTAACGCCATCCTCCGCGCGGAAAAACAGAAAGCAGTATCGCTACTACCGGTGCATCTCGCGAGACAAGGCAGAGGCGTGCGGCGCGAGACCGCTGAATGCCGTGCAGCTGGAGGAACTGGTGCTCGAGCGAGTCGCGGACGTCGCGCGGGCGTTCGAGCGCCAGGGACGCGGCCGCTCCGGGAGCATCGAGCAACGGCTTCAGGTACGAGCGGGTGAGCAGCGCAAGGCATCGCTCGCGGAGCGTGGTGAGCTGGGAGAACGATTGAAGCAGGTGAGCCACGATGTGCGTTCGCTCGATGCGAACCTCGAGGCGGCAGACACGCTGAACTCGACCCGCTTGGAGCAGCGACGCGACGTGAAGCTTGCTGAACGAAGCCAATTGAAGGGCCAGCTTCGGGATGTCGAGGTGCGGCTAGCAAAGCTGGAGAGCCTTACTGGACGCAGGCTGGGTCGGAGCCCAGCTCAGAGACTTCCGCACGGTGTGGGGCAACCTGCTGCCACGAAACCAACTGAAGGTGGTGCGGGCGATCATTGCGCGTGTTGATGTCGACGAGCCGAACGGGGACGTGCGCATCACACTGCATCCTTGGGTGAGCGAGGCGCTTCAGCGGAGTGACCATGCCGTGTGACGAGACCGAGCCGATGGTCCTGACGGCGAGGCTCGCGCCACGGCCGGACAAGCCCCAGCCGCCTGGAATACGTCGTCCCGCGAGCGTTGCACGCACATTGGCGTTTGCGCACCACCTACGGAACGTGCTGGAACGCGGCGAGGTGCGTTACCGTGAGGATTTGGCGCGAGCGTTTGGGGTCACCGGATCGCGCATCACGCAGCTGGTGAACTGACCACCTCAGCCCGTTCGTTCAGGAGCACGTGCTCTCACTGGAGGCTGTGGACGGCGTGGAGCCGATGACACTGAAGCGGTTGCTTCACGCGGTGAGACATGTGGGTGGTCGGGGGCGCGTGAGATCTCCGTGTCGTCTGGAACGATCGAACAGTGAGCTAGATCCTCGCGGTCGTGACGGAAGCGTGCCGTTTGCGCGTCGTGGAAACGCGGCCGGTGCGCTTCCACGCGTAAATTTCTGGGCAGAAATGCTCGGCCGCGTGAGGGCGGCGACTCCGGTCGCCTGTGGATAACTCTCTCGGCTTCCAGATCCGCACGGCTCCCGTGCTCGCGATCGATCTTCGCAAGCCATCGTCGTTGAGGTCGCTGTCGGGCGCGTGCGATGATGCGGGTATGGCGAACAGGGTTGTGGGCTGGTGCGTGGGGACGTCACTCTTGGGGCTGGTTGCAGGGTGCGCGGTGGACGCCCAGGAACCTGACCTGGTTGACGAAGACGTTTCCACCACAGAACAGGCAGTGGGAGGGGGTGAGGTCTTCACTGGGTATCCGTACGATTCCGTGCCCTTCATTGAGATTGGCTTTCCCAACGAGCCATCCAGCACTTGCTCGGGGACCCTGGTGACTCCGGCCTATGTCCTAACGGCTGCGCACTGCGTGGTCGGCAGTACCGCGTGCGGGCTGTGGGAGGATATTGCTCCCCAGGCGGTTGGTGCGGGTGCGTGGGCTGATTTCCCGTCGAACTCGGTGAGGGTTGCACACACGCAGTCAGTTAGTGGCGACTTGAAGGTGCTGTTCGGCAGCGCTCTCAACACCTGCTCCGACTCCGATACCGCTAAGGACATGGCACTGGTGTTGCTCGATCGCCGAGTTGGTTTTGTACCACCAGTACATCCCGTTTTGGACGGTACTACTTGCGGTTCGTTTGAACTGGGCACGCTCGTCGGTTACGGCCCAACAGCCTCGGTCGTATGGCCACCGATCGCGGAGGGGGGGCGTGTGTATCCGAATGCGGGGGACACTGGCCCGTGGCAGCGACAGGACGCTGGTCGTGGCGCGGTCTACCAGAGCAGCTTCGACTGGCTCAGCGCTACGGTACTCGCACAGTACACTGGAATTCATCCCGGGGACTCCGGGGGGCCGCTCTTCAAGGGGGATCGGCTCTGCGGAGTGAACAGTACCGTGACCCCTGGAATCCGATGGGAGTGGATATGGTTCATCCCGGTCCCTGTTCCAGTGGTCTACACGAATGAGGCAGCGGTGGACTCTGAGGTCGCCCTCGAATTCCTCAAGGAAAACCTCCTCGACATCGATGGGCGTTTCCTCGGGGAGTGCTTGCCTGAGGAACTCCAGAACACCGTGGCTGACAACCAAGACTCGGACAACGACCTCATCCCGGACTCCTGCGACCCATGCCCCTTTGTGGCGGATGAACAGTACCGGTTGACGGGGGACATGCACACCAGGCCGGACTTCGACCAGGATGGGGTTCCGGATGCTTGCGACAGCTGCCGGAACGACAGGAATCCCTACGATTCGACACACAGCCAACCCGATCAGGACGGCGACGGGTTGGGAGATGCTTGCGATTCGTGCGTGACGACCGGAGCACGACGCAACGACGCCGTTTGCTGCACCAGCGACGCCGACTGCACGCACGCGGGCGACAAGTGCGTGCCTTTCCCCGAGGATTCTCGTGACCCCCGGTGGCCATCCTTTCAACGGTGCCAAGAGCCGCAGTTCGCGGGCAGGTGTGCATCGAACGGGGACGAAGATAACGACCTCAACGGTGACAACTGCGACAACTGCCCCGGGGTCTACAATCGAGACCAGCTCGATACGGACGGAGACGGAGCCGGCGACGAGTGCGACCTGTGCTCTGGTGTCCACGAGTATCCACCAACGCCGCAGCCCGCGGATCAGGTGGTGGTGAATTGCAACTACGCCTACAATCCGCTAGCTGCTGACGCGTACTGTCGGCAGCGAACTGGTCACACCGAGAGTCGGTGCGCACCGCTCCCAGGCGATACGGAGCGGGGTGTGTGCACCTTCCAGCGCGACAGCGATAGCGATGGCATCGGCGATAGCTGCGATGGGTGTCCTGAGGACTTCGATCAACCCAGACTGACAGTCGACAACGACTGCAACCTTGTTCAAGAGTTCGTGACCGGGGAGCCCTACCCTTACCGTACGGATCAATGCGATCCGGCCCCATGTGCATCGTTCAGTTTTGGCTGGGACCCAATCCTCGATGACCCCGCCTACCCGCAGTGGCGCGGTTGGAACGCTGGCGCGTTCACGCCGCGAACACTTCCTCAGAACCACGACCGTGCGTACAAGTACACCGATTACCCGGACGGCATCCCTGTGGGGCAGCGCCCAGCGGCGGATGTTGGGTTCCGCTACTGCGAGTGCGGTTTGGGGGATGAGGTTGCGTGCGCCCGCTACTCCCCGTGCCGCGCGAACCTTGCCGTTTCGGACTACGATGACTTGGCGGGTTCGGCTCCGTGGCACCAACTTCCGGCAATGAAGCTCGGCTGGAACGCTGGCTTCGGCGAGGACCCCTCCGTGACCATTCCTTGGGTATGGCCTACCAACGCCTCACCCGCGCTGAACGGTCAGTTGGACGCCAATCCTGCCTTCTCGGGCAGCGCTCGGGTCCTCGCATCCGAACTCCCGTACGCTGGTCCCGGGGCCCAATCCTACCTGGCCGCTTGGGACCCAAGAGGGCTTCCACTTCAAGACATCCCCGTGGAGGGAATCGGAATCCCAGGGTTCGGCCTCAAGGTGGTGATGTGGTCGCACGTGCGGCACGTCGAGGGGATTTCCGCCACGGATGAGGCTGCCTTCCGCAACCGCAGCAACTCGCATGTGGCGGGTGCGCTTGGTCGTCCTCCGAGGTCAATCTTGGGTGACGACGATCTTCCCCTCGATAGCTGTGGTCCGATCTGCGACTTCAAGGACTGCGAGATCTGCAAGTACCTGGCGTTCGACGCGAGCATCTACATCAACCCGGTCGACGATCGAATCCTCGCCGGGGCGAACGGACTGTTCAGCGACATCAGCTCCGCCTTCTCTCCCAGTCTTCGAGAGACCCTCGTCGAGGGAGGCGACTACCAGTGGGTGAACGCCGAGGAACCCACCGAGCTCCGCCGTAGCGACACGGTACAATTCGCGCGTCTCGGCGCCGGGGGTGTGGAGGTCAACGCGTGGGTTCTGCGAGTCGACGGACAATTCGTGGGTGTGCAAGACTGGTCGGGGGGAGGCGTTGGCGCTCAGGTGGGGGGTGGCGTCACGACTCAATCGATTGGCGTCGAGGTGCCCGGCGGGGTCGCAGGCG
>JBFXBK010000104.1:0-25055 GCA_050183255.1 Polyangiaceae bacterium | reverse complement strand
CGGAAGGATGACGGAATTCGCATGATCTCGTGCTAAAGCCTGACACCCGATGAGCCTCCCCACGCTGGATACCCTGATCGACGAGCGCCACGTAGTGCTGTGCGTGGGGTGCGGCGGCGTAGGCAAGACGACCGTCGCTGCCGCGCTGGCCCTAGCCGGGGCGCGCAGGGGCAAGCGTGTCCTCTGTCTCACCATCGATCCGGCGCGTAGGCTCGCGAACAGCCTGGGACTCGATCGCATGACGGGCGAGGCGCAGCGCGTGGAACCCGCCCTGTTTCAGCGCGCTGGGCTGGAGGTTCAGGGCAGCCTGACGGTGATGATGCTCGACACCAAGCGCACCTTCGATGAGCTGGTGACGCGGCATGCGTCGACCCCTGCCGCCCGCGACAAGATCCTCGAGAATCGTCTGTACCAGTACGTGTCCACGAGCCTAGCGGGCACCCAGGAGTACATGGCGATGGAGAAGCTCCTGAGCGTCAAGCAGGACGATCACTACGATCTGATCGTCCTCGACACTCCACCCACCAGCAACGCGCTCGATTTTCTCGACGCCCCGGAGCGCATTACGGAAGCCATCGACAGCGCGGCCATGCGTTGGTTCATTCAGGCTTTCGAATCCTCGGGGAAATTCAGTCTCAATCTGGTCGCGAAGAGCGTCGCGCTCGTACTGCGTGGAATTGGCAAGCTCACCGGTGGCGGTTTTTTGGAGCAGATGGCTGAGTTCATCACCGAGCTCAACGACTTGTTTGGTGGCTTCAAGACCCGCGCGGCAGAGGTCGCAAAGGCGTTTCGGTCTCAGGAGTTCGCCTACGTCTTGGTGACGAGCCCCGCGCCCATGGCGATCCGGGAGGTGTTGTTCTTTGCTGAGCGGCTCCACGAACAGGGCATGGCGCGGGACGCTTTCGTCGTGAATCGAGTGCATCGTGCGCCGCGCTCGATTGCCACCGAGTCCGAGGTAGAGGCGGCGCTCTCTCAACACGACATTCGGCTGGGGCCGGATGCTCCAGCCCGGCTCGTGCGGGCTGTCAGCGAGGAGCAAAGACTGGCCGAGCTCGATCGCTCTCACCTGAGCCGCTTGGAAGGCGCGCTCGCGAACAACCCCGATGGCAGCACCCCGACCCGCGTGAACATCCCGGCGCTGCCAAGTGACGTGCACGACATCTCGACGCTCGCTGGGATTTCCAGGCTACTCGCCCCTGGCAGCTGAAGCCATCTGCGCGCTCGAGTCGGTAAACCGGCGGCCGCGCAGCGCTGACATGCGGGTGAAACCTGCCTGACCCAGACCGAGCGGGAGACTTCCAGGTCGTGGCTTCGCGGCGCGATTCGTGGTGTTTCGCGCTTCAACAGGCTGACGAGCGACGCTTCCTCGATGCGCATGCTGTACCGCTCCCCTGACGTCCTCAGTGACTGGAAGGTGCCGCGTCCGCGGGTCAGGCTGTTGCGGCAGCCACTCGCGCAATCCCTCGCGGACCCCGATACTCAGAAAAAGGCCGGAAACCTCAGCCGTAAGCCACTATCCTGTGCGCCGATGGAGGTCATCCTCACCCACGAGCTCACCGACTTCGACGGCTTTGCCGCCGCGGTCGCCGCGCAGAAGCTCTACCCTGGGTCGGAGATTGTGTTCGGGCGCCGAGTGTCTCCGGCGCTGCATGATTACCTCGCGCTGCACCGCGATCGTTTCCGCACGTTACGCTACAGCGATATCGATCAGCACAGCGTGCGTCGCTTGATCCTCGTGGATCATCGCCGCAAAAGCCGGCTCGGCGCGTTCGAGGTGCTGCAAGCGCGTCTGGACTTGCTCGACCCGACATTGGATGTCCACGTCTACGATCACCACCCCCGCGTCGGAGACGACGAGATCGTTGGCTCCGTGGAGCTCGTAGAGCCTGTGGGTTCCGCGACGACCCTGCTCGTGGAACGCATCAAGGCCTCGGGTATCCCCATCGACGTGGAGGAGGCGACGCTCTTTACCCTGGGGATCTACGCCGATACCGGTTCCCTCACTTATCCGAACACTTCTGGCCGTGATGCGCGCGCGGTCGGCTGGCTGCTCGATCAGGGCGGCAACCTGAAGACCCTGAACCGCTACCTGAAGCCGGAGTTCAGTTCAAATCAGCGGGAGCTGATCAAGCGCGTGCTCGACGCGTTGGAGTCCCGTGAACTCGGGGGCACGAATGTGGGTTTCGCCAAGCTCAGGATGGAGAAGGTGGTCAGCGGCTTGGCGGACGTGACCAGCGCCGTGGCCGGTTTCGACGGCAACCAAGCCCTGTTCGCCTTCTACGCCATTCAAGACAAGCGCGTGCAGATCGTCGCGCGCTCGAGCTCGCCGGTGGTCAACGTTGCGGAGCGCCTCGCGCCATTCGGCGGGGGAGGGCATCCAAGCGCCGCGGCAGCCACCATCAAGGGCGCCGATGTCGACGAACTGTACGCTCAGCTGCTTGCCGGTTTTCGCGCGGAACCACCGAACCCGAGACGTGTCTCGGATGTGATGAGTCGTCTGGTGCGCAGCGTCGCGCCCACCACATCCCTCGTTGAGCTAAAGCACAGCCTCCGCGTCTGGCACCATACCGGTGTGCCGGTGGTCGAAGCCGGCGAGTTAGTGGGGCTGATTTCCCGCCGGGACGTGGAAAAAGCTGAGGCTTCAGGTCGGCTCCACCTACCCGTCTCGAGCTGCATGGCCCACCACCTGCGAACGACCACCCCGGATGCGTCCCTCGAGTCCGCGTTTCGCGAGATGCAGTCCCATGACATCGGGCGCCTGCCCGTGCTGGAGAACGGCAAGCTCGTCGGGATCCTGACGCGCTCGGATCTGCGCAGCGTCCTCTACGGAACGCCGACCAAGAGCGAACCACCGCCCCGCCCCAGCGATCCGAAGCAGGCCGTGCCACCTGAGAACGCCGTGCCACTCGAGAACGCCGCGCCAGAGGCCGAGTAGCGATCGTCCGTGTTGGCTATTGTCGCGCGGAAAATCTGAGAGGCGAGACGCCTCGAAGAACTTAGCGCCCCTTCCACACCGGGGCACGCTTCTCGATGAACGCGCGCGGCCCTTCCTGCGCGTCTTCCGAACCGAACACCGGCCAGCCCAGCTCGAAAGAACGCTGCCAGCGCTCTTCAGAGGGCAGGTCGCGTCCGCCCACGATGATCTCCCGCGACGCCTTCACCGCCAGCGGCCCAGCCTCGGTGATGCGCGTCGCGATGCGCATCGCGTGATCGAAGACTTGGTCAGGCGGGACCACGTGATTCACCAGCCCGGCCGTCTGGAGTCTTTCCACGGGGAATGGGTCGCCCGTGAGCGCCAGCTCGAGCGCCAGCTTCTCACCGATCAGCCGCGGTAGTTCGACCAGGCCACCGGCCAGCGCCACCAAGGACCGCTTGACCTCGGGCAGCCCAAACTTCGAGCCTTCGGCGCCAACCAGGATGTCGCAGGCCAGGGCGATCTCGAAGCCCCCTGCGAGCGCGTCGGAGTGAACCGCGCCAATCAAGGGCTTCTGGCGCTTGCGCCGCACCAGACCAGCAAAGCCTCCGCGTTCAGTGGACAGCTCGGCGGCACGCCCAGACGCGATCCACTTCAAATCGGCTCCAGCACAGAACGTCGGCCCGTTCGCAGCCAGGACGCCAGCCCACAGCTCGTCGTTGCCTTCGAGCTCGTCGAGCGCGGCTTCCATCCCCTTGGCCACGTCGCCGCTGATCGCGTTGCGCGCGTCGGCTCGATTCAGCCGGATCACCAGCACCCGCCCCTGCACCTCGGTCAACACCACGTTCGCTGCATCGCTCATGGCTTCGCGGCGTATCTCGGATCCGCGACGCGGGCAATCCAGGCGCCCATACCCAGGGTTTGCGCACAGCCATCGGCGCCGCGCCGCGATCGACGTAGCAGCGTCTCCTATCCCTTTCCTTGGGGGGTGAGGTGAGCTGCTGCTCCGCTCGAGTCAGCGTTCGCCGCGCCGGGAGCGCTTGCGGAACGCGATCTTGATCGGCACCGAGTCGAAGCCGAATGTCTTGCGCAGCTGGTTCATGACGAAGCGGCGGTAACCATCGTTGATCGCCTCGGGCGCATTGCTCATCGCGACGAAGAGTGGCGGGTTCGTCTGCGCCTGGGTCACGTAGTAGAGGCGTGGCGCCTTTCCGCCAGCGGTCGGCGGTGGACGACGCTCGAGCACGCTCTCGAAGAAGCGATTGAGTTCTGCCGTGGGGATCCGTCGATGCAACTCACGATGGGTACGCCGGGCCTGCTTCATCAGCGCGTCGACGCCGGTACCCGTCTTGGCACTGAGCAGCATCACCTTCGCCCAGCGCGCGAATCCGAGCTTTTCCTCCGCCTGTTGCACGGCCGCTTTGCGCTGGGCTGCGGTCAAGAGGTCGCTCTTGTTGAGTCCAACGACGATCCCGCGACCCCGCTCGGCGCATAGACCCAAGAGGCGCTGCTCTTGGTCGCCAATGCCTTCGCTCGCGTCGCACATCAGGATCACGATGTCAGCGCGTCCCGCGGCCTTGATGGAGCGCATGACGCTCGCGCTCTCCACCTCTTCCTGGACCTTTGCCTTCTTGCGAATCCCCGCGGTATCGATCAGCCAGTAGCGCTGACCGGCGATCTCTACCTCGGAGTCGACGGCGTCGCGTGTCGTTCCTGGGCGGTCGTCAACCAACGAGCGCTCGCTGCCGCTCAGGCGATTGAACAGAGAAGACTTACCGGCGTTGGGCCGACCGAGCAGCGCGACTCGAGGCACTTCGTCGTCTCCGCTGGCTCCCGTCTCGAGCACAACTGGCGCTGGTAATGCTGTCCGCATCGCCAACTCCAGCTCACCTAACCCCCGCCCATGTAAGGCGCTCACCGGGTAGAGGCGATCGACACCCAGGCGGTAGAGTTCGGTGATCTCCGCTTCGTGTTTCTGACTGTCGACCTTGTTTGCGCAGTAGAGCACCGGCTTGTCAGCGCGGCGCAAGAGCTTGATGGCGTCGGCGTCGGCTTGGGTCGGTGAGTTCACTCCATCGAGCACACACAGCACCAGGTCGGCCTCTGCGATGGCCGCTATCACGTGGCGTGCGATGCCCTGGCCCATCGGATCATCCGTGGTCGGATCGAAGCCACCGGTGTCGACGACGGTCACACTGCGACCACCGATCACCGCATCGGCGTAGTTGCGATCGCGAGTCACGCCTGGAGCGTCGTGAACAATCGCGAGGCGCTCGCCAATCAGGCGATTGAACAGCGTGCTCTTGCCCACATTGGGTCGTCCCACGACGGCGATCAAACAACGCTGATACACTGGCGCGGCTTCGGCCTCCTCAGCCTCGAAATCAGCCTGCCCGCCCTCGCTTTGCTCGAACTCTTCTTGGTCCTCGGCGTCGGGATGCTCAGCTTCGCTCATGACTTGGCTCGTGGGTTCGGGCTGAGGTCGACGGCATCAGCGACGTTGTAGCCAAGCTCCGTCAGCTGACGAGGCACGTCCTTCCAGCGCTCGGTGACGCGCACGAACAGCTCCAGGTGAACGGGGCGTTCCAGAAGATCTTGCAGCCGCTCGCGCGCCTTGGTGCCTATCGACTTGATGCGCTCCCCCTGCTTGCCCACGACCACGCCTCGCTGGCTCGTTTTTTCCACGTGGATAGTGGCTTTGATCTGGGTGTTCTTCTCCGTCTCGTCGAAACGGTCCACCGTCACCGCCACCGCGTGGGGGAGCTCTGCGTGCAGCTGGAGCATGATCTGCTCCCGCACGTACTCGCGCACGAAGAAGGTGAGCGGCTTGTCGGTAAGCATGTCCGGGTCGTAGCCAGGGGGGCCCTCGGGCAAGCGAGGCGCGATTTCATCCAGCACGATTTGCACGCCATCGTCCTTCAGCACGCTCACCGGCACGATCGCGGAGAACTCTCGTAGCTCGGACAGAGACTGCAGGTAGGGCAGGAGACGGGTCTTGTCCTTGAGGCTGTCGACCTTGTTGACCACGAACACACACGGAACAGCAGCTGGAAGCTCAGCGATCAACCTTCGGTCCGCCTCCAGCACCAGGTCTGGACTCGGATCCGGCGTTCTGCGGAGCTTCGTCAGGTGGGTGACGTCGGTCATCAACACCACGAGATCGGTAGTACGCAGCGCCTCCAGCGCGGCGAGGTTCATGCGCCGTCCGAGTTCATGCTTCGGGTCGTGTAGACCAGGCGTATCGACGAACGCGATCTGCGCGTCACCGTGTTGGGAGACACCGAGCAACACATCGCGGGTGGTTTGCGGCAGTGGCGATGTAATCGCCAGGCGCTGGCCAAGCACCGCGTTCAAGAACGTGGACTTTCCCACGTTGGTACGACCGACAATGGCGCAGGACCCGAAACGCATGGCCGCGGAGTATGGTTGGCTTTGGCGTGAGCGCCAGCATACAGGGGGCTTCGAAGCGCGTTTCTTCTTCTGGCAGGCGGTTTTGTGCGCTTGCCGACGCCTATGGGGCTGGTGGTAAGGTCGCCGGCGCATGAGCGACCCCCCCGCTTCAGGACGTGAATCGGAGCCGCCCGAGTCCGGTTCCGCGACGGGCGACTCGGCGGCCAACACTGCCGCGGACGCGTCAGGCGCTGAGTCGCCTGACCTCCGATCGAAGGCGGGCCCGCGAGTGACGCGCAGCGCTCCGTTGCGCTTCGGCTGGCCGTTGGCTGCGGCGCTGGTGGCTCTGACGAGCCTGCTTTTGCCCATCAACCGCGCGGGGATTTGGGAGCCCCCAGAGCTGAACGTCGCGGATCTTGCACGGCGCATCGCGCTGAATGTGATGGGGGCTACGGGCTTGAGCCTCGAAGGCGCAAACAACAGCGTGCCGACCCTGGGCGAGCTGGAGCGAGGCGAGCTGCCGTTCACGTCCATGGCATTGGGGTTCAAGCTGTTCGGCTTGCACGACTGGGCTGGGCGCCTCCCCTTGGCCGTGTGGGCGCTTCTTGGTGCGCTGTGCGTGTACCTGTTGGTGGCGCGGCTGGTCGATCGCCGCGCGGCCTCGCTGAGCGTGATCGCGCTCTCGACGATGCCCCTCTATTTCCTGCAGGCCCGCACCATGCTTGGCGACGCCGTGACCTTGAGCGCGGTCGCGATCAGCTCGGCCGGGCTCGGACTGGCGGTCTTCGATCATGACGGGTCGTTCCGCCCGGCAAGGCTTGGCTGGGCACTGCTTGGATTTGCGGGCCTGGCGGCGGGTTTTGGTTCTCGCGGCGCCTTGCTCGGCGTCGCTGTCCCATCCCTCGCCGTGGGCCTGGCTTGGCTCGTATCACTCGGCGTTCGCCGGCGTGGCAGCGGGTTCTCAGCACTGATCGCCTGCGTGAGCTTGCTGGTTGGCGTTGTTGCCGCGTGGAAAGGGCTTTACGCGCTCACCCATCCGGACCCAACGAACTACAACATCTGGCTTGGCGCGGGGATCAACGAGGCGCGTCAACGTCCTACGTTCGACTTGGTCCTCGAGCAACTCGGGCATGGACTCTTACCCTGGAGCGCCCTCGTACCGTTCGCTATCGGGCGGCTCTTCGTGGTGTTCTCCCCGGCGGACGGCGTCACGGAGGCAGAGCTCGCGCGCCGCGAGCGGGCGCTCGGCTTGCATCTGCTCTTGATGCTCGTCAGTTCCCTGGCGTTGGCAGCGCACGCATTGATGGCGCCCACCACAGGCGAGCTACCGTTCTGTGCGGTCTTTGCGCTAGCGGCTGCTATTGGTGTCGCTCTCAGCGAAGCGGATCAGCGGCATTTTGGGGGCTCGATGGCCGCTGGCATTACCGTCGCCGCGCTCGCGATCATCTACTACACAGACTTCAAGAACTTCCCGGTGAAGGGCTTGACGGCGTTCGTCGTTGAGGGAGGTAAGTTCCCGGACAGCTTCGCGGAGACGGCGACCAAGGTCGTCAAGTACGGGACGTTCCTGTGTATTGGTGGTTTCTTCGGGCTGATTTTCGAGCGCGGCGGTCAGGACGACGGGGCTTCGGAGCGGCCCTTCGATTGGAAGCCGTATCGCAAGTACATCGATACGCTTCAGGACTCCTTCGAAGGGAACCTGCGCTTCTTCCTGCTCCTGATCGAAGCGGGCGCTTTGGCCTTTGCCGTGCTGAGCCTTCTTTCCTCGCGGATGCTTGCGTGGGACCGAATCGAGAGCATGCCCAGCCAGCTCCGCTCGGTGCTGTCGCTAGTGTGGCTGCTGTTGCCGCTCGCGTTGACACTGCCTTTGTGCGCGATGCTTGCGCGGGACGCCGTGCGTTGGCTGCGGGAGCGCCGCGCGTTTCCGCGCTTTAGTCTGGCCGCCGTGCCCCTCGCGGCGTTCGGTCTGGTGCTGAGCCTTGGCTACTACCCGGCGCTCGCGGCGCAGATATCGCCCAAAGAGGTGTTCGAGGCCTACCATCGTCTCTCAAAGTCGGGGGAGCCGCTCGGCATGCTGGGGGACAATGGCGAGAGCGCGAACTACTACGCCGGCTCGCCGGTGCTCACTCAGCCCAACGCGCCTGCTGCAGCTCGCTGGCTCGACAACGCGGAACAGCGTCGCTGGTTGGTGATGCGGGCTGACGACCTCGCGCAGATCAACGCCAAGTTTCGCGAACGCCACCACAAGAATCTGCCGGTGCTCGACGGGCGCTCGAGTGAGATCCTGCTCGCGAGCAATCAGCTCGGCGACGGGGAGATCGATCAGAATCCGTTCCGAGATTGGATCCTCGATGCGCCCAGGGACCCGGAGTTTGCTGTCGGTGCCAACTTGGATCAGCTGACGAATCTGGGCTGGGATCTAACGAAGGATGGCAAGCCCGTGCCGACTGAAACAGTGGACGGAAAGCCGTGGCCCATCGTCAAGCCCGGCGTCGACTACCAATTCGCGATCCATTGGCGCGTGAATCGGTCCATCAGCGGCAACTGGAAGACGTTCATTCACATCGACGGCTACCGGAAGCGTTACAACGGCGATCACGACACGCTTGAAGGCAAGTACCCAGCTCACCTGTGGCGCCCCGGCGATCAAATCGTCGACATCCACACCATTCGACTCGAACCGCATTTCACGCCCGGGCGCTACGAGGTGTTGTACGGTCTCTACATCGGCGACCGGCGGCTCGAGGTCAAACAGGGCAATCACGACAACAACCGCATCAAGGCTGGTTTCGTGATCGTTCACTAGTCGCCGCTCCGCACCCATGGCGCGCGCACTCGTGCGTCGTCGAACCCACCAAAGTGCTCGCATTGCGCGAGGACGTCCCAGGAAGTTCTGACGAAACGTGACAGACGACCGGAACGGCGCTAAGGCCAATCGGGTGAGGGAATCCGGCGAGTCGCAGCCAGACGTCGAGGAGGCGAATCCGTCGAACCGCCGCAGCGCGGATCGCATCGACGTCACGTGGTCAGTCGACTGCACCACCGACGACACATTCCTCTACGCGGCGATCACCAACATTTCCGCGCTCGGGATCTTCGTGCGCACCCACCAGCCCCTTGAGGTTGGCACTGCGCTCACGTTGCGGTTCGCGCCTCCGGATGCCGACGAGCCGTTCGTGGTCGATGGGGTCGTGCAGTGGATCAACCCGGTCCGTCCACTGGCAATGAGCCCCAACCCCGGCATGGGGATCCAGTTCGTCAACCTGACTGCCGAGCAACGCGAGCGCCTCGTCGATGTGGTCCACACCATCGCCTACGTTCGCGAGTCGCTGAACTGAGGTCGCAGCGCGGCTGGCGTCAGTCGACGTTCTGGAGTCCGCGGCGTGTGCGAAGCATACTTCGCACTTCAACGAGTTCGCGGGCGACCTAGGCGCGAAGCGCCCCACCCAGCTGAAAAACGGGTCATTTGTCGGGGGCAAGCTGCCGAAAATGCGTAGCCTCTGCTGGATCCCGGTACTAGAAGGGCCTGGGCACCGAGCACCGCTCCCAAGGTAGGTGTCGCGAGGAGAAGTTTTATGGTTCGTCACGCTGCTGACTACCGCACCCTGTTGTGGACCTTCGTACTGACGCCAGGATTGTTGGCGTTCCTTTACGTGCGCCCCGATCTGACCGGCTACCTGTGGCCGCTCAGCTGCTACTTCGCTCTGGCGTGTGGGGTGATCGCGCACAATCACAATCACAGCCCGACGTTCAAGTCGAAGGGCGCGAACAATTTCTTCGGAACGTGGATCTCAATCTTCTACGGCTACCCGACGTTCGCGTGGATCCCGACCCACAACTTGAACCACCACAAGCTGGTCAACAAGGCGGGCGACGCGACGATCACCTGGCGATTCACCAACCGCCACAATTTCCTGGTCGCGCTCACCTACTTCTTCGTGTCGAGCTACTACCAAAGCGATCCGATCAAGACCTTTATCGCGAAGGCCAAGGAGAAGAACCCGACCCTCTACCGTCGGATCATCTCTCAGTACGTGATCGTGTACGGGACCCACACCTTGCTCCTCGCGCTCGCAATCTTCCTCTACGGCTGGGGTCCGGGACTCAAGCTCTGGGTGCTTGCCGCGGGGATCCCGGGCTTCTTCGCGCTCTGGACCATCATGCTGTTCAACTACGAGCAGCATGTGCATGCGGATCCGTTCTCCCGCCACAACCATTCGCGCAACTTCGAGGGCAAGCTCCTGAACTTCTTGCTCTTCAACAACGGTCTGCACTCCGCGCACCACGAGAACGCTGGCACTCACTGGAGCAAGCTCCCCGAGGTCCACGCCCAACTCCGCGAGCACATCGATCCGCGCCTCGTCCACCGCAGCGTGTGGTGGTACTGGTTCAAGCAGTATTTCCTCGCGGTATTTGTTCGCAGCCTCGGCACGGAACAAGTGGGCCGTCCCGGCTTCGAGCCGCCCGAGGGTGAGGTCGACGTCACGGCTGACGAGGTCGAACTCGGCGAAGCAGGTACGAACGCCGCGATGGTCTGACGCTCCAGACTCGAATCAACCTAGGGGCGCCCGCTGCACTCAGCGAGGCGCCCCGATGCGTTTTGTACGCTGGGCAAGCGCTGCGCCCAGGCCAAGCCACTAACCCAAGCCCACGCGGACCGTCCCTCGTGGGGCGAGTCCGAACGAGCTCAAAGGGCGTCGTTGGTCGGCGGAGGGGATTTGGGTGAGGGTGCGCTGGCGGTCGCCGTGGCCTGCGGCTCCGCCGCAGGCTTGGCTGCGGGTTTCGCCTTGGCTGGCGCGGCCGCTGCCTTGGACGCCACCCGAGGGGTAGTCTCGTCCATTTGTGCCAAGGCTTTTCGCGCTCGATCGTCGTATCCAGGTTGCCCGACCAGCGCCTGGTAGTGCTTGCGAGCTTTCTCGAGCTGGCCTGTGGAACGGAAACAATCCGCCGCCTGCCAGCGAGCGTCGTTGGTGATCGCCGTCCCGGGATAGCGCACCGTTACGGTCTCGAAGCGGGGACCTGCGCTCGTGCACCCCGACGCGTTGCGGACCGCTTGGGCGGAGAACAGCGCGGCTTGGGCGGCGTTCGAGCCCCCCTGCGTCTCCACTCGATCAAAGCCGGCTTGAGCGGCGACCCAGTTGCCGTTGCGATACTCGTTCATCGCTAGCGCGAAGGTGTCGTCACCCGTGTCCTTGGATTTGTCCGCGGCCTGTTCTTCCGCCTTGCCCTCGGCGGCTGCGCCAGGCGCTTCGGTGGGCGCGTCTGCCGCCCCTCGGCTTGCTACCCGGGCGGGCTCGGGACTCGCAACCGGCGCCTCGTCAGCGGGTGCGGCGGGCAAGATCGCAACGCCTGGGCCCTCGCTCTCGGGCACTCCGCGTTCGGTAACGCTGATGTTCTCGGTCTCGCCCGGCTTCGCGCGCAACAAAAGCAGGCTGGAACCGATGAGCAGGAGGAGCAGCGCCGCCATGGCGAGCTGGGGTCGCATTGCATAACCCGCTAGCACGCTCACCGCGCGACCGACGCGTTGACCAAAAGGCAGCGTCTTGCGGGCCGTCCGCTCTGCCGCGAGGATACGCTGTTCGAGCTCGTCCGGGGGTTCCACCATCGGCAGCACGCCGACTTCACGCGTAGCTCGGAGTTCCGTGGCGATCGGCCGACAACGGCTGCACTGGTCCATGTGCCGCTTGGCTGCGGCCTGCGTGAGCTCGTCCAACTCTTCGTAGAGTAGGTCGAGTACGATTCTGTCGAACTTCTCGCAGTCCATGGTTCCGTATGGATTCAGCTAGCGCAAAGCGCGGGCGTATTCTTCAAACTCACTGAGCGCCTCGCGCAGCCGATCGAGCGCGTATCGCATGCGGCTCTTGACTGTGTTTTCCGGGACGCCGGTGATGGTGGCGATGTCCTTGAAGGGTAGGTTTGCGATCTCTCGCAGCAGGAAGACCTCACGTTGTTCATTCGGGAGCGCGTCAACAGCGTTGACGATCGTGATCCCAACTTCGCTGGATACGGCGGTTCGTTCCACGGAGGCGCGGGGGTGAGCGTCCGCCATGGTGTCCAGGAGCGTGCGTGCCGACTCGCCGTCACCCCGTGGCTGGTCGAGGGAAGGATGTCGGCGAAGAGCGAGCTTACGCAGGTTGTCGACGGACAGGTTGCGAGCGATGGTGTACAGCCAAGTCGAAAAACGTGCCTCGTGCTTGAACTCTGCAGCCTTTTGCACGACGCGCATGAACACGTCCTGTGTCACGTCTTCTGCGAGTGAAGGCTCCCTCAGATGACGCAGCACAAAGTTGAAGATCGGCTTCTTGTAGCGCCTGACCAGTTCAGCGAATGCCTGGCGGTCGCCGCGCTGGTAGCGCACCATGAGCATCTCGTCTGTCGCTTCGCCACGCCCCGAGACCATGCTGCTACCCCAGCTTTCTTGGCGTGCAGTGGGAGCCATCTCCGACTTGAGTCGAACGGAGCTGTAGGCTTCCCAGGTTTCGGACGAGGGTGCGCTCGCGGCCATGACCGCCTGTTCGACGCGCCCGGCTGGCATTCGATCTGCGCACGTTGAGTTCTTGTCCTTCGCGCGGTTACACCATGCAAGCGCAATCCGCACCTTCCCGCAGGGTTTCCCAGATCGGCCATCAGCTCCATCGGCTCGGTCGATTGCCCTAGAATCGCCGACTCACCCCGGCCCGCCGCACTTTTGGGATGCCAAAAGAAATGCTTCAAGCCAAGACACCGCTGGTGCGGATCTGGCAGCCATTTGATGCGATGCGTTATGATCTCAGCCAGTTTCCTCTTCTGGGTCGGAGACTTCAAACGCGAGCACGTTCTTCCAGTGGAGTTAGGTCATTGAAAGGACATAGTATTGTCCTCGTGCTCGAGTTCCGTAACGCACGCTCACGCGGACCGCTCCGTCGAACGGGCTGCGGGTGGATGCAGCACGGAACCGGACCGGATGTGAAGCGCGAAAACGAGACCGAGTGTCGAGCCGATGATGCTACGCTCTGGCCGCTGTGGTGCCAGGGGGGCCCGCCAAACTTAGCTGTCGGCAGCTGTCGAGAGGGTTGGAAATGAAACTGTGTAAGACCTTGTGGGTTGCTTTTGCTCTTTCATGGGCCGTGCCGGTAGCGGCCCAGACGCCCGACAAGCCCGCAGAGGCCACCGCCACCAAGGCTGCAGACGCCAAGGCTGCTGACGCCAAGGACGCTGACGCCAAGGACGCTGCGGCTGCCGACGCGAAAGACGGCGCAGCGAAGGACGGAGCTGCGGCAAGCGGCGACGCGAAAGCTGCTGAGAAGCCCGCCACGGAAGCGGCAGGTGCAAAGGACGAAACGTCTGATGCCCCCGTCGACGGCGCAACTTATCAGGTCAGGCTGCGAGACCTCGAGTCCAAGGTGGACGAACTGAAGGAGCAGATCCGACGCAGTCACACGCGGCTGAGTCTGCTGTCGGAAACCATCCTGGGTGGTGGCGTAGGCGGTGCTCGCGCAGAGATCCGCTTCACCAACGAAATGTCCAGCGCCTTCCGGCTGGTCAGGGCGCTGTTCGTGCTCGACGGTGCGGTGCAGTACAACAAGAAGGATGAAAGTGGTGCCCTCGCGGAGCAGCGCGAGATCCCGATCTTCTCAGGCTCGATCACCCCAGGCGATCACACGCTTCAGACGCTCGTACAGCTGCGGGGACATGGGTACGGTGTGTTTTCGTATCTGCGCGGATACCGCTTCGAGGTGAAGAGCAGCCATTCTTTCACGGTTACTGAGGGTAAGACGATCCGCCTCGACGTGGTTGCTTGGGAGAAGGGTGGCGTCACGACCCCTCTCGAGCAGCGTCCAGCGGTTCGCTACGTGGAGAAGCTTGCCAGCGGTACCAGTGCAGCCGCTCCCGCTGCTAGCGACTCGCCCAAGAGTTCTGGTGTCTCCGGCGGAATCAGCATCGGCACAGGAGGGAAGTGACCATGAGTGTCCCTCGCGCTCCGCGATCGCGGGCGTTTCTCGTGGGAGCCTCGCTGAGGCTTGGTCGCGCACGCTGGCTCGTAGGCGGCTTAGGTATCGTCGCCTTGGGACTCACCTCCGCGCCTGCACACGCACTCGATGCGGCGGTGGCAAGAGGCCGTGCGGAGGCCGAAATCCGCGCGGTGAGCGGCTCGACGAGTAAAATCCAGGCGGCTGTTAATAAGGCCAAACAGATCAACGGCATCTCGGTCGCGAAGCGCATCGCCGCGGGCGACTTGCTGTTGCGTACGAAGGACTACGAACGCGCGATCCGAGAGCTCAGCAAGGTGCTCGAACTTGGGCGTCAGGGGAAAGCGACGCCAGCTGAGGTAGCGGACGCCGAGTTCTTGCTTGCCGATGGCTACTTTCAGTCGAACCAGCTGCTTTCCGCGCGGCGACACTACCGCGACATCGTCGATCACGGTACCGAACCGGCGTACACCGCCTACGCGGGTCGCTCGCTGAGTCGGTTGGTCGACGTCGCGCTGCGCACTGACGACCTGGATTCGCTCGACGACGTCTTCGCGCGGATGAGCAAGTTGCCAGGATCGGACTCGACGGGCAGTCTCCAGTATGCGCGTGGCAAAGCGTACTTCGCGAAGCGCCAGTTCGATCAGGCACGTTCTGCGCTGGCCAGCGTGCCGACTGGCTCTGACTACGACCATCAGTCGAAGTACTTGATGGGAGCGATCCTGGTGAAGGAAGCCGCGCCGGAGCCTCCAGCGGCGGCAGCCGCCGCAGGGCCAGACGCTGCCGCAGAGCCGGACGCGCCAACACCGGTATTGCCTGCGGCGCCCGCCACCGCGGCTCCGAGGGATCGCTATGCCAAGGCGGTCGAGGCGTTTCGCAAGGTGACTCAGCTCACGCCTGATTCCGAGCGGCACCGCCACGTGATCGACCTCGCGTGGATGGCCATTGGACGTCTGTTCTACGAGAGCGACAGCTACCTAGACTCCGCCGAGGCCTACAGTCACGTGGACCGTCGGAGTCCAGAGTTCACGACGATGCTGTACGAGCTCGCTTGGGTGTACGTTCGCCTGGGCGACTACCAGCGCGCCGAGCGGGCCCTGGAGGTGCTGGCTATCGCCGATCCGAAGAGCCTCGAGTTCGCGGACGGTTCCTTGCTCCGTGCGGACCTCATGCTGCGGTCGGGCAAGTTCGACAAGGCGCTTACGCTCTACAATAGCGTACGAAACCAGTTCGATCCGATCCGCGATCAAGTGGATCGCTTCCTCAAGACCACCACGGACCCGGCCGTCTATTACGACAAGCTGGTTGACGAGCAGACCGAGGTTGACGGCGGCGGGGAGCTACCCCCGCTAGCCATCGAGTGGGCGCGTGAGGCCTCTGAGGGCGATCGCGTGTTCTCCGTGATCGACGACGTCAGCCGCAGTCGCGAGCTGATCCGCGACAGCCGCAAGCTCGCGACGAAACTCAATGTGGTGCTCTCTTCGAGCACGCGGGCCAAAGCCTTTCCTGAGCTGAAGGCTGGCATGGAGCAGGCGTTGGCCCTGCTTAACCGCATCACCCTCGCACGAGCGGATCTCGCGCGGGGCCTTGAGGACGTCAACGACTCGGCCCTTAGTGGCGAGATCGGTTCCGTTCGTGCCCAACGCCGCGCGCTGATGAAGCGCCTCGGTTGGCTTCCAAAGAACGAGGGGGACTTCGCGAAGCGTGAGGTGTCGGGCGAGGCGCAGTGGAACAAGGTTTCGCAAAAGCTGCAGCAGCTCACGATTGCCGCCGACGGCCTCCAAGCCGTGATCAACGGCTTGAAGCGCGTGATGCAAGATGCGGACAAACACGGCGTCGTTCAAGATCCGGAGAGCCGTAAGCGCTTCGAAGCAGAGATTGTCGCGAACGAGCGCGACCTCAAGCTGTATCGTAAACGCATCAAGCAGTACCGCGAGGCAATAGAGATGGGCCGCGCCCAGATCGGCTTCGGCGATCAGCGGTATGTCGACGACGCGAATGTGCGCCGGCAGTTTCGCACGCTCCTCACCCGGGAGGTTCAGCTTGCTTCTCAGGGCCAAGCGGGCTCCGGGTCACAGGCCTACGCCAAGTCGTTGCTGCCCGTTCTGACAAGCGCTGAACGAGCAGAGAAGGACTTGGAGGACGCTTACGGCAAGCTGGACAAAGAAGTGGAAGAGCAGACCCGAGGGCTGCAGAAGAAACTGGCCGACGAAGTCGCCAACGTCGAGCGCTACGCCGAGCAACTCGAATCCTTGGATCAGCAGGCGCGCTTGCTGGTGGGTGAGGTTGCGATGAAGAACTTTGGATTGGTGCGGGACCGCCTCAAGAACATCGTCTTGCGAGCGGATACCGGCATCGTACAGCACGCCTGGGAGGTCCGGGAGGAAGCGCGTAGCCGCGTGATCAACCTCCAGCGTGAGCGTTCCCGTGAGGAATCGAACCTCAACGACGAACTCCGGGAAGTGATCGACGACGCAGGAGAGGATGAATGACCCGCGCCAAGGTGAACCGTAGCTTGCTGACGAGCTCTACGCGCTGGGTACGTCCGCAGCGCTATGCGAGCTTGCTCGCGATCGCTGCTGTTGGCGCCATCGGCGCCTTCTCTGCTCCTGCTGAATCCCAGCCCGCAGCACCCGCGGGTTCCGCCTCCGCGCCCAGCGGCAGCGCGTCGGCTGCGCCCAGCAGCAGCGCAAACCCCAGCGGCAGTGCTGCTGCTCTGCCCCCAGCCTCCACGGCGCCACCCTCGCCGACGACTGCGGTGACGGGTGTCCCCGTCAAGACTGGATCACCGCCGCCTCCTGCGCCGTCGAAGGAGCAACTCGCCGCGCTGAAGATGCTTCAGGATGAACTGAAGGAGTACGAAAAGGGCGCCAAGAGCTATCGCAAGACGCTGACGATGATCGTGCGCCACCACTACGAAGAGCGCCGTCGGCGCGTCTTGAGTGCGCTGGATCGCGAGATCGACGTCGAGCAGAAGAACCTCACGGCTGCTCGAGACGAAGCAATCAAGCGCCTCGAAGAGTTCATTGCGAGGTACAGCGGGGAAAACGCCCATCCAGTCGCTACGCCGGACGCGATGTTCCGCCTAGCGGCATTGTATGAGGAGCGGGCGCGGGTCGACTTCGATGCTGACCTGACGACCGCGCTCGACCCCGCCATCAACCTGTACCGCCGGATCATTCGCGAGTACCCGCAGTACGAAGAAATCGCCGCGGTCTACTACTACCTCGGCCATGCGATGACGGACGCGAACCGCATGGAAGAAGGCCAGCAAGCGTGGCGCGCCCTCGTCTGCTCCAACAAATACCACGTCAAAGACAACCCCGACGACGCGTCCAAGATCCTCCTGGAGCCGCTCGTTCAGGACCACGACGACAAGTTTTGGAACGACTGGTACAACAAGAACCCAGTCCCCCTCGACCAGGACAAGCGCCGCCGAGGCAGCTTGGCCAAGGCTCCAGAAGACGAGGAGCTGCTATTCCGGGATCCCTATCCAGACTCGTGCACGGGCCTACCTCAGCAGCTAGAGCCGGGTCAGGAGCCCCGCTACGAGGCCGAGGTTTGGTGGCAGCTCGGCAACTATCACTTCGATCAGATCGACCCACACGGCGGCCCATACAACCTGAATCGGGCCGTGCGCGCATACGAGCACTCGATGAAGATCGAGAAGCCGCCGCTCTATGGCGTCGCGCTCTACAAGTTGGCTTGGACCTACTTCAAGCAGCAACGTTACAAGACCGCCGTCGAAGAGTTCGTCAAGCTGCTCCACTACGCTGACGAGCAAGAGGAGAAGACCGGCGACCCCGGTGCGGATTTCCGCTCGGAAGCGTACACGTACATCGCTGGCTCGTTGACGTACGTCGACATGGACGGGCCTCCGCCGGAGCACCCCCTGATTCCGCGCAACGACGTGCTGGATCTCGAGCAAGACCCGCTGGTCGCGGAGCAGAAGATGGCTGTGGCCATCGAGCGCGTGCAGGATCCCAAGCTCATCCCTCAGGACAAGAAGTGGACCGTTGAGATCTACAAGAGCCTGGCGCAAGAGTTCATCGAGATCACTCAGAACCGCAACGCGATCGCGACCCTTGAGCTGACCCTCAAGAAATTCCCGATGGATCGCGACGCGCCGGTGATGCAGAACAAGGTTGCGGAGCTCTACGACCAGCTGTCGAAGCTCGCTCCCGAGGGATCCGCCGCGCACGATGAGTACGCCGCGAAGGCGCTCGAGGCACGGACGAAGCTCGCGGCGTACGTCGGAACGACACCGTGGACCGACGCTAACCGCGATGATCCAGAGGCGCTCCAGCAGGCCGAACTTCTGGTGCGCAACGGCCTCAAGCGCGCCGCTGCGGACCACACCAACAACGGACGGGCGCTCTTCGAACGCGCCCGTGAACTGAGCGATGCTGGCGAGCAGGTGCGATTGCTCGAGAAGTCGGTGTCGGAGTATCGCCTCGCGGAAACGGGGTGGCGAGCGTATCTCGAACAGGACCCGAACGCCCTCGATGCATACGAGAGCCGCTTCTGGCTCGCGGATGCTCGCTACCAGGTCGTCCGCATCCAGGTCGTGATGCAGCGGACTCCCAAGCCCGATGAGATAACGTCCGCGCGCCAGGCGCTGATTGAAGTTCGCGACTCCAACGAGGATGACAAGTATCTGCAGCCGTCCGCCTACTACCTGGTTGACCTTGCCCAGCAGGTCTTGAACGACCTCTACCGTCGTTACGAGGCGTCCTCCGGTAGCGACGGTCTCGAGAAGCGCGAAGAGGTGAAGTTCGAGGGCGAGGGGAGCTCGCGCAAGGTCGTGAAGGAGCCGGTCCCGCAGCCCATCCTCGAGGCCGTGAAAGCCAGGGAAGACTACAACGCGCGCATCTCCATCGACCGTGACCCCGAGAAGAACGGCCCGCTCTACGCCTTCCAGGCGGGCGAGTACTTCTTCGTTTATGGTCAGTTTGCCGAGGCGCGAAAGCGTTTCACACCCCTCTACGACCAGTTCTGCGGCAAGAACGAGTGGGGCTACAAGGCTTGGGAAAAGCTCATCAGTATGGCGAACTTCGAGGGCGACACGAAGGAGTCGCGTCGCCTCGTTGAAGGCCCGAGCTGTGCGTACAATCCCGAAACGAAGGCGGCGGAAGACAACATTCGTCAGCCGGTGAAGTCGGGTCTCGCATATCAAGACGCCGCCAAGCTCTTCGAAGAAGCCCAAAAGATGCCGCCGGGGCCGGAGCGCGACAAGAAGTGGCGCGCGGCAGCGGCGGCGTACAAGGCAGCCCTCGACGCGGCACCTGCTCGCGACGAGGCGCCCGAAGCCGCGATGAACGGTGCCTACGCGTACAAGCAGGTCGGCGAGTACGACAAGGCCATCGAGATGTACGAGTTATTCATCTCGCAGTACGGCAGCGACGCGAAGCTCAAGGAGCTACGTGACGGCGATCCCAAGGCGAAGCCGCCAAAGGATCCCCAGCCCGCGAAGTATGAAGAGCGCGTCAAGTACCTGAAGCAAGCCTACGATGCGCTTGCTGGTTCGTACGTCTTGTTCTTCGACTACCCGAAGGCCGCCGAAACGTTCGACAAGATCAGCACCATCGATCACTTCAAGCCGGAGGAACGGCGTCAGGCTGCCCAGCAGGCGCTCGGCCTGTATTCGAGCCTGGGTGACGAAGCTGGAATGGCGCGGTCGAAGGACCGTTTTGCCAAGCTTGGCGCGTCGCCCAAGGAGCTCGCAGAAGCTGACTTCATCATCGCCAACAGCGAAGTGAAGAAGTGGGACGAGTTCAGCGCGGACGAAGGCGGCAATGCCGCGGCTCGTCGCAAGGCCCAGGCCGCGATGGAGACGTACTACAAGCGCTACCAGAAGCAGGACGCAGCAGCTCAGTTCGTCGTCGAAGCCGCCTACAACGTCGCGCGCATGAAGCGTGCTTCAGGTCAGCGGGATCAGACGGCGTGGTGGAAGAACACGACCGCCGCCTTCGCGACCTGGAATCGTCTTGCCCCGCGGAAAGAAGGCGCATCGTCCGCGTTGGGTAGCCGCGAGGCCGACATGGCTGCCGAGGCTGAGTACGTGCAACTCGACGCCGATTTGAAGTCGAAGTTCGACTACGATACCGGTCACCATCGCTACAAGGGCACCGTTACCGAGGTCATCACCACGTACCGCAAGGACGCGACCGAAGCGAAGGCTTGGCACGACAAGCTCCAGAAGGTCATTGACACCTACATCAGCCCGACTTGGACCATCGTAGCCAAGGCCCGTCAGGGTTCGGTGTATGACTCTCTGCGGACTGGCCTCTACAATACCCGCCCGCCGGAGCTGAAGATGTTCAGCGCCGCACAGGAAAAGGCGCTGAAAACCGCTGAGGAGAGCGACAACCCGGATCTCCAAGAGAAGGCCGACGCGATTCGCGTCAAGATTCAGCAGGCCTGGCGAGACGCTCGCGACAAGGAGCTAAACAGCGCGGACGAGATCGCGGTGGTCCGCTACGCGGAGTCGGTCGTGCTTTCACGTCGCTACAACATTTCGAAGCCTGAGGTCGTGCGCGCGATTCGGCGACTTGCGTTCTTCACCGACGTCGTCGGCGAAGCAAAGATGAAGGCCTACACGGCGCGAGTGAAGGACTTGAACTACACCGAGGGTATGTTCGTCAGAATTAGGCCCGGCGTGGTTGGAGAGCCCGAGGCAAATGGTTCGGTTCAGCCGCTACCGGTGGCGAACTAGGACGGGGGATTGTGATGCGATACGGAGTACTACTCGCGCTTGCGCTCGCCACTGCCCAGATCGGCTGCTCCAAGAAGGGCACCACTGAGCCCCAGAATCCTGTGGGTCCCCCGCCGGGCGCCGCCGCAGGCGGCGGGCAGGTTGCCACTCCGGAGGGTGCTCAGTACGCGCAGACCGATGGCCTCTCGAGCGGCGAAGCGAGCAATCGTCCGCAAATGAACGCCCAGGCGGCGTCCGCGTACAACGCAGGCCTCGAAGCGTTCAAGAATGGGGACCTCGACACCGCCAAGACGCAGTTTGAGGCAGCCATCTCTGCGGACTCGAAAGCCTATCGAGCCTACTTTTCGCTCGGCGCTGTTAAGGAGCGCATGGACGACGAGGACGGCGCACTTCGCAGCTACCAGAAGGCCATCGATGTCGTGAAGGACTACGAGCCGGCCATCGTCGCCTACGCGATGCTGCTCGCATCCAAGAAGCGGTTCGGCGAAGCGGAGTCTTTCCTGCAGTCCAAATCAGCCGCGATGCCCAAGAGCGCTGCGATTCCCGCCGCTCAAGCTGAGCTGAAGAGCATTCAGAAGGACTCTGCTGGCGCTCAGAAGCTCGCGCAGATGGCCCTGAAGCGTAACCCGGACTACCGCCCCGCGATGGTCACGCTTGCGCGTGATCACTATCGGAATCGCCGACTCGATCTCGCTCTCTACACCTTGAAGGCGATTCTGGACGGGTTCGGCGACGAGAACCCGCCGCGCGACAAGTCGAACGCGGAGGCTCGCCTCCTGCGTGCCTTGATCCTCCGGGAAATGGGCAAGCGCTCTGCGGCCCTTGACGAGTTCAAGGAGGCTGTGGCTGCTCGCCCCGATCTCGTCGAGGCGCGCGTCAGTCTGGCGGCGTTCATGTTGGAGTCTGGCAACGCCGTAGAGGCCGCAGGGCTACTCGAGGGCGCTCTCAAGTACGACCGGCGCAATCTCCTGGCTCACCTCAACCTGGGAGACGCGTACCGCTTGCTCGGGCGCCCGGATGCCGCGCTCAAGGAACTCGAGCTGGTGAAGTCCCGCGAGCCGACGCTGGCGAAGACCTACTACAACCTGGGTCTGCTGTACCTGTTCGGTGGCCAGATGTCCGGAGTCGACAAGAAGACAGCAGCGGACAAAGCCATCACCGCGTTCGAGAAATACAAGGAGCTCCATCCGCGTGCTCAGCCGGGCGATCCAGACGACACCGATGAGCTCATCGTTCGCGCCAAGAGCCAGAAAGCGATTGCGGAGGCTGAGGCAAAAGCGCCACCGCCACCCCCACCCGCGGCGCCGGCCGCACCCGCCGCAGGCACTGATGCCAAAGCCGGCGCTGGCGCCAAGGCCCCAGCCAAAGAGGAGCCCAAGAAGGGCAACGCTGCCAGCTTCTAGGAGTAAGCCATGAAACGAATCATCACCCCGAGCCTCGTGGCAGTCGCACTCCTCGTTCCTGGCGTCGCTTTTGCGCAGGGAAAGAGCCGGGTCGTCACGATCAGCGAAGTGACGATCGTGGGCCGCGTGCAGAAGCCCATCGCGGCCGTTGATGTCAGCCGAATTCAGCCCAAGCTGACCCTCGCCGAGCTTCGGCAGCCGTTTCTCGATCGCATCGAGAAAGCGCTCTACCGCGACCCATTTTGATGTTGTCTGCGGCTCTGGCCTGTCTGCTCGCGGTCGCGTGCATCTGGGCCTCGGTCCGCAAGTCCTTACGTCTGAATGCGGTGGCGGATGGGCGTGAGTTTCGTGACCGGATGGGGCACGCCAGCGTGCCTCGCCTTGAGCAGTTGCGTGGACAATTGGACTCCGGACCGGGCAGGGACTTGCTGGACGCGGTGCTTGATTCCCAAACGGCGCACCAAGCCGTGGTGGAAGTGAACGTGGTGGTCGGCGATCTGAAGTACCAACTCGCTGGAGCCCACGAGGTAGCGAAGAGTGCGAGTCGCATCGCGCTCGCGGGAGGTGGAATGCTGGCCGTGGTCCAGCTGATCGACTTCTTGAGGGGGGGAGGGACACCCACCATGGCGCTGGTGTGCCTAGTCGCGGGCATTGCGGCGGGCCTCATTTGCACTGCGTTAGCCAAGAGCTCGCAGACGCGAGCTCGCGCACAACTCGAGGCTTGGGGGAACGTCACACGCCGCCTGTCCGAGGTTTCGCGAGAACGATTCGAAGCTTCCGTCAGCACGGACTGAACTTTCGACCCCGCTCGCCCGTACTTTTTAAGCTACGCCACGAATCTAGACCCGCCCTCCCAAGCCGGGTAACCTCGCGCAACGCAAGGAAAGTTTGCCGGAGACTTTTTGCTAGACGAGGGACGGTCTTGAGGATTTTTTTCTCAGTCTAGGAACTTTCAGGAAGTGCCTGTGTCGGACGCGCGCTTTCTTGCCGACCCATTCGGGGTCCCGAGAGGTAATCGATGACGCAACAGCCCCAAGCTCAAGGACCTGGACAACAACGCCCTGGCCAGATGACCGCCGTGATGCGGGCCGTCATGGCGACTGGCCCAAAGGTCTTGCGAATCGGCCTGGTGCAAAACGGACGCGTCATTGAGGAGCGCATCATCAAGCAGCGCACGCACGTGACGGTGGGGCCATCCGAGCGCAGCATGTTCGTCGTTGCCGTGGGGAACATTCCCGCGAACTTCAGGTTGTTTGAGCTGGTCGGGAACCAATACGCGCTCAACTTCCTGGATGGGATGACAGGGCGTGTCGCCCTACCTACAGGTATCAGTGATCTGAACGTCCTGCGTGGCCAGGCCCGTCGAACGCAACAAGGCGCCTATCAGGTCGCTCTGACCGAGGACTCGCGCGGCAAAGTCGTGATTGGGGACACGACGTTCCTCTTCCAGTTCGTCGCACCCCCTCCGGTTCAGCCGCGCCCGCAGTTGCCTGTTTCCGTGACTCGCGGGGCTACCAGCATCGACTGGCCGACCACGATGATCGCGGCGTTTTCATTCCTGGCGCATTTGATGGCGATCGGCCTGATCTATTCGGACTGGCTGGATCCGATCATCGACGAGAACGTAAACGTGCAGGGTCTGATTGATACGGTGAAGAACCTCCCACCGCCTCCGCCGTTGGACGACCCTACACCCGAGGACGAAACGCCGACCGAGACCAAGGACGCCAAGGAACCTGAAAAAAAGACTGCTTCCGCAGGGCAAAAGGCGCCGGGCAAGGCTGCGGGGGGCGGCAACATGAGCGCGAAGGAGGCGGCCGCGCTTTCCAACGAGCTCGAGCAACTGGAAATGCAGACCCTCGGTGCGTTGGCTGGTCAGGGGCCAGCCACAGCGGGCGTGCTCCAAGACGGTGAAGTGACAACCGACGCGCTCGACCGAGCTGCGGCGAGCGGTGCTGGTGTTGGGACGAGCGGTCCGGGAGGTTTGAGTATCCCTGGTGGAGGCGGACCGCTTCGTCCAGGTGCCTCAGGCGGGGGACTCGGATCCATCGGCGCAACCGGTAAGGCCGGTGGTGAAGGAACCGGTAGCGGAGGTAAGGTCAAGGGCCCGACCGGCAGCGCGGCTGTCGGTGGTGCGGCTGTCGCCGGTGGAAACGTAAGCAACGCGAGCCGCGTGGTCGCCGGTATGCGTGCAGGCTTCCGTGCCTGCTACCAGCGAGGGCTCGCTCAGAACCCTGATGCGCAAGGCAGCATTCGATTGAGCATTCGGGTAGGCCCGGGCGGTGAAGTGCAGGGCGTGTCGGCCTCGGCGAGCGGCAACTTGCCAGGCTCGGTGGTTAGCTGTGTCCAGTCTCGAGCTAGCGCCGCACAATTCTCACCCCCCGAAGGTGGCAGCGCCGTGATCAGCGTCCCGGTCACCTTCGTGAAGCAGAACTGACTTCCATCAAATCCGCGTTCCCCATCAAGCCCTACTGAATTCGCCCGTACTCTCAGGCACCTGAGGATGAGAGATGGGCGACGGTTGGTCGCTTGGAGTGGATGAGACGTATGGGATCGCGAGCCCTGAGAGCCGACGCCTTGGCCTGCCACCGCCCGTTAGGGGCAGGGCTGTGCGTCGTCCAGGGTCGCGAAAGTCCTGTCAAATCGACCATGTGGGTGTCGTTGACACCTCCCGAGGCGGCTCA
>JBFXBK010000103.1:0-25060 GCA_050183255.1 Polyangiaceae bacterium | reverse complement strand
TGACTAAACGCGCCGCAGGTCACGTATGTGCCGTTCTGGCCGCAACCGGGCACGCTGCCCGACCAGCCGGAGATCGGGACGCTGTTGCCGCACTGAGAGACCACCGGGTACTGCGTCTCCGTCTTTTGCGAGCAGTTGTAGTCCCAGCCGCCACCAATTGCCTGACCCGAGAACCACGCGGTTTGACCAGGGAACGCCTTCGGCTCGCTGTCGTTGCAGTCGTTGCCCTTGCCACTGTGAGCACCACCGACCTTGCAGGTTTGGGGTGAGTAGCCATCGCCGTCCGCGTCGATGAATGCGTTCACGCACCCAGAACCGGGGTTACAGCTGTCAGTGGTACACTCGTCGCCGTCGTTGCAGGTGCTCGAGATGTCAGTGTTCGTACACGTGTGCGTCGCCGTGTTGCACGTATCCGTCGTGCAAGCGTTCGTGTCGTTGCAGTCCGCGTTCGTCTTGCAGGTGAACTTGCAGTCGTCCTTGCAGCCGTCGGTGTTGTCGCCGTCTTTGCCGTCGTCGCACTCTTCGCCCTTGGGGGTGTCGACGTAGCGGTCGCCGCAGACGCTGGTCTTGCACGAGACTGAGAGGCAGATCTTGCCGCTGCCGCACGTGGCTCCGTCGTCGAGCGCCTCGTGGGCGCAGCTGCCGTTGGCCATCACGCAGCTGTCCGCGGTGCAGGCGTTTCCGTCGTCGCAGTTGACGGCCTGGCCGAGCTCGCACTTGTTGTCGGCACTGCAAGTCTCTTTGCCGTTGCACGGGTTGCCGTCGTCGCAGTCGGCGTCCACGGTGCAGGTGGACTTGCACTCGTCGGTGCAGCCGTCGGTGTCGTCACCGTTCTTGCCGTCGTCGCAGGTCTCGTCGTTGTTCTCGTCAACGTACTCGTCGCCGCACTCGCTCTGGACGCATTGATCCTTCACACACAGCGTGTTGTCGCCGTCGCCTTCGCAGGGCGTGCCATCGTCCTGTCCGGTGCAGTCGACCAGTGGACCCGCGCCCCCGGCTCCGCCGACTTGCATGCCGCCGGTGCCACCAGTGGTCATGCCCGCGGTGCCGCCTGCTGCGCTGGCGCCAGTGCCTCCAGAGCCTGCGTTTGCTCCGGCCGCGCCGCCGGTGGCTGAGGCGCCGGTGCCTCCGTTGTTCTCTCCCGCCGAGCCGCCGGTTCCTTCGGGGGGTTGGAATTCGTTGCCACCGCACGCGGTTGGGAGCAGGAACAGCAGAGTGGCCAGGCTACACAGGGTCTTGCGGGTCATGGTAGTTTCCTCAGGGTTTTGTAGGGATTTGCGCGCAGCGCGGGCTCTCCAGAGCCTGCGGTTTGCTGCGCTGGCCGGGATGTCGGTGGCAAGCGCACCCAGTTGCGTGAAAAAGCGCGGTCCAACTCGCGTGGGCCTGACCCGCGGCCGAACGACGCTCCTCACCCCCAAGAAATCAAGCGGTTCGGTGGGCTGACGAATGCTCGAGCGGAGCTCAGAAGCGACCGAAGACGCCGAGTGACGTTTGATGGGGCAATGCTTGGCCCCAGACGTGGATGGCTGCTTGGTCGCTCTCGCGCGAGTCTGGCCAGAATATCCAGGTGGTAATTAGGGCAAGCACCCCAACGCTGGCGGTGACGAAGCCGACGGTCGCGATGTCCTTCGCGTCGAACTCCTGCTGCTTGAAGTCGGCGAGCTGCGCGCAGGCTGACTGCACGCTCGCCGAGTCACTGCTGCACTGACGCTCGGGATCCTTCTGATTGATGTCAGCCAGCGCTTGGTCGGCCTCGTCGCTCGCTTTGTTCGCCTGCAACGTGAAGCCGATGCCGAGCCCCAGCCCCGCGAGCGTCACCACGCCTTCGGCGATCAGCACTGGCACCTTCAGGGAGCTACCAGCGCTGTCCGGGGCCTCCGCGGTGTCTTGCGCTGGAGGTGCCGTTGGCCTTGCTGGAGTCGACGTGGCCACTGGAGTCGGCTTCGCCGCGGAACCTAGCTCGATTTGCCTGCTTTCACCCGCCTTGAGTGTGACCTCCAGGGCCTGCACCTGGTCCCCGTTCACGCTGCGGATCTGGTGCAGCCCCGGGTCCACCACGATGGGCGCTGAAGTGTCCACTGCATTTCCGTCGAGAAACACCTTGGGTGAAGCGCCGTCCAGAGACACGAACGTCAGCTTCGCAACCCAGGCCTCCACGCGCTGGATCGCTGGCCCCAGGAGCTCGGAGACGTCCGCTGCCTTCTGGCCCTCCGCCAGCAGTTGTTGCGCCCGCTTGTAGTTACGGAGAGCGGCGGCAAAGCGCCCAACTTGCTCCTGACAGTAGGCGAGGTGGTAGCGGAGCCCGGGCGTCTCCTTGATCGCCAACGCGGCGCGCAGCTCGCTGGACGCACCCTCCCAGTTCTTCTCGTCTTCCAGCTGGCGCGCCGTCTTGAAGTGGGCGCGCGCGGCCTGAAGTTCGGACTGTGACTGCGCCGAAGCGCCCGCTGCCAGGCACAGCAGGAGAGCGGTGGTCAAAACCGCCAAGCGACGAGAGGGGTGTAAAGGGCGGCGCACGCTCCCACGAGTATCGCTCACCCGTGGGTCAGCTCAAGGCCGTTTACGCTGCCGCGCGGCCCTCAGCGCTGCTGCAGGCCCCCACGTATGGCGACTCAGCCTTGAGCGAGCCCACGAATCGCCTTGATGCGCTTGCCCAAGAGACCTGCGAGCTTGAACAAGGCCCCGAAGCTGCCTTGATTGCGCAGCACGAGCGCCTGGCTCATCGTCTCCAGGTCTTCGTTCGCGGGGAACCAGAACGGATCCGGCTTGCTCGAGCTATCCACCAGCACGGTGCGAGGGCGCACGAAGGAGTGATACGCGTGGCGACTGGCCGCAACTCCGGTGCCTGTCTCCTTGACGCCGGTCCACGGTGTTTCCGGGAGGATTCCGGTGAAGGAGTGGTTGTTGACTAGCGCGACGCCTACCTCGAGGCGCCGAGCCAGTGCCTCGCCGCGGGCGATGTCGCGCGTCCAGATCGAGCCATTCAGGCCGTATTTGCTGGCGTTTGCCTGCTTGACCGCGTCCGCGGCGTCTTCCACACGGATCACCGCGACCACTGGGCCGAAGGTCTCTTCTGCCACGACCAGCATATCGGGGGTGCACTGATCCAGCACCGTGGGGCGGTAGCCGTAGCCCTGCCCCGTGGGCTCCCCGCCAGCGATCACCTTCGCGCCCTTGGAGACGGCGTCTGCGACGTGGCGCTCGACGATGGCGAGCTGCGCTGCGTTCTGCAGCGGACCCAGATCCGTCGGCCCGTCGCCCGGCGCGACGCGCAGCTTGCTCACGATGCTGCCGAGGCGCTTGACGAACTCGTCAGCGACGCCGGTCTCTACGTAGACACGCTCGATGCCCGCGCAGTTCTGACCTGCGTTGTGCATCGACCACTGGGCGATGCCGATGGTGGTGCGCTCGAGATCGCAGTCGTTGAGCACGATGGCTGCATCCTTGCCGCCTAGCTCCAGGCTCGCCGGGATCAGACGCTCTGCGGCTGCAAGGGCTACCTTGCGCCCGGTGGGTACGGAGCCCGTGAACACGATGCTGTCAACGCCTTCGTCTATCAGGCCTTGCCCGACATCGCCGCGCCCCTGGACCAGGCCGACCAAGCCCTCTGGCAGTACCGCGCAGAGCTGTTCGTGGAGCCAGGCGCCGGAGCGGGGTGAGTGCTCCGAGGGCTTCATCACCACGCCGTTTCCTGCGAGCAAGGCCGGCCAGATTGACTTGTAGAAGTTCGAGATGGGGTAGTTCCACGGGGCGATGATACCAATGACACCGCGCGGAACCGGCTCTACCACGACGCGCTTGCCCGGGAAGTCGAGGGAAGAGAGCTTGATGCGGTCAGGCTCCAGCGCGACTTTTGCCGCGCGGATCGCGCCCTTGATGTAGTCAGCGGTGCTCGCGAGCTCGGTCATGCGGCACTCCGTCTTGCCGCGCCCGGTCTCGTCGCTCAGCACCTGGCAGCCCTCTTCCTGGTTCTCGAGGATGCGCTGCCCCACTTGTTTCAAGAGCTCCGCGCGCTGCGAGAGGCTCAGCTGTCCCCACTCGACCTGAGCTTTACGGGCGGAAATGATCGCCTGGTGCACGTCGTCACGGCTGGACGCCTCCACTGGGGGCAACTCGCGACCGTCAGCAGGGCAAACAGAGCCTGGATGGGGGTTAGCCATGGCGCCTTCTATCACGCATCAGCGAGCTGCACGTACGCGCGATGACCGGGCGCAGAGCAGTGACTAGGTGACAGAGCTGCAACGCGCGTTCAGTGGTTGAAGCGCGCTGAGCGCGCTGGTTGGAACGCGAGTGAAGCGTTCTCGCGTGAAAAGCGGCCAAACGTCGCCACGCTGGTATCTTTCGCAGCATGGCCCGTCTCAGCTTCCGCTTGCGCTCTCCCCACACCGCGTTGCTTGGGTTGGTGACGTTGTTTTGGATCAACGGCTGTGGCTCCAGAACGCCCCTCGGCTTCGACGATGACGGGACGTCGGGCTCCGCTGGAAGCTCGGGCTCTGGCGCGGTTGGCGGCGTAGCGGGCGTGGGCGCCGAGGGCGGCTTCGGCGCCACCGGCGGGGGTGCCGAGGGAGGCTTGGGCGGAAACGGCGCCGCAGGTGCTGGCGCCTTCGGTGGAAATGGCGCTGCAGGCTCAGGCGCCGAAGGCGGCTTCGGTGGAAATGGCGCCGCAGGCCAAGGGGGCTTTGGAGGCGGGACCTGCGCACCACCCGACTGTGGGACGTGTCCTGACTGTTGGTCCGTGTGTTTGTGTAGCGGCTCGGCACCAGACTTCTGCGCCAAGGTGTGTGACGGCGTGGGTGGCTCTGCGGGGCAAGGTGGCTTTGGCGGGCAGGGCGGCTTTGGAGGCCAGGGCGGCTTCGGTGGCAATGGCGCCGTGGGCGGCAGCGGCGCCGTGGGCGGCAGCGGAGGCAGCGGAGTCGTGTGCGGCGGCCAGGTGTGCTCACCGGTGAACGTGCTCGGCGCCATCGAGCTCGGCGCGTGCTGCACCGGAACGAACGGGGCGACCTGCGGCGTTGACACAGGGCCCATCGCTGGCGTGCCCGGCATTCCGATTGGCTGCATCCCGAAGAACCAAGCGGGCTTCTTCGATCCCAGCTGTCCTCAGCTCGATACGCCCGCGGGCCCGCTGCCTGGTTGCTGTCGTCCCAATGGGATGTGCGGAAACGACCTGAGCCTGGCCGAGCTCGGGTGTGTGGAGACCTCGAGCTGGGGCGGTCCGCCGCCACAAGCGTGCGGTGGAGGCACTGGCGGTGCGGGTGGTGCGGGCGGGCAAGGCGGAATGGGCGGCTTTGGCGGGGGCCCGCAGAACGACTGCTGTTCCGTGGGGAGCACACCTGGCTGCACTCCTTCCGGGATCGCAGCTTGCGTCTGTCAGCAGGACTCATTCTGCTGCAATCAAAACTGGGACTCGATCTGCGTCAGCGAGGTCGAGCAGTTCGGCTGCGGCGTTTGCGATGGCGGCTTCGGCGGCACGGGTGGTACTGCCGGAACCGGTGGAGTTGGCGGCCAGGGCGGCTTCGGTGGCAGCGTCGGCGGTGTCGGTGGCGTGGGCGCTACCGGCGGCACGGGTGGTTCCGTGGGGAGTTGCTGCACCGACAACACCACGCCATCCTGCAGCGATGCCGGCGTGGCGCAGTGCGTGTGTGCTCAAGACACCTTCTGCTGTCAGCAACGCTGGGACTCGATCTGTGTCAGCGAAGTCGACAGCTTGGGTTGTGGGACCTGCAACGGCGGCGTTGGCGGCTCGAGTAGCGTTGGCGGCTCGAGTAGCGTTGGCGGGGCCGGCGGCTTCGGGGGTGCAGGTGGCGTCGGCGCTGCGGGTGGCAGCGGCGGTGCGGCGGGGAGTGGAGCAACTGGTGGCAGCGGCGGTACCGGTGGCGTCGAGGCGTGTATCGATCTCGCGACTGACGAGTGCGGCGTGTGCGCCTGTACCTCCTGCTACACGCAGCTCGACTCTTGCATCCAAGACTCTGGTTGCACCGACATCATCGACTGTGTGAACGCGACGGGATGTAGCGGCTTCCAGTGCTACCAGGCGAACACCTGTCGACCGGTGATCGACGCGAACGGCGGCTTGTTCGGGCCTTCGTTGAATCGCGTGGTGCAGCTCACCAACTGCACCAATCAGAGCGGCTGTCCCTGCCCCTGAAGTTGCCAAGAGGTCGTCAGAAAAGAAGAAAGCCTGAATCCGGGAGGAACGGATTCAGGCTCTCGATTCGCGCTGTGTTGATTTGGTCAGCGAATCAGTGACTCGCCTCACCAGAGGGAACGCGAATAAGCAAGCGCGTTTGTTGGGTTTGGGGGTGAGGGTCTCGGCTCCGGGAGTAGACGGAAGCGAGACCCTCGTGGTGACTCAGAACGCCGTCGGGCAGCCATCGAAGCCGAACGGAATCGGCTGCTCCGTGGTGCTGCTGTCGATGCTCAGCAGGAACTGGATCAAGTCTTCGCGATCCTGTGCTGCGTTGGTGCCCGTGAGGAAGGCTGCGTTGACCGCGCGGTAATGCGCCTCCCAGGTGGTACCGGTGAACATCTCTTCCAGGTCCTTGGCGCCGCCGTGGTGGAAGAACGGTGCGCCGAGGCTCAAGCCGTAGAGCGACGGGATGTTGTAGCCGCCGCGGCCCTGTGCGCGGGTCGTGCCGTTGGCTCGCACCTCGAGCGTGGAGGTCGCTGCCGCGTCACCCGGCACGCCGAAGGTGCCAACCTTGCGGATCACACACGAGACGTGGTTTGGACCCTGGGCCTCAGGGACATTGTCCGACGCTGCGTTCTGGATGCTGAGCTGGAAGTCGCCGCTGTGATCCGTCCAGGTGGAGGGCCAAGCCGGCGGTGCGGTGAACACCGCGGTGCCGAGCGCCGTGTTGGTGGCCGTGGAGGGCGTATAGAACCTCCGGGAAACGGTCCAGCCCGGTCCACCGTGGCAGCTGACGCAGCCACCGTTGCTGTTGGTGCCTTCGATGAACTCACCGAACAGCACCGCGCCGCGCGCTACCGCGTTGGGGTCGAGCAGCTTCTTTCCAGCCGGCGGACGGATCTGCTTGGCCCAGGCTTCGATGGCGTCAAAGTCCTTGGTTCCGCAGTTCTCCGGTGCGTCCTGGAACTCCTTGGCGGGCTTGCCGTTCACGCCCTTCACGCCGTCACCCAGCGCGGTGGGCTTCAACGCTCCCGAGCAATCGGTCGCGCCTGCACCGGTGTCTGGCTCCTGAATCGCACCAGCGCCGCCTTGGACGCCGACGGTGTTCGCGTTGAAGTCGTGCATCTCATCGAACACCGCCGTGTGGTTGAAGATGCGTTGCTTCTGGTTCGCGCCAGGACCATGAGAGTAGGAGCCTGCCAGCGACACCGACTTGCGCGGGCCCGCTGCGAAGCGCCAGACGACGTTGTCGCTCAAGCCACCTGGGTGACACGAAGAGCAACTCGACCAGGCGTTGTCTGACCAGCGCGCGCGACCCGTGAAGAAGAAGCGCTTGCCGTCCTGCACCTTTTGCTCGTTGGGGTTCGTCGGTAGATCACACGACTTGATCGTGGTGGCCAGCGTCTGGGTCGTGAAGTCCATCACACCCAGAGAGCGGCTCACCCAGCAGTTGACCCACGCTTTGGGGCTCGCGTGTCCAGCGACGATACCCGTCGGGTTCTTGCAGCCGCCGGGACCGGTGGCTGGCGCCTGGAGGACGTCCATCTGGCGCACTCCGTTCGGGTGACCAACGGTGACCGTGGGACCGAAGCCAACGCGCTGGATCACGTCCGCGCCGCGGGAAGCGACGTAGGCGACGTCCGGGGCGATGAAGTCCACGTCAACGATATCCGCGAGGAACAGGATCGGGTCGCTGCCAGCGTCCGTCTTCACCGCCCGCGCGAGGTTCACGGAGTGGGTCGTGTCGATGGTACGATCGCTGATGTTCGCGGCGTAGATCACCGGTTGCACGTTGCCGTTGGAAGTCGGCGGCCCGTTGGGCGAAACAGAGATGCTGGTGATGTAGAGCTTGTCGCCCTGGATGTTGACCGAGCTGAGCTGGTTCGGCGAGGTCATCGCGGTGCCGGCGCCGGGCGTGCTCTTTGGTTCGAAGCCGCTGTCGACGGGCTGGAACAGGACGTCTTGCCCTGACGCTGTGAGGTCGCTCACGTTGAAGAAGCGCACGCGGCCTTGACGGCTCTCGTCGGTGCCTTCGACGCCGATCGCTTCACCGAAGAACTCGGGTACGACGAGCAGCTCGTCGCTGTCGTCGGTGTCTAGATCGTTGGTCACCGCGAGCGCGTAAGGCGTGTCGACGCCGGTGATGCGATCGACGACCTGCATGGTCGCGGTGTCGATCACGGCGATGCTGCCCTCCGCGTGCTCAGCGACGAACAAGAGCTTGCCTGTGGGTGACAAGGCGAGACCCGTCGGTTCGGAGCCGACCGCGACTGGCGTACCCGCAGTGGGACTCGTGCCGTCAATGCCGTCGACGCGCACCACGGTCGCATCCGCGCGGTTTGCGACGAAGACGCTGGTGTCATTCGGGTGGATCACGACGCTCGAGGGTTCGCCTCCGGTGGGGACGCTTGCGCGGAGCGTGTTGCTGACGGTGTCAAAGATGCTGATGCCGCCGCAGTCTTGGTTGGCCATCACGACCGTCGCGTCGTCGCCGGTGAGTGCGACAGTGCTCGAGCGCGATGCACGAGGCAGCACGTTCGGTGCACCACCGGTGCCACCGGCGCCTGCGTTGCCCGCTGCACCACCGGCGGCGCCAGCACCTGCAGCGCCACCGACAGCGCCTGCGCCGCCGTTGCCTGCCGTGGTGTTGCCCGCGTTACCGCCGTCGCCCGCGCTGCCCGCGGTGCTGCCGCCAGCGCCTCCCGCGGCGCCGTTCCCGCCATTCCCGCCGCCACCGTCGTCGCCGCCGCATGCCGCAAGCAGCAGACCGACAGCGCACGCGCCAATCAGGGTCGTTGAAGCCAAACGTCTCATGATTCCTCCAGGTTCAGTGGGGCCGAAGGAACCGTGCTGCGTACGCAACACGGGCCTCGAACCCGCCTTACAACTGCATCCGCTGGCCGGAGTTCGCGAGTTAACCCGGGTTAAACGTTGAGCCTCGCGTTCGCGCCAGTCGCGGCGGCCTGAGCTGGGCTTGAGCTTCCGTGTCGAGCAATAGACCGCGCTGCGGCGGAAGGCCGCCGCACCACACCCCGCCGGGGTGCTGCGGCCTGGAGCCAGAGTGAGGCTCAAGATTAACCGCCCTTAACTCGTCGGTCTGTCGGGGGAGCCGCAAGCTGAGCGTCGACTTGGTCGGAGGAACCGACGACTTGGAGGCTCAAATGAATATGACCCGCGGACAGTTCTTGAGGATGGCGCTGATTGCTGGCACGGCGACGCTCGGTACGAGCTTGGTTGGCTGTGGTGGTGATGACGGAGGAGACGGTGAAGGCGGCAGCGGTGGCTCTGGCGGCTCAGGCAACGGCGGCTCGGGCAACGGCGGCTCGGGCAACGGCGGCTCGGCTGGACAGGCAACGGGAGGTTCCGCGGGGAATAACACCGCGGGCACCGGCGGCGGCGGCGGAGCGAGCTGCGAAGCGAGTATCGTCGGCAACCATGGCCATGAGCTGGTCGTGACCCAGGAGGACATCGACGCTGGCGTAGACAAGACCTACGACATCACTGGTGCGGCGCTGCACACTCACAGCGTGACCGTGACCGCAGCTGACTTCGCGACGCTGGCCGGCGGCGGCAGCGTGACGCTGACGTCGACGGACGCCGCGGCGCACAACCACAGCGTCACGGTCACCTGCTGAGCGGCTACGCCTCGATCCGCGCGGGAACGCCCGGATCCAGCAAGTAGCCCTGTTCGTCACGCAACAAGAGCTCGCGCAGCCCCAGCTTGCGCAGCGTGGAGAGCGCCACTTTTAGGCGGTTTTGTGCGGCAAACGGCGTCATTCGCTCCCCGGGCCAGCCGGCTTCGATCAGCTGGTCCTGGCTCAGGGAGACGCCGGGCTGCGTGAGCCGCTGTTCGATGAGCGCGCTCACGATGCGTCGCAATGGCTGGCGCGCCGAGAGGTCCATTTGCTCGCTACCCGGTAGATCCAGGAGCCCGCTCTCCCCCCGAAAGACCACCGCGTCATGGCTCAAGCTCAGCTGCAGCAACCTCAGGGCAAAGCGTGCGTCGTCAGATTGGCTGAGCAGCGTGGCGTGCTGAGGAGCAAGTGCTGTAGCCAGACGCGCGTCAGCGGATGCACGCAGCGCGACCTGCTCCTTGGGTTTCGCGTCGCGAGCGAGCGCCAGCTCCAGATGCGCGCGGTGCAGGTCGAGCGCCAGTACGAGACCGGGGTCCCCCAGAGGCTCCAGGACCTCGGAGGCGCTGGCAAAGGCTTCGCGCGCCGCCTCGAGGCGCCCTTGCTCCGCCTCCAGGGCTCCGAGCGCGGCGCTGAAGACGCCCTCCTGGCGGCGATCGCCAATTCCGCGCAGAATCAACAGGCTGCTCTTGTAGTGTTCGCGAGCGCTGTCGATCTCCTCGACGTCTCCGAGCTGGCGCGCTCGCTCGTGGCGCAACGCACCGAAGTAGCCGAGCAAGTGCCCTTCGAGCAACAGCGATCCGGCGCGCCGAACCGCGCGCAACCCGCGGCGAAAATGCTTGGCTGCGGCCTCGAACTGCCCAAGCTCCTGCTCGACGATGCCCAGGTTGCCTTCGATGATGCCGACGAGCGTGCCGTCGCTGAGGCTCTCGGCGTCGTGAGTGCGGTGCAAGTCCAAGGCACGCTTGAAGTACTCGCGCGCCTCGTCGAAGCGCCGTTGCTGCAGGCGCAAGATCCCCAGGTCGCGACACAAGCTGGCTTCCAGCGCGTGAGCACCAGCGCCTTTCGCCAGCACCAGCGCGGCGTCGTAGCCTGCGAAGGCTTCGTCCAGGCGGCCCTGGCTATGGCGCAACAACCCCAGGCCCGCGAGCGCCCTGGCCCGCGCGCCCCGCTGGGCCGGCCCGAGCAGCTCGAGTGCGCTCTGAAACGCCTGCTCAGCAGCATCCAGGTTGCCCGAGGCCTGCTCCAGCACGCCGAGCTCCGTCTTCAGGTCTGCGAGCAGCTGGGCGTCTTGCGTTTCCGCGAGGCGATCCAGGGCGCTCTGCAGGCCGTCCCGGGCCTCCGCCATGCGTCCCAGGCGCTGCAACATGCGCGCTCGCTCGAGCTCTGCCCGCGCCACCAACGCGGGCGGCGCCGCGATGTAAGAAGCGTGATGGATCGCCGCTTCAATCAGCGCCAAATAGCGCGCCGGCGGACCGCGTCGCGAGAGCACAGCGCCCGCGCCGAGCGCGAGATACAAGCGCTGCTGGATGTCGGCGCTCGAGGTGCTGGTGATCAACGTCTCGCCCGCGAGCAAGATGTTGTTGAGTTCGGCAGCCAGCCACTCGAGGGCTACGAAGTCCTCCGCCTTGGTGCCCGGGCGTTCGCTGTTGCCCTCGAGCTCCCGCAAGCGCTCGCCGCACGCCACGGTGAAGTACTGGGCGTGGCGCCGCGTGGTGGCGCCGCCGTCCTTCAGCTGCTCGGCTGCGTAGGCGCGCACGCTCTCGAACAGCATGAAGCGCGTGGAGAGCTGGCGGTCGGCTGCAGTGATCGTGCGGATCAGCGACTTCTCACACAGGCTCTGCAGCACATCGAGCGCGTGCGTCCCCGCGCCGAGATCCGCACCGGCGATGCCTTCGAACGCCTCCAGGCTGAACCCGCCGCGAAACACCGACGCCGCGCTCAAGGCGCGTTGCTCTGCATCACTCAGCGCCTCCCAGGACCAGTCGAGCGCCGCCCGCAGCGTCGCTCGTCTCCGCGTGGAATCAGA
Source organism: Polyangiaceae bacterium (assembly GCA_050183255.1). Taxonomy (GTDB): domain Bacteria; phylum Myxococcota_A; class Polyangia; order Polyangiales; family Polyangiaceae; genus JAHBVY01. Next base: position 13,275 of record JBFXBK010000103.1, on the reverse strand, counting down.
GCTGGGGCCAGCGGTCCCGCCGCGGCTCAGCAAGTCCAGGCGCTGTCCGAGGCGCGCCAGGAGCTGCACCGGGTCCATCACGCCGAGGCGGGCCGCCGCCAGCTCAATCGCCAGCGGCAGGCCGTCCAGCTCTCGCACCAGCTTGACCAGCGTCTGCGAGTTGGTGTTGGTCAGGCGCAAGCGCGGCGCGCGGTCGAGCAACAGCTGCACCGCTTCGGCGTCAGCGACCTGCTCCACGTTAGCGTCTTCATCCGGCAAGGGCAGGGGAGAGACCTCGAGCAAGGACTCGCCCTGGAGCTTCAGCCGTTCCCGCGAGGTAACGAGCAGCCGCAAGTCAGGAGCCACCTCGAGCCAGCGCTCGAGCGCCGGGCCGGCTTGGTTGAGCAGCTGCTCGAAGTTGTCCAGCACGCACAGGCTCGGGCCTCGGGCGGAGAAGGCGCGCCCCAGGTGCTCCACCAGGTCGGCGTCGTCGCTGAACAAGATGCCGAGGCGCGAGCCGAGGCTGCCGCACACATCGGCCAGCGTTTCCGCGCTCGAGAGGTCGACGAACAGCGCCTGATCGAAGTGTTCCGCGTAGCGCAGCGCCAGACGCGTCTTGCCAATTCCCGGCGCGCCGACCAAGGTCACCAGCCGCTCGCCAGCAGCGAAACGCCGCTGCAACTCGGCGAGCTCCTGGTTCCGCCCCACGAAGCTCGAGCCGTCCAGTGGCAGCTGGCTTTGTGGGGGCAATTCCGAATCTGCTGCGACCATCGACGTCGCAGACTGTATCCTCCGAGGGCCCAATGATCGACGACTCCGAACCTCAAAAGCAGCGGTTTCTTCGTGCGTCGCGCCTCGCGCGGCTTGCGGCTGATGAGCCGGCGCGCTGGATGTTTCCCCTACTTTTCGGCCTCTTCGCGGTTGCGTGTGGGAGCGATGACGAAGCTCCTCCCCCCAAAATCCAAGTCATGCTGCTCGACCGGGAGACTGGTCAACCAGTTACGGACGCGACGGTTAGCAGCGGCTCGGCAACGGCGAACACGGATGCTGAGGGTGTCGTGAAAGTGTCAGAATCTACTGAGATCAGCATCACTGCGACGGGGTACTTGCCGCTCCAGGTGGGAGGCGTGAGCGGTGAGTCGATCACGCTGCCGCTCTCGCCGAGCAAGGCGCGTCAACGCACGGTGCGAGGGAGCATCGTCGGTTGGGATTCGCTGCCCGCGCTCGATGCTGGGCACTACCGCATGGCAATCATCCGCGGCGCCGAACTGAACGACTCCGCGCGGATACATGAACGGGTGGCCCTCGGGGTCAGCGAGGCCAGCTGCGTCGCGCGAGATACGCCCACGGTGTGCGCTTTCGAGCTCAACGTCCACGCGGACGTGACGAGCGTGTTCGCGACGATCGTCGAAGGCGATGACGGGGGAACTCCCGATGACCTCAGCGATGACACGCTCACCGGCAGTGGGTTCGGGCTCTTGACCTTCGACGCCGGTGACGATCTGCTGTCGGGTCAGGCGCTCAACATGATCCCCACGGATCAACTCGGGCAGGTCGCCGTGAAGCCGGGCACCGGTACTGGCAGCGTCAGCTCTGAGCCAATTGGCGTGCCGGGCCTCACCGTCAACAAGCAAGTCCTGGTGTTTCCTGCCTTCGAAGGCACCCTCGGGAGCTACGCCGTGCCCGTGGCTGCGTCGTTCACGGGTGGGGACGAAGCCACGCTGTGGGGCGTTGCCGTGGCGCAAGACACTCAAGGTTCGTCGTTCGCCGTAGAGCGTGGTTTGCCCCTGGATTTGGGGGTGAGCACACCCGTTGACGTCGATGTGGCGGATCTTCAAGCGACTCCTAGCTTGCAGGAGTCCACGGATGGCTACCGGGTCGAAGTACCCAGTGGCGCCTTCTTGCTCGTGCATCAAGACGGCAAGGACTACATCCACCTCGGGGGCACGTTGGAGCTAGCGAACCCGAGCATCTCCGCGTGGATCCAGCTCTGCGAAGGTGCAGGTACGGACGCGTATCAGGCGCTGAGCCAAGCCCCGCGCTGTTCTGCCCACGTCATGAAATGACCCGAGACCGGCGGTACGCCGCTAGACCATGGAGTTCAGTGCGCCCCGATTGGTAGGATGCAGGCCGGAGACGCGCGCTGTGGAGGGGGAACCAGGAGAGCGCATCAAGGGGCGCTTGATGATGGCGGGGCGCAAGTCGATGAAACACGACTTGGGAACCGCAGGCATGGCAGCGGTGCTGGCCAAGGCGTCTCCCGAAGTGCGCCATGCGTTGACTCGGCGCTTCCTCGCCACGGACTGGTACAGCCAAGAAGCAACCGACGACGTGATCCGCCTCGTGGCTGCCCAGCTTGGGATGGATCCCAAGGAATACGCGCTCCAGCTCGGTCGCAACAGCGCGTACGAGAGCGCGGGCCGCCTCGGTCGCACGTTGCTCGGCTTGTTTGGTAGCCCTCAGCGCCTTGCCCGGTACGTGCCGGAGTACTGGTCCACGCTGTACGACAGCGGCCGTGTTACCGCGGGGTATGACGCGTCCACCAAGCTGCTCACGCTGACGGTTCGCGACTGGAAGGGGCACAGCGCGCTGCGCTGCTTCAACCCCTTCGGATCGATGGTGGAGCTATCCCAGCGCTTCAAGGAGCCAGCGCTCGTTGACTACAAGCAAGCGAGCTGCGTGTCGCGAGGCGACCCGCAGTGCGTGTATCAATACCGGTACCGCTAGTCGCCGAGACTAGTGCATCGTGACGGCGGGGCGAGGCTGCACCTCCACCACGCTGAGGGGCCAGGTCAGCAGATCGCGGATCCAGCCTTCGCTGTCGTCGCTGCGCCAGTCCACCTTGAGCGCGTAGTTGCCAACGACCGGCGGGTGCGGCAGCCCCAGGGACCGCGTGCGGAAGCGCGGCGTCTGCGACACGTGCTGCGTAATATCCGTGGGGATTTCCAGGCCGCTGTCCAGGGACTGCAGCACGAAGCGCGTCTGGAAGCTGAGCCCGATCTCCTCCGGCTGCAGCACCCAGTAAGCATGCAGCTCAACCGGGATGATCCCGTTCGGCGGAGGCTTGACCGCGCCGGGACCCGACGACGGCGGCAGGTTCAGCTGCTCGATCAGATTGAACAGCGAAACGTTATTCGACCCCTGATCCAGGGCCGAACCGCTACACACGCCGAGGAAGTAGCATCGAGGCACGAGGGGCTCCTAGCGCGATTGGGAGTTGTTGGCCAGAGTCAGAGCGTCAACGGAGGGAACATGGGGCAAGTAGAAGAAACACTCAAGGCTTCGAGCTGGCTCGCGCTGTGCGCGCTGGGGTTCAGCGCGTGCGCTCAGAGCGCGCCGCCAGCGAACGAGCCGAGCGCCGATCCGGTCGCCGTCGAGCCCGAAGGGAGTGAAGCGCCGGAAGCTACAACTCCCGCATTGGCACCGAGCTCAGAGCCGCCGAACTCGGAGCCACAGCCTGAAGGCCAGCTCACAGGGGTCGGTGAAGTCGGCTCCGGCAGCGGCAAGCCGTGTTCGGTCAAGGACGACAACGGCCCGTTACCGGGAGGCAACAGTACGACCAGCGGGTGCGATCCGGGCGAGATCTGCCGCTGCGAGTCCAAGGCGGGCTACTCTTGTTCTGGGGTGTGCGTGAAGTAGGACGCGCTGCGCGGCGCGGGGGCGTCAGTAGATGAAGCCGAACAGCGCGTTGTTCCGCGCGTGGGCGATGGTGATCCAGTCGGAGACAGCCAGGAGAATCGACTCCAGCGTCTCATCGTCGTGCTCCGGGGGATCCTGCTCGAGGACCGGCGCAGCCGCGCGGACGCTCTGCGCGGACCAGTGACCGAACTGGGGGAAGTCGCTGGCCAGGGTGAATGGGAAGACGCCGTGGCCGTACACCAGCTGGTCGAAAGACAGCCCGCATGGGTGCGTCAGAAGTGCTTGGTCCGCGTCTTCAATGGTCGACTGGCGAATGGGCGAAACCGCCCCGTTGTCCAGCTCAACCCCGAAGTACTTGCAGAGCGCTTCGAACGCGAAGATCTGATGTTCCGCATCTCCGCGGCAAGAGCCGGACTTGATGAGCTGCATGACCTGCGGCCAGGTGCCGTCGCTACAAGTCCGCTCGAGTGCTTCGAGCAGATCCGTGTCATTGCTGCCCAAGGCACCCGTCAGAGCGCCCTCGTCGACGCTGTAGATCATGATTCCGCGCGACATGTTCAGGCCGTTGGTGGGGCTTCGTAGAGGGTCTTGAAGTGGTCGAGTAGTCCCGCTGGCGGGCCGTCGATCAGCCAGCGCGGCGTGTAGTCCGAGTCGACCTCATAGGTCATCCCTCGCGCCTCGCCCTCGATCGCCAGCGCTGTGCCCAACCAATCGTGATAGCTGTCTGGGTCTGACTTGTTCTTGCCCGTGCCCCAGAAACCCTTGAACGCCTTCAATGATTGAAGCGCGGCCTCGTTGAAACTGGCAGCGTCCGCCGCGCGGATCGCACGCAGGACCTCGAGCTTGCTGACATCGAGCTTTGCCAGGCGCGGACCCGAGATGGTCGCGACGCCTGGGGCTCCAAGGTTCTCGGTCTTGGCTGCGTGGGCATCGAACTCTTGCGAGTCGAGCCAGAACGCCCGAAGCGCAGCGGCGAGTTCGAGCTGGTAAGCATCCCGTTGGCCTGGGATGCGCAGGAATAGGGCTTGGTCGTAGCTCAGCAGTGATTGGACGGCATCGCTTCGCCGCAAGATCTTGGCGCAGGCTACCGCGTGCCACCAATCTCGGGGCGTCGCGCCAAGGCCAGGCGTTGCCCCGGGGAGACGTAGCTGCTGGCCGCACAGTTCGACCTCGACGTCGCCTGGAGCGTACCAGAGCTTGAAGCCAGCCACCGCGTAGTCGACGGACGCGTTGAGGAACTCCCAGAAGGACGTGACGTCGTCGATCAGGAGCATGGTGTTGGCGGCGGTGCGCTCAAGCGCCGCGAGGTCTCCGGGACGACGCGAGTCTTTCTGCGCTAGGGTTACCGCGCGCCCTCGCGAGTTTGCGACGGAGCGGTCCCGATCTCTAGCGACTTCGCCTTCCCCATAGAAGTCGTGAAGTGGGTGACGCTTTAAGCTGAGTTTGCTCATGGTTTTGGATGCGGGTTACCGTCCGCGTCGTAGGATTGGTCGTCGTACTTGGAGACTTTGGTTTCCTTGAGGTCGCCGTTTTGGTCGAACGGTTGCGTGACCTTGATGTAGTCAGCGTCGGCGTTCCCCTTTCGAACGTCCTTGGCCATATCTCGCTGATCTGCGGGAGCGCTGGTATCCTTCGCCTGCTTGTCCAACAACTGGTTCTTGTACTCGGGTGTTCCCTGTTCGTAGCGCTCCCCCGGATTGTCGCCTTTCCGCGAGGAGCTATTCGTCCCGGCGCCGCCCTTACTCTCGGCGATGACGTAGTCTGGTGGCGGCGGATTGACCTTGTAGACGTTGTCGAAGGTGTTGGCGCCGGAACCTTTCTTGACCGGCTCCAGCGTCTTGTCCGGCTCGAACATCTGCTTGACCGCGTGGTCGGTCGCGGCGTCCCCGAGCGCTTCCGAGTGGTCGCGTGCGGCTTGTTCGTGTTCCTTCGCCTTCTTCTCGTGCTTCGCTGCGTCCGCGTCGTGCTTGGCCGCGGCATCATCGTCTCCCTGCTTGCGTGCCTCCTCGGCCTTCTTCTTGGACTTTTCCTCTTCGGTTCGCGACTTCTGCGCTTCGTTCAGGTGGTCCTTGCGGTCCTTGGCCGCCTCCTTTGCGGACTTCTTGCTTCCGTCCTTCAGGTTGACTTCGGCGTCGTCCGGCAGCTTGATCTTCTTGCCCTCCGCGGGTCCGTAGGGGCCCTCCTTCGCGTGGTGAGTCGGCCTGTCGTCGCCACCCGCGTGGGGGTCCTTGGCGAACCTACCCTTGTTTGGGCCATCCGCGTGGCGTAGGCGTCCATCCTTATCGCGATAGGTATTCGGCGGGTCCTGCTTCGCGGCCTCAGCCTCGTGTCGCTTCCCCGGGGACTCAACGCTCGGATCCCCAGCATGCTCCTTGTGTCCCTTGGTCTTCAACCCCAACGGGTCACTGACCAGGGTCGGCGAACCGTTGAACCCCAGCAGGTTGTACCCACCTGCGGTTCCTAGCGGCTGGGTTGCCTCCCCCCGGCCGCTTAGTGCCGGGAGGAAACAGCTTAGGGTTTCAAAGAGCTAGGACGTGTCGTCCTGGAATCTTGCGCGTCCGCCCCCTCCCGGCGCCGGCCGCGACTCGCTACGCTCGCGCGCGCGGGCGGAGGGGGATGCTACCCTGCGAGTTCAATCGCTTTGGGCACGGCTTCATTCAGATACCAAAGCCAGAACTCGAGCGCCCTTTCAGGGTGATACCACTCCGCTTCGCCCCAAGGGAATCCTCCTGCCCAAGCCGCCGCTGCCCACGCCGCGCAATCCCAGAGGTCTGGGTCGTCCGGGTTATCAAGCGTCTCCTGCGTAACGTTGTCGTCCGGCAATAGGTCTTCGTCCCACACGGTCGTAAAGGCGGCGAAGGCTCCGGCGTAGCCTGCCCAAAGGAAACCATAGCCGTCGCGATCGGGCGGAGCACCGCCGTCCAGGCCCGCCCCCTTGAATTCGATGGCATCCACTCGAAGAACCTCCTTGTCGAGGCTGCCTTCGAGTACTTTCTGGGCATTGGCGATAAGCCTTTGGGGATGGGGCTCACTGAAGCGGCGTTCCCAGAACGCGGCTACCCTAGTCGCCGCAAGTATGGCCAGATGAGCCCGCCGCCGATGCCCGATTGTCATCTCATATCTGCCTTCGACGACATCGATGATCCGTAAATCGGTACTTTGCCAAGTCGGGCCGAGACTCAACAGCATGCGGCGTCGTTCCGCGAACGACAACCAATGAGTCTCCTTGTTATTGACTTCCTCTAGACAGCTTCTAGTGAGGCTACTCACGGCGATACTCCTTCACCACGGCATACCCTTGTATTTGTTGATCGTTGCCTCGGGGGGGGTACCCGGAGGGGCAGTGCCAACATAGTTGCCGTTCTTGTCGAACACATCGACACTCCCATCGTTGTGGTAGAGCCTTGTGTGTTGCGGGTCTGCAACGACAACAGGATCGTTCGGGTAGGGACGATCTGGGTTCTGCGCATGCTTCTGATGCTGCGCCCGACAGTCCCCACATTGCTCAGTTGATATCCCTACCGGATCATTGGTGCCTCGCTTGTTTTGCTCTAGCAGTGATTGCCGTTCTGCGTGCGTCGCTGCCGCGCCACCTGGCAGGGTCTCGGAACCATTGCCTTGCGATCCCGTAACTCGATTCACGTCGCCATCGGCACCTCTCGACACTTTCGGGTCCACGCTGCTGTTGGAGTAGGTGTCGTGTCCGATTTCCTTGTCATAGTCTCGGGCCTTCACAGGGTCTCGACCTTCGCCATCGGTGAAGCGGTCACCCTTCTTCATCCCCTTCTCTTTCCGCGGGGGATTGGGGGCGTCAGTTGTTTTGTAGCCGCTGATGTGTTCCCCCCCATTCACTGCGACCGTCTTACCCTTGTGACTCTTCTGCAGCTCCTGGGCCTTTTCAGCTTTCTGTCTTGCAGTGCTCATCTTGGCTTGCAACTGCTCAGAAGGCTCCGCACGGTCCGCCCGCTTCTCCAGATGACCCGGCGGATGGTTCTGTTCTCCCGCCTCAGCGTGGGCGTGCTCCTCACCCTTCTTCCGCTTCCCCGGGGACTCAACATTCGGGTCCCCAGCGTGCTCCTTGTGCCCCTTGGTCTTCAACCCCAGTGGGTCGCTGACCAACGTCGGTGACCCATTGAACCCCAGTAGGTTGTACCCACCAGCGGTTCCCAACGGATCTGGTGAGAGCCACCTCCCTAGCGAATTGTCAAAGTAGCGATACCTGGTACAGCTGAGACCAGTTTCATGATCCCAGTACTGGCCCTGGAGCCGAAACGGGGACTCCAACGGAGCCTTAGCTTCGACTGTTGCTCGCCAGACTTCAAGGGTTTCGCCCCACGCGCTGTGAGCTGCGCTCCAGAGGATGCTGCCGTCGACTCTGAGTAGTTCTTTTGGTGTCCCGAGCTGGTCGACGATGACTTGGTAGACTTGGCCATCCTGACTTTGCAGGAAGGGCACGTAGCTGGGCTCGTGCTCGCGCCCGACGACTGGGTGGCCGGGGACGTGCACGTGCACTCGCTGCCAGCCGCTGCCGTGGAGCTCGCCGCACAGTTCGTCTTCGTCCCAGAGATAGGCAATCTCGTACTCCGGCAGCTGGGCTGGGGCTTCGTCCGCGTCTAGCTCCTCACCCGCGAACAGCTTGGCGAGGACTGGGATCAGCTGCTCGGGTTTTGGCGCTGGCGGCAACACGCGCTTACGCACACGCCTGCCCCAGGCGTCGTAGTCGAACTGCACGCGGTAGCCGTCGGGGCGGCGCACTTCGCGCAGCTGGTCCCACACATCCCACTCGAGGTGCGTCGTCTCGCCCGTCTGGCGATTCCGTCGGGCAATGAGGCGGCCGAGCGCGTCGTTTTCGTAGTCGAAGTAGCCGTGGCGTATGAGCTTGTTGCCACGGTCGCTGTAGGCGACGGCGGGTGAGCCCAGCGCCTTGAACCAGGGAGGAGGTGGCACGGCCTGAGGGGCGATGGGCAGCTGCGCGTTCGCGGCATCGTGCGCTGCTGGCGCCGGGAGCTGGCCCCACAGCGGCTGGCCGTCGAAGGTGCGTAGCGCAGCGTCCACGCTGCCTGCCGCGTCGTAGTCGAAGTGCTCCACCAGGCGCTCACGCTCGGCGGTGTCGAGGCGATCGGCGGCGTCGTACTGGAAGCGCTGCCTGCCCCAGAGCACGTCGTCGCAGTGGGTGACGCGGCCCGCTGCGTCATAGCCGTAGCGACGCTCGCTTGCGCTCTTCCAGCCGTTGCTCGGGTTGGGGGGGAGATGGTAGCGGGCGGCGCGGTTTGGCGCTTGCCCAGAGCCGTCCGGCACGACGGCGCGGCGTGAGGCGAGGTGACCTTGAGCGTCGTATTCGCTGTCGATGGCCAGGGGCGCTGGATTGCCCTGCCTGTACGCATCGGGGCTGGGTAGAAGCGTTTCCGCGAGGCGACGAGTCTCGAGGCCGTCGAGGTTCCGCTGGACTTGAGTGCGAACCGGCGTGCCACCCTTGGGGTGGTGGACGACGGCGCACAGGTCACCGGCGATGTCGTACTCGTACTCCGTGCGCTCACCGAGCGCCGTGCGGGTCTTCACCCGTCCGCGAGAGTCGTAGGCCCAGCGGATCTCGAACTCATCGGTCGGCCCGATGCGCTCGCAGATCACGCGCCCCAGCGTGTCGCGCTCGAAGTGGGTCTCGATAGTGGCCTGGGCGTCTTCAGCCGTCGCCTTCAGCACGCGGCCGTGGGCGTCTCGCTCGTAGGTCAGCGTGCCGCTGCTCGTCTCCTCCTTGAGGACGTTCCCCAAAGGATCGTAGGTGAACTCGCGGTAGCTGCCGTCGTTGCGCTCGATGCGCTGAACGCGGCCCGCGAGGTCATAGGTGTAGCGCAGCGCGCGGCCGTCGAAGGTGTCTTCCTCCGTGAGCTGGCCTGCGAGGTTGTAGCGGTAGCTGTGAGTTTCGCCGCGGGGATTGCTGATGCTGGCGAGGCGATCTTCCAGGTCGTAGCGGTACTGCCACTCGGAGCCGTCGGGGTGGCGGCGGCTCAGCAGCTGGCCGGTCGTGCTGTACGTGCTGTGAGTGACACGACCCAGCGCGTCCACGCTGCGCGTGACCAGGCCGTGGGCCGTGTGTTCGAAGCGCTCGACGCTGCCGTCGGGAAACGTCTGGCTCAGGAGCCTGCCGTAGACGTCGTGTTCGTAGAGCCAGCTGCGGCTGACCCGACCGTCCCCGAAGGTGTCCGTGCGCTGCTTCAGGTAGCCGAGTCCGTCGTAGACGTAGCTCGTGCGCAGACCGCGGGCGTCTTCGCGGTAGGCGAGCAAGCCGTGGTCGTCGTAGTAACGTCGCTCGAGGAGTGCGCCGCGGTCGTTGGGGGCGGAGCTGCCAGCGTAAACGGCGGTGACCCGGCCGTGTTGATCGCGGTCGAAATAGCGCTCCTCACCCCCACGATCTCGGGTGCGGACCAGGTCGCCAAAGTCGTCGTACCAGGCTTCGGTGAACTGACCGCTGTCGGAGCGGATCGCCGCGTAGCCAGGCCAAAAGCTCCACTCAGTGACGTTTCCGCCTGGATCCACTTCACGCGTCTTGTTGCCGACGCTGTCGTACTCCCACTGCCAGGCTTCGCCGGCGGCGTTGACCCGCTGGGTGATCTGGAGCTCCGAGTCGTAGGTGTTCGCTTCGCTGACGCGGCCGTCGAGGGTGGCTTTGTTGAGCAGCTGACCGCGGGCGCCGAAGCGATACTCCTCGGCGACAGCAGCGCCGGTGACGACTGTGGTGTTGAGATCCTTGCGGGTGAGCTCCCGATGGTATGAGCCGCCAGAGACGAAGCTCTTCTTGCAGAAGCTGCTGGCATCGTACTCCCAGTGCACGACGGCTCCGAGAGGTAGCGTTGCCCTGCGGATTCGGTGGAAGCCATCGTAGACGTAGCTCGTCTTCACGCCCGCGGCGTCGGTCACCTGCGCGAGCTCGCCGGTCTCGTGATAGTCGTAGCGGACGCTGGCGAGCTCTACCGGAGTGGCCGCGCCCACGTCGTGACGCAAGAGGCGCGCGCTCCTGATGCACCCGTGGTCGCCGTAGTCGAGCTGCACGCTCCAGCCGCGGCGATCGGTGATGCGCTGCAGGCGTGGCCCGCGCTCGAGCTGTTCGTAGTAGAGGTCGACGCCGTTGCCGCGGCGATCGACGATCGCGCTCAGGTACCAGCGCGCCGGTCCCTCGCGCTTGACCAAGCTGAAGGTACTGATGCGTGAGCCGCGCAGCTCGCTCACGCGCAGCTGGTCCTGGTGGCGGGTGATTTCCAGGTTGGCGTAGAGCAGGCGCTGCGGGCGCTCTGGGTGCTCCAGGAGCGCCCTGCCGAGCCTCAGGAAGCGGCCGTCCGCCTTGCGCAGGAAGAGCTGCTCGTCGGCGAACTCGATGTACTGGTCGAAATTGTGGCTCCAGCCGCGACCGAAGGGCAGCTGATCCGTAGCGTCGCCCGAGCTGTACTCACGGATGAACTCGAAGGCCAGCTGACCGTTGCCACCGCCCTCGAGGTTGGGATCCAGAGTTTGCCGCGGGGAACCGATCGGAGGCGCGATGCACAGGTCGACCAGCGTCTCGACGACTTCGCCCGTCCAGACGTCGATTGGCTCGCCGGTGACGCAGCGACCGGAGCTGTCTCCCGAGGCCTTACCGCTGCAGGAGCTGCTGCTAGCAGGACGTGTGCCCGTCGTGCTGGCGTTCTGCGCGAGGTGTCCGGTACTGGCTCCGGTGTCGTCGTCGCCTGTGCCACCACCGGCCTTCCCGCCGCCCTGGCCGGGCGTAGCGCCGCCGTCTGCCAGCGGGGCGCACACGACGCCCTCGACCGAAGCCTTGTTGGGGCAGCCTTGTGCCTCTTTTCCACCAGTCTCCGACACGGCTACCTCAGAGGTCCATCTTCTTGTTGATCTTGCCGGTGGTCAGATCGTGAACGGGAGCCGGGTTCGACGGATTATTTCCGGGAGGATCGATGTCGTACTTCGTGCCTGGCACGATGGTCTTGCCTCCGCCGATCAAGAGCTTGGTGGAGGCCCCGTCCACGGAGCTAGGCTTCGCGGTATGGGGAAACGGTGCGGGCACGCCGTCGGGCTTTGGCGGCGGCATGGGAGGGATGTTGCTCGGCGTCGGCGGCGCGATGAAGGGCGGGGACGTCTTCGAGGTGAGAGCTTTCCGTTTGGAAAACGTCGTGGCCATCAGGGTAGCTCCACCTTGGCGGAGTAGACGCGCACGTTGGCGTGAACCCGCATGTAGAGCCGCTCCCCGTTGATGCGCATGCGACCTTGAGACTGAAGCTGAATTTCACTCTGGCCGCTGCGGAGCTTCACCTCCTCGTCTGCCTGGAGGTTCACGCGCCGCGCACGCACGTCCAGGTCGCCGTCGGCGTTCACGCCGGGAGTCATCCGGGTTTGTAGAGCGCCCAAGATGAGCAGCCCATCTTGAGTGGGACTCACCAGCACCATGGCGCGGCGCTGGAGCACGTCGGAGATCAGGCTGGGCTCGACGCCGGGCGCCAACTCAGCCTGCACCAAGTCTCCGTCGAGCAAGCGCACCGAGTAGGTGCTCTCCGCTGCGAGCTCCACGAACGCGCCATACAACGCGCCAGGGGTCAGCTCTGCGGCCCGACCTCGTTTCCGTGTGGTCTTGATGGAGGGCACGGCGCGCAGCGGGCGAGGCTTGGGCATGCACTCGAATCGGCCGCCGGCCGCTCCAGTTGTGGCTTTTGTGTGAGGCGTCTCGAACTTTTCTAACTGATTGAATTTCTTGGGTTATGCGTACTTCTGGCTGTTCGAATTGCTCGCGTTGCCTGACGAATCGAAGTCGGCGTCCACTTCGACGCTGCCGCCGGTGACCTTGATGCTGCCGCCCCAGCCCTCGATAGTGATGGAGCCCTGAGCTTCGAACACCACGTTCGCGCCGCTCAGGGTGGACGCGCCCGAGCAGTTGATGCTGATGGCGCCTTTCCCGATGTGCTCGACCCCGGCGCCACGGACCAGGCGCGCGCCGTAGCTCTCAGTCAGCACGCCAGTCACGCTGAGTGCGTAGTTCGTGGCGTTCACCACCTTGGGTCCGGCCACTGCCTCGTTGTTGATGCCACCCACGCTGACCCCCGAGTTGGACGCCGCCTGCAACAGCGCGCCGCCGATCACGGTGATGTTGGAGCCCTTGACCTTGCGGGACTCGCCTCCGACCGGCAGCTCCGTCTTCAGGCCGGCCACGCAGCGCACCAGGGTTGCGGCTTCGATGCCTTGCTCTCCCCCCACGCAGAAGATCCGCGCGCCGCCGATCACGATGGTCTCCGAGCCGGCCACGATGCTCTTGTTTGCGGTCACGCTGACCGTGCGTGTCCCCACGGAATAGACTTCGGCGCCGCCCGTCGTCTGGGTGAAGACCTGCCCGGTCGCAAGGCTGCGCGAGCCCGAGACGCTGTGGCTCTCGTCGGCGGTGACTGTCGTGGTCTTGTCCTTGGTCGTCTTGTCACTCATCGCGCTGCCGGCGTTGAAGTGCATGCCTTCCTTGCCCTTGGTGTCGTCGAACGCGATGCGGTTGCCCTTGCCCCCGCCGGCCGGCGTGCTGCGGGTCCCGAAGGCGGTCGTCGTTTTTTCCGCGGGGAGATTATTGGGGGGAGGGAACAGTGCGTTCACCATGCGACCCAGCACCACGGGCTCCCTGGAGCCGCTGCCCCA